>PWRZ01000033.1 GCA_003563385.1 Syntrophomonadaceae bacterium
ATGGTAGAATTTTTATATATGATAATATTTCCAAGAAGGGAAGGAAGCAGGAGTGCAGGCGATGAGGATGGCAAAAAAAGAGCGGCGCTTCCCGATCGCTTCTCTATATAAACACATAAAAAGGCGCTATTTCTGGGAGTACCTGGACCCGGGCACGCTGCTCAACTACTACCGCTACAGCTCCCTGCTCATCACCACCATATTTTACCTGGTCGGTCCCCCGGCTGCGCCGATCTACCTCAAGCTGGGGGTTTCGGTGTGCCTGCTGCTGGAAGCGTACGTGTTCATCGGCATATACAGCAGGGTGGAAGACGGCACCAGAAAGCTCTTGATCCTCATAGAGACCGTCGGCCTGGCCTCCATCCTCATCCTCACCGGGGGGATGGACAGCCCCTTCCTGTGGTACGCCGTTAACCCCATCCTGCTCTCTGCGACACTGCTGCCCTTTTACTTCTGCTGGTCCATGGTGGCAGTGTTTCTCACCAGCGCCTCTTTTCTGCACCGCTTCAACATTCACGGCATGGAAGGAAGCTCCCCTCTACTGTGGCCGGACCGCGCCCACATGGTGCTCATCTTTGTCCTCATCACCCTGGCGGCGCAGCTTTTCAACGTCCTCATCAAGAAACTTTCCCGGCAGGCCGATGTTATGGAAGAGCAGGTAAAACATATCAAGTCCCTCTACGAGGCCATCGAGGTATTTTCGCACCACAGCAACCCCAAAGAGATCGTCAGCCTGTTTGCCTCTTACAGCAGGGCTCTGACCGGGGCCCTGAAAGTGATCGTCTGGATAGAAGCGCACCCCGGGACCGGTGCCACCGGGGGAAACTTTTACGCCGTTAGGGGCCCGCGGGATGTCCTGGCGGAGGAAGACTGGTATCCGTACATAACCGAGCTGTTTGAAAACAGGCTCGACGGCCAGGAGATCTATACGCGCCACTTCCCTGCCGAAATAAGCGGTGTGGCCGGCACCCTCGTCACCGTGAAGGTCAAGTCCCGCTCCAACATGTACGGGCTGCTCTCGGCATTCTTCGAGGATACCGGTAAAGACCTGAAGGGGGAAAAGCAAACCCTTTCCTTCCTGGCCGACCTCTGTGCCGTGGCCCTGGAGAAGCTCTACCTGGAGTCGCTGGCCGAGGAGTACCTGCTGGTGGACGAAAAAGACCGCATCGCCGGCGAAATCCACGATAAGGTTACCCAGAACCTTTTCGGCCTCGTCTACGGGCTGGACCTGCTGATCAAGAAAAACGAGCTCGAGGAGCCCGTCTGCGAGCAGGTGCGGCTCCTGCAGAAAACGGCCCAGGCCAGCATCAAGGACCTGCGTTCCACCATCTATACCATGAGCACCCTCAAAAACAGGTCCGAACCTTTTGTGGACGAGATTAAAAGATACCTCCAGGACCTGGGCAAGCTTAACAACGTGCAGGTGCACTTTGAATACAGCGGAAACTTCCGCTCACTCAACTCCGTTACCCGCAAGTCCCTGACGCGCATTGTCAGGGAGGCCACCGGGAACGCCATCCGCCACGGCTACTGCAGCAGCATCAGCGTCTCCCTGGAAGAGGATGGAGGGGCCCTGAAGCTGGCAGTGTCCGACAACGGCTGCGGCTTTGACCAGCCCTCGGTGCAGGAAAGGTACCGCGGAGGACTGGGACTGCTGAACATGAAAGAGCTGGCCCGGAACATGGGAGGCAGCCTTAACATCGAGAGCGTTCCCGGGCAGGGGACCACCATATTGTGCCAGGTCCCGCCCGCTCAAACACATCACAACTCCGCCAGGGGAGAGAGGGTTGTATAATGAAGATAGTGATAATTGACGACCATCCCATAGTCCGCCACGGGGTGGAACGGGCCTTGAACATGGAAGAGGATATCGAGGTGACCGGCACGGCGGCTTCCTGCCCGGAAGGGCTGGAGGTGCTCATGACAGAAAAGCCGGACATAGCCCTCGTGGACCTTAAGATGCCCGGGGGCGGCGGCATGGAGCTGATTCGAAAGGCCAGGGAGTTCCTCCCGGAAACGCGCTTCATTATCCTGACCTCCTATGCCTCGCACCGGGAAGTTTCGGAGGCCGTCTCCGAAAACGTGGAGGGCTACCTGCTCAAGGAGGCTCTCCCGGAGGAGCTCATCTCCGCCATCAGGCTCGTAGCCGGAGGCCGGCGCTACTATGACCCCGAAATCATGGACAGCGTTATGATCAGGGAAGAAAGGGATCCCCTGCGGGAGCTTACCAGGAGGGAGATAGAAATACTGCAGTCCCTGGCCCAGGGTTTCAACAACAGGACCATAGCGGAGAAGCTCTATATCAGTGAAAACACGGTCAAAAAACACGTCTGCAACCTCCTGGACAAGCTGCAGCTGGAGGACCGCACCCAGGCGGCCCTCTTCGCCTTCTCCCGCGGGCTGGGCAAGAAAGAAGGGGAGCTCCGCTAATTACATACACCTTTAGATAATTTAAGATTATACCTTTTGATTAGTAAAGTTGCATAAATGTGATAGTGTGCCCCGGGCCGCCCCGTGTTAGAGTTAAAGTAAGCAATGCGGGGTAGTATATAACCAAGAGGTGCACTGATACAGTGAAAAAAGCCGGTATATTCCTGGTTGTAGTTTTGCTGGCCGCTTCGGGGGCCCTGGCCGTGATCACCCACCGTAGCGCCGTCGACTATGCCGGAGATGATTACCAAGACGAAATAGAGCTCGGGGAGGTCCCCGTCCCCGCCGGCCCGCTGCTGCCGGAC
>PWRZ01000090.1 GCA_003563385.1 Syntrophomonadaceae bacterium
AAGGGGAGAAGCATCGATGCCGCGCCGATGGTGCTGTCAAACCGCTCCACCAGGCCCTTTTGGCTGCATACGTTCAGGTCCCGCAGGTTGGCCAGCCACGCTTCCTTGATATGGGGGAGTTTCCCGGAGACCTCCTTGGGGGTGCTGTTGAAGTAGTTTTCCTCGGGACGGGGGGCGGCCACGGCCGTCCTGGTGTGTTTCTGCACGCCGCTGCTGTTCAAAAAGTCCCTGTCGATGTCCACGATGGCTTTACCTCTCCAGAACATTTTCAGGCGGTGTTTATCGGTGACCCGCGCCACAACGGTGGCCTCCAGGTTTTCCTCGCCGGCGAGCCCGATGAAGGCGTCCACGTCCTGCGATGCCACAACCACGGCCATGCGCTCCTGCGATTCGGAGATGGCCAGCTCGGTGCCGTCCAGGCCTTCGTATTTCTTGGGGACGGTGTCCAGGTCCACCTCCACGCCGTCGGTCAACTCTCCTATGGCCACGGAAACCCCGCCGGCGCCGAAATCATTGCATCTCTTGATCAGCCTGCTTGCCCGCGGGTCCCGGAAGAGCCTCTGCAGCTTTCTCTCCGTGGGCGGGTTCCCTTTCTGCACCTCCGCTCCGCGGGTAGTGAGCGATTCGAGGGTGTGTTCCTTGGAAGAGCCGGTGGCCCCCCCGCAGCCGTCCCGTCCCGTCCTGCCGCCCACGAGGATGACGGCGTCGCCGGGCGCGGGGCTTTTACGGACGACGTTCTTTCGAGGCGCGGCGCCGATGACGGCACCGATCTCCATCCTCTTGGCAATAAAGCCCTCGTCGTAGACCTCCGAAACCTGCCCCGTGGCCAGGCCGATCTGGTTGCCGTAGGAGCTGAAGCCCTCCGCTGCCCCGGTGGTTATCTTTCTCTGCGGCAGCTTCCCGGGTAGGGTATCCTCAACCCTGGCCCTGGGGTCACCGCTGCCCGTTACCCTCATGGCATGGTAGACGTATGACCTTCCCGAGAGCGGGTCCCTTATGGCCCCGCCCAGGCAGGTGGCTGCCCCGCCGAAAGGCTCGATCTCCGTGGGGTGATTGTGTGTCTCGTTTTTAAACATGATCAGCCACTCTTCTTTTTTGCCGTCCACTTCTATTTTCACGGAAATACTGGAGGCGTTGACCTCCTCGGACTCGTCCAGGTCCGGCAGCATGCCCTTTTTCTTCATCTCCTTCATCGCTATGAGGGCGATATCCATGAGGCAGATGGGTTTTTCCCCCTCCTCGTTTCCATGGACAAAATGACGGGAGCGGAGATACTCCTGGTAGGCCTCCTGTAAGGGGCTGTTCAGGGGGGCTTCTTCTATGTGCAGCTCGTCGATGGCGGTATAGAAAGTGGTGTGCCGGCAGTGGTCGGACCAGTAGGTGTCCAGGACCCGGATTTCCGTTATGGTGGGGTCCCTCTTTTCTTTATCCCGGAAGTATTCCTGGCAGAAAGCGAGGTCATCCTCGTCCATGGCCAGGTCCAGCTCGCCGGCCAATCCCGGCAGCTTATCCGCCGCCATGTCGATAAAGCCGTCTATTACCGGCACATCTCCGGGGACCTCGGCCTCCATCTCCAGGCTGTGCGGTTTTTCCAGGGAGGCTTCGCGGGATTCGATGGGGTTGATGCAGTAGTTTTTGACGCGCTCAAAGTCTTCATCGGAGATATTTCCCTGCAGCACATAGACGGTGGCGGAGGTGACCAGGGGCCGTTCTTTCTGGGTCAATATCTGCACGCACTGCGCTGCCGAGTCGGCCCGCTGGTCGAACTGCCCGGGCAGATACTCCACCGCGAAGGCCCTCTCCCCGGGGCCGATTTGCAGCTCCTCGTCATAAACCCTGTCCACCGGGGGCTCCGCGAAGACATAGCTGCGTGCCCTAACATATTCCTCGTCGGTGATCCCGGAAATATGGTAGCGGTTTAGCACCTTGACGCCTTCAAGACCGGCGACACCTAGATTTTCTTTCAGGTCAAAGAAAAGGCCCCTCGCTTCAACATCGAGGCCCTGGCGCTTTTCCACGAATATTCTCCTTACGGCAGCGGACAATTTAATCCCTCCACAGGCATTTTTTGTTCCCATATTCCAAAACTTGACTTTAACTTACCCCTATTCTACTCCATCTAACATTTTACCACTGTTGCAGCCGAACAGTAAAGCAATAAAGCAGCCCCCAGGTTGAGAGTTGCTGGCCGCCGCCCCTTTCCCCGCTGCTATAATTTACCGCAAGCGAGGGACGGCAGGGGGCTGTCGCTGCACGAAGCTCCCGTGCCCTGGGGAGGGGCAGTGGTTTGCTCTTCCGGGCTTCGGGGAGTGCAAAGGCTTGCCGCTTACGTGCCCTTGCCTGGTGGTTTCACAGAAGGGGCTCCCGTGCTTTATGGCTTTGCCCCCTCGCGGAAAGAGGCGTACGAACATACGGGCCGGGCTGGCAGCTTGAAAAAGAGGGCAAAGAGAGCGTGGAAAGTTTGTCACACCCCGGAAAGAGTGTGCGAGCTTTCGGCTCTCTCACTTAGGAGCTCCCGGCTCTCCCGGCTTCACGGGCTCCCGGCTCTCACGGCTCTCACGGCCTCGCGGCCTCCCAAAAAGAGCTTACTGTTGTTCCCGGGTTTCTTTTTGGGGCAGGATTATCGACAGCAGGCAGCGAAGTGTATAAAAGTTTAAGCCGCAGCAATGAGCTTGGAAGTAATGGGCTGGGAAAAAAGCCCTGCAGACCCCCAAAAGCCCCCACAAGGGGC
>PWRZ01000011.1 GCA_003563385.1 Syntrophomonadaceae bacterium
AGAGTGAAGGATACCAATATGAACTTGATCGAAAAACTGAAGCACGCTCGGCGTGCGGGCGTGCCGCTGGTCAGCATCGGCACCCCGGACGCGGCCGCGACCATCCGGGCCGTGGCCGAGGGAGTCAACAGTGCTCCGATCCTCTGCTGGGACGTACAGCGAGGCGTCACACCGGCCAACGAAGCCGGGCAGAACGCCATGGGTTGCATCGAACCAGACAACACAGCGGGCAACCCCATCGGACTGCTCGACGAAGCAGCCAAGCTGCCCGAGCGGACCATCCTGCTCGTGCACAACGCAAGCAAGGTGGCCGAGGCGGCCGGGCTGCCCTGGATTCAGGGCGTGTGGAACCTGCGAGACCAGTTCAAGCAGGACCGCCGCACGCTGATCCTTCTCGGTCGCGACAGCTCGGTGCCCGCCGAGCTGGAGGGCGACGTGGTTTGCTTCGACGAGGAGCTGCCCACCGCCGAGGAGCTGGAACAGATCGTGCGGGACATCGACACCGCAGCCAGCGAGGGCAGGGATCGCCCTCTGGCCTCCCAGGAGGCCGTCTCACAGGCCGTCGAAGCGGTTCAAGGGTTAGCAGCCTTCCCGGCCGAGCAGGCCGTGGCGATGGCCGTGAGGCCTGACGGAATCGACCTGGACCACCTCTGGGAGGTGAAGCGGTCGATGATCGAAGACACGCCCGGCCTGAGCTGCTGGCGGGGCGGCGAGCGGTTCGGGGACATCGGCGGGCTTGAGAACGCCAAGCGGTACTGCTCGCAGCTGATCAAGGGCCGCAAGCAGTACGGAGCGGTGGTCTTCATCGACGAAATCGAGAAGCTGCTGGCTGGATCTTCTGGTGGAGGATCGGACAGCAGCGGAGTGAGTCAGGGATTTCTTCAGGTGCTGCTCACGTACATGCAGGACCACAACGTGGGTGGAATGATCTTCGTTGGTCATCCCGGTGCAGGCAAGAGCATGCTGGGCAAGGCATTGGGTGCCGAGGCCGAGGTGCCGACGATCGCTCTCGACACCAACGCGATGAAGAGCAGCTTGGTAGGATCCAGCGAGCAGCGGATCCGTGCGGCGATGAAGGTGGTGACCGCAGTATCCAACGATCGTCCGTTGTTCGTTGCAACGTGCAACGCCATCGCCAACCTGCCACCCGAGCTGCGAAGAAGATTCACGGCAGGCACGTTCTTCTTCGATCTGCCGGATGAAGTGGAACGCGAAACGATCTGGCGGTATTACATCGCCAAGTATGATCTACCCGATCAGGACCTGCCGGACGATCGAGACTGGACTGGGGCCGAGATCAGAGCCTGCTGCCAGGGTGCTTGGGAGCGGGACGTGCCGTTGACCGACGCGGCCGAGTTCGTCGTGCCCGTGGCCAAGGCCGACCCGGAGCGGATCGAGCGGTTGCAGAAGGAAGCAGCCGGCCGGTACATCTCGGCTAGCTACTCGGGTACCTACAAGCTGCCAGCGAAGAAGACCGGCCGGCAGCTCGGATAATATGAAGAAAGGAGGAATTCAGATGCGAGTGATTTTTCACGAATGCCCAATCTGTGGTGCCAAGGAAACAGAGGATTATGATGCTGATCCTTGCAGGACACCCAAGGGGAGAAAGAAAAAGTCTACATGCAACCTTCGCCGATTCTCCCTTGATTTTGATTTTGGCGAAATCGATGAAGCAATCGGTGAAGCATCGAATCAACAATGAATCGAGGTCTCCGCCCGTCCCCGGTCCGGCTCGTAGTCGGGTGCCGGGGGCGGGTCACCGCTGCCCTGGCTCGGGTGTTGGGGCGGGTTCGAATCCCGCCCCGGCGGCTTGCTTGGCCCATTTCGGGCCGGGCGTTCACAATCTCGGGAGACCCATGAGATGAGTAATGTTTTCAAGGACACCGTATGCCTGACGGTTACTTTCCACCGCCCTGGATGCACACGGCGGGGCAATTTACAAGGCATCGAAACCGATGCCGACAAGCGGGAGCTGGGCTTGCGCAAGCGGATTTTCCGCAGCGAGGCATACCAGGAGGCCGGCCGGATCATCAGCAAGACACGTCAGTGGCTCGAAAGCCGCAGCGTGCCCAGCCCGCTGAAATCTGGCACCTACCTGATCCCCGAAATGCTGGTCGATCAGGTCAATGAGCGGCTGAAAGAAGCATCGGCTGAGTACGCTGCTGCTGCTGATGAGTTCGCCATCGAGTATCCGTATCTGGTCAAGCGGTGGGAGAAGAAGTTGGGCAGCCAGTTCGACGCCCGCAACTACCCGCCAACTGACGTGATGCGTCAGCGGTTCAGCATCGATCGGATGTTCTTGGACTTCACTCCGGCTCGACCGGACAGCATCGACCAGCGGGCTGAAATGGAGAACGCAATCACGGAGATCAAGGCAGCCCTTCGCTGTGGCTTGCTGGAGTTGGTTCAGAAGCTGGCCGGGATGCTTGGTGAACGGGCCGGCGGCAAGAAGCGGGCATTGAGTAGCAAGGCCCTGGCAGCCTTCACCGAGTGGATGGAATTGCTCCCCGCCCGCTTGGTGGTCGACGACGATGAGCTGAAAGCCCTGGCCGAAAAGGCCAAGGCCGTGATGAGCGGCAAATCGGCCGACGATCTTCGGGACATCGGCACCGTCCGGACGGAAGTCAAACGGGAGCTGGATGGGGTGGCCTGTCAGCTCCAGGCGCTGGTCAAGGACATGCCTTCTCGGGCCTTCGGGTTCGACGAGTAGCGTAACGGGGTG
>PWRZ01000078.1 GCA_003563385.1 Syntrophomonadaceae bacterium
AACCTGGGCGTGGCCGCGGAGAACCTCACCGCCGCGGAATCCCGTATCCGGGACCTGGATATGGCCGAAGAGGTGGTGGAGTTCACCCGCAACCAGATCATGATGCAGGCCGGAACCGCCATGCTGGCCCAGGCCAACATGAAGCCGGAAGCGGTGCTGACCCTGCTGGCCTAACCGCTTAAGGTTAAAGCCCCTGCGGGGGCTGCAAAGGGAGGGGCCGGCTCCCGGAAGCCGGAGCCGGCCCCTTTATATTAGAGCAGGGGAGACAAGAGAGAGCAGCCGGAAGCAAACCATATTTTTACACCTTCCGGCTCCTGTCCCTTGTCTCTTGCCCGGCGGCCTGCCTCTCGGACCGGCCGGTACAAACATGAGTAGTTTCAGAAAGTCCCATTGGGAATTTTGGAGTCAGAAGTTTTAGGACTGGCACAAAGTGCCATTAATAACATCAAATACCAAATTGTTCTTTGAGAATTTAATTAAAGGCAGGCCAAAGCAAGCCCTGTATAGCGCAATGTGCGCTGGGCTAGATATTGCGAACAAGTATTATTATGCGGCAGAAACAGCGAACCGCTTAAGCACAGACGGCAGCATCAATCCCCAGGAACCGAAGCAGCAGCCCTTCTTTATCCAGGCCTGATTCTTCCAACTCCTGTTTGACCCAGGCATCCAGATGTATATTCATGGCCGCCAGATAAGCCAAGTGGTACCAGTAGCAATTTTCCCTAACCCGGGTGGTATCCAGGCCGAAGTCATTGTAGCGCTTATTCACCCTTTCTGAGACCGACCTTCTTTTATACAGTTTTTTCCACGAAGCTGAGCCCCTGGGTATCTCCGTAAAGATGCGTCGGTCCCACTCCGGCTTCGTATAGCAGGTAAAGCCGTAGCTGGAATCAGTGCAGGGCGTATCACAGTCAACTTTGAGCCGGTTTCTCTTTTTGCCAGTGATTTTGGGGCAGCGCCACTTGAAACGGCCTCTTTTCGCATCGGAGCCCCAGTACTGCATCAAAAACCCCTTGGGGCAAAGGGGGATACCCTGCTCATTCAACGAGATATCGGAGGCAGGCTTGTGATTGAGCTCGATCACCGGCCTTGTCTCGTAATCATCCAGCAGGTTATACAGAGCATACGCATCGTGGGCCGAATCCCCGATGAAGATGCTGACCTCAAGCCCGACTTGTTCCAAAAGGGGCCACGCCTCGGCCACACTGAAGGCCGAAAGCACGCTATCGTGCCTGGAGCCCTGCCCGAAGCGTAGAAACACTGGCAGCTCAGAGGTGCCATTCACACAGGAAAGGGAGTATAGATTTCTGCCCCAGAAGTACACATTACGGGAGCTATCGTAGCCCCAGTTGGCATAGACATCGCTGTATCTGCGGGGGCAGTCACACTTGTAGATCCCCCTGGTTCGGCAGTTGCACACCGGAATACCATAGGGGTTGCTACAAGATTCAAAGGGGGAGCCGTCACCGGAGAGCACCATCTCAGAGGGGATAATACCTCTTTGACGGGAGCCCTGAACGAACACCTCGGAGAACAGCTCCTGCAGCAGCCGCTCGGGGCGCTTGGTGGAAAAAAATCTTCCCTTGCGGAAAGACCTGACCAGCCTATCCACCACCCCCGGGCGCCTGCTTTGCAGCTTTTCTCCCCTCTTCACATTTTTCGGCTTTTTGCGTTTTTTGCGGAGCCGCCCTTTACGTTTTCTTTTCAGTCGTTTATCTTCCAGCCAGAGACGGTTCCAGAAATCATAGAACGAGGCTGCAGAGGGAGTCTGGTCCGGCTCAAAACCGCTCAAAAAAGCCAGGACATCACTTTTGGCGAGCTTATCGGACCATTCGGTAACACTGGTGATTTTAAGAGAGACCATAAGTATTAAAGACCGTAACATATCTGCCGGGTTAAAATCAGCCGGCCTGCCGAAATCCTTTGAGTAACACCCTTGCAAGAGCTCGATGCCTCTATCCAGGTTAAGCATACAAGCCTTAAGTGCGGCATCGAGATAAAACAAAACCTGTCCCGGTTTTTCCAGAAACAGCTTTTTTATCCGGGGCAGCATGAAACATAAGTATTCCTCGTGGGTACGGACATGGTCCAGCACGACCACCACCTCCTGGTAGTATTGGCAATTAATGTCTCTACTTCGATTTTGGCGGTGATCGAAAAATGTCAAGTTCTATATAGTGGCGTGAACGGTAATTGGTGTTTGAATATATTGATTAGCTCAACATAGCGCGTGATATCAGCTAATTTCGATGCCAAACAAAAACACCCCGCGTGGGGGTGAAAAATATTTATCCACTGCACTTGAAGCCGCGTGGATAAAGGGTTTCAGACTTTCTGAAACTACTCATCCTTGGGCATAAAACTACTTCTTTCAGCTTTGCCCCGGCCATTGCTCCTTTATGCTCAACTCCTGCCTTCAATTCATCCTTTGCAGATTCGATACATTCCTCCGATTTTTCCATCTAGTAACAGGCTATAACCGATTCCTTATTGTTCTTTTCAGACATCCAGAGTCACTCCCTCCCTTTGCACTTCATCAAAAAACGGAGTGACACTTATGGGTCCTTTTTCCCATTCTTCCTTGTTTACTACTACCACGCTCACGTTAGTATCAAACTTACTATTACAGGGTCCATAGTTACTTTCCTCCTTACTTACTTTAACTTCAATCGCCTAAAAATTATTTTACCTCTTTGTTCAAATTGCTGCGCCCTTTA
>PWRZ01000052.1 GCA_003563385.1 Syntrophomonadaceae bacterium
GAAAATTTCGGGACACATTGAAAATTTTTCACACTGTGTAAAAGTACTTTATTACGCCAAGTTTGAGACAATTGTGGGGATCATTCCTTATTTTAAATCGATGGTCAAAGTAGGGATGTGCTATTTTCAAAAGGTAATTTACAAAATCTGAGGTCCCTGTATTTCCTGTGTGCCGCTGTAGATGTTAAGGTGGGTAATAATTTCGGGACACATTGAAAATTTTTCACGGAAAATTTCGGGACACATTGAAAATTTTTGATTGAGACAGGGGGACGGGGTACCTGTCAACTCAGGCCCTTATCCGGGGGGTGACAGGAGGACAGCAGGCTTTGTGATAAGTAACAGCAAAACTTGCAAACAAGTCACCTGCCCACACTTACAACATCTAAAGTCCCCAATGGAATTTAATAAGAAAGGGAATTGGTGCCTATCCCAGCACCGGTTCGCTTCCTTCTTTGGTATATGGGGACGGGAGTATCTGTCACCTGGTGGACGGTGACAGGAGGGCGGCAAGCTGGGGGGTGACATACCCCGTCCCCCTGTCACTGTTGCCCCTGGGGTAATAATTTCAATAATTTCGGGACACATTGAAAATTATTAGGGTGACAGGTACCCCGTCCCTCTGTCACCCCCAGGGAGGTGACAGGTACCCCGTCCCTCTGTCACCTTCCCCCCGTCCCTCTGTCACCTTCCGCTGCGGTTTTCACTGAGCTTTGCTGCAGTTTCAGCGGGCGGGGCCGCCGAAAAAGCGCAGCACTTTAAAGCCGGATGCGGGATCCAGGGCCCTTCCTGCTTTAAGGCCGCTTATCTCCAGGACAACCGCCTCCAGTGTCAGATACACCTCCACATCCTGGCGCAGGCACCCCATGACAGTTTCCTCTCCCCTGCCGCTAGCACCATGGATGTGCAGCAGGGGCTCATGCTCGTCCCATGCCAGGGTGCCCGTCCCCAGGAGTTCCCGGCCGTCATTAAAACTGAACCAGGTTGGCTCCGGGGGCAGGACGGCCTCTCTAGGGCCGGTCACCAGTGAGGCCCCTTTCAAGGCCCCGATGAGGAAAAAAACTGCATTCTTGATATTTTCTTTTTCAGCCAGCTTCCTGATCTGCTCCAGGGGGTTTTCCCCGTGGTCAAGCCTGACCAAAAAGACCCGGCCTATGGCACCCTGTTGATATTCCATATCGTCAGCCCTGCCGAAACCTCCTGCCGTTTTTATCTCGTTAAGCGTGCCGCCGTCTACCAGTTTTCGCAAAGAAGCTCGAAGTATGCTTGCGGGTGGGCGCAGGCAGGACAGCTTTCCGGGGCCTGCTCTCCTTCATGCCGGTAGCCGCAGTTGCGGCAGACCCAGGAAACGCTCTTCTCTTTCTCAAAAACGGTCCCCGATTGCACATTGGCGAGCAGCCCCAGGTAGCGCTTCTCGTGCTGCTTTTCGGCCACGGCGATCGCTTCAAACATTTCGGCGATCTCCCCGAAGCCCTCTTCCCGGGCTACCCTGGCAAAAGAGGGATACATGTTCTCCCACTCGTGACGCTCACCGCCGGCGGCCTCCTTCAAGTTTTCAGCGGTGGTTCCGATCACTCCCGCCGGGAAGGAAGCGTTGATCTCCACCTCGCCGCCCTCGAGCAGCTTGAAAAGCCTTTTGGCATGTTCTTTTTCATGGTTGGCTGTTTCTTCGAATACGGCCATAACCTGCATGTATCCTTCATCCCTGGCCTTACTGGCAAAATAGTTGTAACGGTTTCGGGCCTGCGATTCACCTGCAAACGCTGTCAAAATGTTTTTCTCCGTCCTGGTTCCCTTAAGCTTTTTGCCCATTTTTACCTCTCCTTTGCTTGGGTGCCGGCATGTGCCCGCGCCGCGCGTTGCGCCGCATGTACCTGCGCCGTGTGCCCGTAGTAGACAGCGCGACCGCAGCACGGCCCTCCGCCAGAATAAAATCACCCGATATGACAATTAATATCTGTTAATATATTTTATTACAGCTCTCGGGGGTTGTCCAGTATTACCACGGTTTTTTCCCCCATATAATTTTATACTTTTGGGAGCTTTTTGGCAACCTGGAATAAATAGGGAAAGGGACGGGGTGTTAGCGTAAAAAACGGGAAATATTTATCCTGCCCTTCTTCTCCCCTCTCAACCTATTGCCCGCCCGGGCCGCAGGCAGAATGGAGGACTATTTACTGTTTTTATCGTCAGCACCCTTCCCCGCAGGAAGGACCAAAAACGGTCATTGCCGGGTAGCCCAAAACTATTTATTGTCTTCTCCTCAGCGCCCTCACCTGCGGATCTTTTCTTTTTCTTCGAGCAGCAGCTCTATCCGTTCCATGATCGGGGGGTGGGTATAAAGGACCAGCTTGACGAACGGGTGGGGCTGCACCGCGGAGAGGTTTGTCAGGGCCAGGTTCCGCTTAAGGGTCACATGGGCATGCGGCCGGCCGGTCAGGTGCACGGCCTCCCGGTCAGCCTGTCGTTCAAAGCTTCTCGATACGGCATTCTGGATAGGCAGGGAGGCAAATGAAAAAAGGGAAAAGAAAAGGAACGCCAGGGCAACGGCGCGCATACCGGCCTCAATACCCATGCCCGCAAGGGCTGTCTTCAGCAAAAAGAGCCCCAGGAATGTTCCCGCCGCCCCCAGGAGTATACCCTTAAAAACATGCGAGAACTTCCAGTGCGCCATCTCGTGCGCAATAACCGCAAGGGCTTCATCGCGGGAAAACCCGGTGAGCAGTGTATCAAAGACGACGATGCGCCTGGTCTGTCCCAGCCCTGTAAAATAGGCATTTGCCTTGTGCGTCCTCCTACCGGCATCAGCCACGAGCACCTCCTGCACCTCTATGCCCGCTTCATCGGCCATGCGCACTATCTCCCCGGTCATCTCCTCGTCGGTAAGCGGCTCAAAGCGGTAGAAAAGAGGGTCAACAATGACGGGATAGAGGTATGTTACCAGGAACATGAATAAGACGGCCGCCGCCCCGGCCATATACCACCATCGCGCCGGGTAGTGCAGCATCAGGGCATAGAGCCCGCTGAAGGCAAAAAGGGCAACAGCCATCCCCAAAAGGGCGCTCTTGGCATAATCGGCCAGCCACGATGGAAATGAATGGGCTGACAGCCCGAAGCGGTGTTCCAGGACAAAACCGCGGTAATAATCGAGCGGAAATGTAAGCAGGTACAGGAGCAAAATAATAACGGCCAGGTAAGCGGCCATGGCCGGGAGCGAGGGGCGCCAAACCTGCGCTATATATTTCCACCCGCCAACGGCCAACCACAGCAGGAAGGCCCAGGTGACCGCCTGCCGGGCCAGGAACAGCACCACCGTCGTATCCTGGTACTGGGAAGCCCTTGCCAGAAACTGCCCGTCAAAGTACTGCAGCACCTCCTGCCCGTAGGAAACGCGCAAAAGCGTCCCCAGCAGCAGTGCGGCAGCAAGAGCGAGCACAACAGCGGCCAAAAAGACCCAGATAACTCTAGCCCACAAAGCCGTTCTCCTCCCGGTTACTATTATTTATAGCTCAGCGCCGCCTTTCCGTCACTATGTTAATTATACAGCCACCCGCTGTCAATTATTCCTTTATTCCTTTATTCATTACCGGGCCCGGAGCCCTTTGCCAATTCCTTCACTGCACCGTTGATTGTTATTCCCTGCGCAGCACCTTGAGGACAGCGGTAATGGCCACTGCCCCCAGCGCAAACAGGGCCATCAGGTAAAAACCGTATTCATAGGAACCGCTGTGGTCGTAAGAATAGCCCACCGCAAAGGGGCCCAGCAGTACGCCCACGTTCAGGCAGGCAGAAAGGGCCCCGTAGCCGAGCCCCATTTTCGCGGGCGGCAGCAGGCGGGGGACGAGCGAAAAAATAGGTGCCGGTATGAGGCCCACTGTAATGCCGATGAGGATGCCAAGCAGGAGGGGATTGAGCTCTGCCCGCGGTATGAGCACAAGGAAAAAGGCCATCAACAGCCCCCCGGCAATGATGAACGGTTCTATTTTACCATACCTGCCCACCAGGATGCCTACTACGGGGCTGAGAATCAGCGAACCGGTCATGAACAGGCTGGCCAGGAAACCGGCGTAGGCGATGTCATAGCCCACGGTGGTATAATAATCGGGCGCAAAGGTCAGGAATGATATACCCGCTGCATTAAAGGCCATCCACGCGGCGGCTACCAGCCACATGCGCCTGTCCATATCTTTTAGAGAAGCGAAGGAGCGCTGCAGAGCTCCGCCGCTTCCGTTGCCGCCGACATTGCTGCCGTTGCCGCCGCTGCCGTTTCCGTTGCCGCCGACATTGCTGACGTTGCCGCCGACATTGCCGCTTCCGGCGGTACCGCTTCCGCCGCTGCCGCTTCCGGCGGTGCCGGGCTGCTCCCGGGTGTCGGGATGCAAGCGATAAAAAAAGAGCAGTATAACGGCACTGTAGACGGTGGTAAAGAATATGGGAATTTCCCAGCCCCACGCGCTTCCCAGCCTGCCGAAAACGTTCAGCGTAAAAATGGTCCCCACGGGCATGGCCGTGTTAAAAATACCCATGGCCGTCCCCAGCTCCCGGCCGCTAAAGAGGCGCGAAATCGTCTGCGGGGCCACAATGGCCAGGGTCATGGAGCCGATCCCGGAGACGATCCTGCCGGCGGCCAGGAAAACGAAGCTCGAACCAAGGCCCAGCATCAGGGTACCCGCCACCATCAGCAGCAGGGCGGCGCTGCCCACCCTCCTGGGCCCGTAATAATCGGCCAGCATTCCCCCCGGGATGGAGATAACGATCCCCGGGAGGGCAAAGAGGCTCATCATCAGGCCGGCCTGCGTGCGGGAAAGGCCCAGGTCCGCTATCATAAGCCCCAGCACGGGAGGAATTGATTGAAAGACGATTGCAAAAGCGAGCATATAGGCGAAAACAAGCACAAAAATTTTCCAGCGCCAGGGTATATTCATAAAACCGCCTCCCGGGTCTTGATTTGCTCCCCTCGTGCTACCCTCGGTCAGTATAATGCTTCCACCGCCCTGCAGGAAAAACAGCGGCAGGAATCGGCCCCTTTTAGAAGAACATAAACAGTTAACAACTGATAGATGCTCGCTGACAGCTACTACAGAAATATTGCCCCTAACTACACGAAAACGCTTACGGCACCATATCCCGGTACCACACCCGGCTACTAATGCTCCCGGCAATGCCGCCGTCAACGCGCCGATATCAGCCGTGCCCCCTATACTGTTCATTGCCGGGGCAAATGACAGGGCATGAACGAAGTGCGCTACCGCTGCATAATGCATCAATAAGCAGGGCAACCGGGCAACACGGCAAAGCCGACAGTACCCAATGTACTCCGCGTCCCGATCTGCGGCAAATCGGGCGAAGTCGGGCAAAACCGGGCGAAGTCGTGTAAAACCGGGCAAATCGAACAAAGGTGGTCCAATTAAATGCTGCAGGTAACAGGCTTAATAGTGGCACTGGGAATAATCGTCATAATGGTCAAAAAAAAGCGCCCTCTCTACCAGGCCATGGCTGCGGGAGTCGCCGTGGCCGCCCTTGCCGCCGGCAGGCCTCCCGCGGAGACCTTCGTGCTGCTCTGGCAGGGACTCAGCAGCCGGCAGACCCTTGAACTGGTCTTTGCCGTAGGGCTGATTTCCCTGCTCAGCCGCATGCTCAGGGACATGGGCTTCCTGGAAAACCTGATGAAAGCTACCATAGGGCTGCTCAAGAGCGCCAAAATAACCATGGTCATTATTCCCTTCCTTATCGGGCTTTTCCCGGTGGTCGGGGGAGCGATCATCTCCGCGCCCCTGGTGGACGAGCTGGGACAGAGGCTTCAGCTATCCGGGAAAGTAAAAACTTCGGCCAACCTCATTTTCCGCCACGCCGTATTCTATTTTTCTCCCTTCAACCCCGCGCTCATACTCATCGCCGGGCTCACCGGGATCGAGGTACAGGAAATGCTGCGCTACCTGTTCCCGCTGGGAATAGTCAACATAGCGGCCGGCTACTTCCTCTACCTGCACGGTGCCGCGGAGAAGGAGGCGGGCACAGGAGAGGACACGGGCACGGCCACAAACACGGCCACGGCCGCAGGCAGGGCCGCAGGCAGGGCCGCAGGCAAAGCCGCGGGCAGAAATACAGACAGGGATACAGGCGCGACCGCGGGAAGCGGGGACACAGGCGGATCAGCTAACCCGGGGCTCCCTCAAAAGCTGTACTCCCTTCTCTTCTACGGGGCACCGCTTTTCGCCAGCCTGGTCCCCTTCCTCCTGCTGCGCCTCCCGCTGCTGCTCTCCCTACTTGCCGGGGTAGCAACGGCCCTGCTGCTGGGGGACAGGAAAGATATCCGCCCCCGGGAGATATTCATCCACGGGCCAAACCCGCTGCTGATGCTCGGAATTGCCGGTATCATGGTCTTCCAGTCCCTGGTCGTAAACCTGGAGGGCGTTTTTGCCCTTGTGGAAAGCATATCCAAAAGCGGCATACCTTTATTCCTGCTCTTTATCATCCTACCGTTCATGCTGGGCTGGGTTTCAGCGTCGTTCTCCATCGCCGTGGGTATAACGGTGCCCATCCTGTTCCCGCTGCTGCAGCACTCCGGGCAGGAGGTTTTTTACCTGCTGCTGCTCTACACGAGCGGCTTTACCAGCTATTTTATCTCCCCCGTGCACCTGTGCCAGATCGTCAGCAACAGCTATTTTAACGTCAGGGCATTTGAAGCGCACCGGCTGCAGTACCCGGTCATCTTCCTGGCCTTCCTGGCCGGCCTGCTCATTTTTGGACTGGGAGTGAGCATTTGAACTGTAAATTCACCACCGTGAGCCCATCAAGCAGCAGTCTTCGCCTCGCCGGATGCTATCAGCGCATAGCGCGCCCCCATCGGTCCAAGCAGCTCGCAGACCGCTACCGCTGCCAGCTCTATGGCCGTAATCAGCGGGGCGATCTCCGGGAAGCGTACCTGCACCATCAGGATAAGGCCGATAGTAACACCGGCCTTGGAGAATATGGACATGCCAAGATACTTCTGCACAGTTTCGCTAGCTCCACCGAACCGGGCGCCGAGGTAAGCCCCCCCGACCAGGCCGGCCCCGCGCACTAAAATATATATCGCCGCCACAAACCAGTTCGCCGCCAGCACATCGAGATGCAGGCTGGCCCCGGCGAGGAGAAAGAAGGCTATATAGACGGGAAGCTCGATATCTTCAAAATATTGAAAGACGCCCGGATAGGCGTAAAAATTGGCCACCACTATACCGGTCACCAGGTTTGCCAGCAGCGAGGAAAAATGCAGCACCTCAGCCATGCCGCTGTTCAGCAGGGCGAAGCCAATCAGGACCACCACTATCTGCGCCTTTGCCTGCACAAAGCGCAGCACCTGCATCATTAAAAGTCCCGAAACGACGCCTGCCAGGAGAGCTCCAAATATTTCCAACAAAGGCTCTATGAAAAGACCGCTTCCCACAGCGCTGCCCTCCAGTAAAATGGCCACCACCGCTGATATAACGGCAAAGAAAATGATGCAGACTGTGTCCAGGAGGGCCACTACGCCCATTAATGTTTTGGTGAAAGTGCCCTCGGCCCTGTATTCCTTGATTACCACCATTAGCGATGCAGGGGCCGAAGCGGTGGCGGTGACCCCAAGCAGCAGAGCAATGGGCAGGGGCATGCCCAGGATAAAGTACATTACCGAAAAGATCAGCGAAAAAGTTGCCGCCACCTGCACAAAAACAATGTTCACAATAGAACGCAGTATTGACTTAAGTCTCTTAAATTCCAGCTCCCCTCCGAGTGTCAGAGCAATGATCCCCAACCCCAGTGTCTTTATTATCTCCAGCTCCTTGTTCAGCTCCGGGGGGATTATATTTAACAGGGAAGGACCGAGCAGGAGCCCGGTGAAAACATAGCCCACCACCATGGGCATTTTCATTCTCCGTGCCAGGCGCCCCCCGAGCAGCCCCAGCAGCATAATCAAGGCTATTCCCAGTGCTTGTTCATATATTGGCAATGACACCACTCCCGGTTAGTATTTATATGTATGGCGGCATAAAGCGGCCCTCGCTCCGCGGCAAGCCCGGGCTTGCAGTGTAAAGCAATCCTTCTCTGAACATTAACATCTGGCCCGGTGTCAGCCTCGCTCCGCAGTAAACCCGGGCTTGCAGTGAAAGCAATGCGCTGCGTTTCGTTTCAGAGCCCGCGCAGGAAGGTTTTTAACGCCCAGGGGCCGGACCTGTTCACGGAGGGCGGCGGGCCGAACTTGCGCTGACAGGTTCAGGAGCGAAGCCTGGGAACGACCGGTTTCCTTCGACTTCTTGGGGCGCCCAAGGCCGGCTGCCCGGCTAAACGTCAGTCCACCCAGCATACCAGCATATTGTCCCCATCCCGCCATCCCCTGTTTCTTTACAGCTTCCTCTCGGACAGCCCTTTCACGCAGTCCAGCGCGATAGTGAACACGATCCCCGTTCCCGGTTGGCGCAGGTCACCGGCAAATTTCTCAATTTCCTTGACCACGACATCGACCCGGCTCCTGCTCTCCACAACGGAAAAAACAGTAACGTTGTTGGAACGGCACTGCTCAATAAACATCTTCCGGAGGCCACCGACAATAGGGCTCTCGCATTCCATGAAAGTCTGCCCCATCCCTTTTGAGTCCAAAATGGTGGCTCCCCTTATACCGATCTCAACAAGTTTTTCCAGGATTTCGTTTAAATGCTCCGTCCTGTTTAAGACAAATACTATTAAGTACATATAGCAAGTCTTCCGGTAAGCAAACCGGAAAAACAATCACCTCCTTAATCGTTAATATGCGGGAAAAAAGCACAAGCCTGTTTTGCAAGCCTGTTTATAGATTATCACTTTTAAAGCCAGATGTGCAAATATTTTTAGGGAGAATCGCAAAAAATATTTCAAATGTAAAGACAATTCTGTCTGCAATGTGCTATAATTAAAAGTGTAAATAAAAAATAGAAAGGAGGAATAATATGGCTACTTACATCCTGCTCAGCCGCCTCACCGACGAGGGCTGCACCACGCTGGTGAACAAGCCGGAGCGCATCGAGGAAGTGAACAGGGACGTAGAGGCGATGGGAGGTAAAGTGTTAATGCAGTTTGTCCTCCTGGGGCCATACGATTTCCTCAATGTCGTAGAAGCACCAAACAACGAAACAATCGCCAAAATATCCACCCACCTGGCTGCCCGCGGTACCGTGCGCATCCAGACATTCCCGGCCGTTGATGTAAAATCCTTTGTCCAGAGCCTGAAGTAGTGGCAGTGGCAGCGCCAACTGAATACTTATACTTAGCCGAGGGCTCCCGTTGTAATCCTCCAGCGGGAGCCCTCGGCATTCCAAAAAGAAGCACAGGGACGTACCTCTTGCTTCGTTTTCGTGACGCATGAAGCTCTGGAAGCATGGGGGGAAGCATGGGGACGCACCTCTTGCTTCATTTTATGGAGGAACCTGGGAAGCACGAAGGACAGTTCTTCCACTTTAAAAGAAAAAAGAAGCAAAGGTACGTCCCCGTGCTTCATTCAGACGAGGCGCTCCCGCGTCAGCAAGAAAATGAAGCTGACAATGTCATCGTTAAATCTCTCGCTAGTATCTTTGAACGCTACAGCGTGCCTGTGCATGGTTTCCTTTACCGACCTTGGAAGGTGCATCCAAACGACGGTGCCCCTAACAAAAGCCTTCTTTAGATCCTTTTTACTGCGCAGGAAGACGCACAAAACAAGGTTTGTCCCCACCACGTAGCGGCGGGGCGTTATCATCTGCAGGCCGCCCCCGCTGATATCAGCGGTAACGGCATCCCGGGGTTCGCCGAGGAGCTCGGTCAGCTCCTCAAAGACCCTGCCCGATTCCTCCCTGTCCAGTTCCTCGCTTCCAAACACTTTACGCCCCAGCGGCAGGCCTGTCAGGTGGTGCTCGACCTCGGGGTCGCCGCTGGGCACCACCCAGTAGTTGAGCTCCAGGGTACAGGAATAGCGAAAGAACTGGCGGCGCTGCTGCTTTATAACGGTTTTGGGCCAGGCGATCAGGTAGAGGGGCACGCGGTTACTGAACTTGCGTCCTAGCACAGTGCTGGTGAAGGAGTACTGCGAGTCCTTTGCCGTAAGGCGAAAAGTCCAGCTGCTGCCCTCGTTAAGAAGAAGCTGGTTCTGCTTGCGCATGGGAACACCGATAGCAATATTATCATCGTTTACTTCCTGAACAATACTCTTGTAATAAATCCCCTCATTTTCGTCGTAAATCTCCAGGGGCAGGTTTTCGCGGAATATTTTCCTGATACTCATACATCATCTCCCCACCGGCACAAAAATGATAAATATAACCGCCGTTGAAAGTATGCCGCACTGGTAACGCCGACAATATCGCCCCAAAAACGCCCTGCCCCTTGTGGGGGCTTTTGGGGGTCTGCAGGGCTTTTTTCCCAGCCCATTACTTCCAAGCTCATTGCTGCGGCTTAAACTTTTATACACTTCGCTGCCTGCTGTCGATAATCCTGCCCCA
>PWRZ01000108.1 GCA_003563385.1 Syntrophomonadaceae bacterium
CGCATCAGGGAAGAATAAGGGATGGCCAAAAGTATCCGTGCCGAACTCCCCGATCATTTGCTGGACTTCATCGGAGATGAAAAATTCAACCAGGAGCATGGCCTCTTCGTAATGGACGCCGCGATGTTTTTCGGGGTTGACAGGGATGATGCCGTAGGAATTGGCAAGGGCTTCGTCCCCTTCAAACACGATCTCCAGGTTGGGCAGTTTATCTTTCATTGATAGATACGTCCCCCTGTCCGTCATGGTGTAACCCCTCATCTCATTGGTGGTAATCAAAGTTTCACCCATGCCCTGCCCCAAAGAAGCATACCATTCCTCTCCTTCAGCATCAATCCCGGCCAGGGGCCAGAGGCTTTTTTCCTTATTGTGGGTCCCGGAGTTATCCCCCCTGGAGGTAAAGACAATATTTTCACTTTTTATATGTTCCACCATCCTGTTCAGTGCTTCATCCAGGCTGGCACTTCCCCCAATTTGACCGGGATCTCCCGCCGGTCCCAAAAAAACAAAGTCATTGCACATAACATCCCAGCGCTCTGTCCCGTATCCTTCTTCCACAAACTGGTCCTCCAGATCGCGGGCATGAACGAGGATGATATCGCAGTCCCCTCTCTTTCCTATCGCAATGGCCTGACCCGTACCAACCGATAATACCTCTACTTCAATTCCGTAGCTGGACTTAAAAAGCGGCAGTAGCTCATGGAGAAGGCCGGAATCGTAGGTGCTGGTTGTAGTAGCCAAAAGTATTGCACCGGCATATTCGGAAGCAGTCCCTTTATTTTTAGAAGGCTCATTTCCACGGGCACCGCCGGCCCTTTCACCCGCAGGCTGCTGACAGCCGGCCAATACCACTGTTATTATCATCAATACTGTAAGCAATAATATAAACTTTTTCATCTTAAACCTCTTCCCTTAAAAGAGTCTCCCCAGAGTTCCCCCGTAAAAGAGTCCCCCCGCTTTGTCTTTTCTGCGTTCTGAATATACCTGCATAATGCTTGCACATGCATAACGGGTATAAAAATAAAGTGTTGCCTCACGGGACAAGCAGTAAAAAACAATCCACCTTCTTTCCCGTGAGGGAGGCCTGGCCGTTTCCAGCCAAACGCTTCCAGCCAAACGCTTCCAGCCAAACGCTTATCCAGCCGAACCCTGCCGTTCATCTGCCTTAGCCAATGCTTTAGACCTTACCCGTAAAATCTTGCGTAATTATGGCAAGAGATATTGACGCGAGAGGTCGCAATGCAGGGGCACGGCAGGGGAAACGGTTCTGTCGCTTTCCATTCTTCAAGGATAAAAGGGATATGCAACAATGTTCATATCGAAAACAATTTATCATAACTTTGCGTTCCTGACAACCCTTTTTATAAATTTTTTATATCCGGTTACAAATTGCTACCGGTTCCGGTTACAAATTGCTACCGTGTGAAAGTGTCGTGAACAGGGGGCGTTTATAATTTTCCTGCCCGAATGTGGAGATAATTTCCTGTCCTTCTTCACCTCTTAGCCAGCGGGCAAAAAGGGATGACTCCCTGTAGCGTACAGAAGGTACACGCTCTGGAGCAACGACAATTAATGCAAAGATATTTTTTAGCATTTCTCCTGCTGGCACCTGGCCGTCTTTCCCGACAAAGACCGCCATTTTTTCTTCGGCCCGGGATATCATAAAAGAGGCCCGGTCCACCAGGGTATAGGCACCTTTTTCCGCTGCCAGACGCAGCGTCCCCAGATTTCCCGCCACACCGGGTGACTGGATATACCAGTCGCCCCCAGGGGCAACTGCGGCTTTTTCCCAGATCTCCACTTCTTTCAAATGGGTGCCGGAGTAGTCCCCGCGGCTGATAAAGGGCACGCGCAGCTCTGCAATCCGCCCAAAAGCGGCAGTGACAGCATTTTCACCCCCCAGGGTCCCCAGCTGGGCCGGGTCTGTGTGAGAGCCAACCAGCACAAAGTCATTGGCCATTATGGGAAATCGCTCCTTTCCCCACCCCTCCTGCATAAATTCTTCCTCCAGCCGGGGGGCGTGGGTAAGGACCATGTCCACGCGCCCTTCCCGGGCCATCTGGAGGGCACGCCCGCTTCCCAGGGCAACATGCCTCACCAGGACACCGCTTACGCGATAAAAAGCCTGTTCCAGCAGGTCCAGCAGCCCTGTCTCCACCGGCTCCATGGTGCTGGCCAGCAGCAGGTGCTTCCCGGCCGTTTCCTCCCGGCCGTCCTCTTCCAAAGCAGGCGCCTTTTTATAAGGAGGAGAAGCTGACAGAAAACGGCTCAGACCGCTGTTGACCTCCTGTTTGAAGGCCCTGTACTGCAGGAGCAGCTCTTTTCCCTCTTTTGTAAGGGAGGTGCCGCCTCCGGCGTAACCTCCCACCTGCTTGTCGACCAGGGATATTCCCAGGACCTTCTCTGCCTCCCTGATCAGCCCCCAGGAGTAACGGTAGGAAAGGCCCATCCGGGAAGAGGCGCGGCTGATGGACCCGTAGCTCATAATATTTTCCAGCAACTCAAAAAGATCGCTGGCGGAGATGCGCCTTTCGCCCTCCAGCTCCAGTGACACTCTGAATTCTGCAGGGAAATCCCTTTCCATGCACTACACTCCCTCGTATACTATACTTTGAAAAACGCAAACAGCTTGGTCTTCCACACACTTCCCGGCCCAGTCTTTAAGTCTTAAACCCCTGCGGGCGGCCAGGCGCGCTCCCTGAA
>PWRZ01000091.1 GCA_003563385.1 Syntrophomonadaceae bacterium
AGCGCACCCCGTTGGCACTGGTGAATATGATCCAGTCGTAGTTACGCGCATTTTCAACAGCCCTGTCCAACGGCCCGTAATCAGCGGGGGGGCAGATCTCGATAACGGGAAATTCGAGTGCCTCTCCCCCCAGCTCCTCGATTTTCTCGGCAAAGCCGGCTGCCTGCCGGCGGGGCCTGGTAATGACGATGCGCCGGCCGTAAAGGGGCTTTTTCTCAAACCACTGCAGCCTGTCCCTGAGAGAAACAACCTTGCCGACGACAATAATGGCCGGAGCACCGAGGCCCGCGGAACGGGCCTTGGCCACGATATCCCCCAGGCAGCCGGTTACGGTGCGCTGGCCGGCAAGGGTGCCCCAGCGGATCAGCGCCACGGGGGTGGAGGGCTCACGGCCGTGTTCGACAAGCTTGCGGACGATGAAGGACAGGTTCGCCATACCCATCAGGAAAACAAGGGTGCCCGTGCTCACGCCCAGCCCGCTCCAGGAGATCTGGCTGTCGTTTTTAAGCGGGTCTTCATGCCCTGTAACCATGGTCACGGTGGAAGAAAGTTCGCGGTGCGTCACCGGGATACCGGCATAAGCGGGCACCGAAACCGCGGAGGTAATACCGGGGACTACTTCGAAGGGGATGCCTTTCTCGGCGAGCAGTTCGGCCTCTTCTCCTCCCCTCCCAAAAAGAAAGGGGTCTCCTCCTTTGAGCCGCGTTACCGTAAATCCCTGCCGGGCCTTCTCCGCCAGCAGCTCGTTAATCTCTTCCTGGGTGAGGGAGTGGCGCCCCGGGAGCTTGCCCGCAAAAATGACCTCGGCATCGGCCCGGGCATAGCTGAGCAGGCGGTAATTGACCAGCCGGTCGTAAACGAGGACGTCGGCCGTCTCTATACAGCGCCGGCCCCGGACCGTTACCAGTCCCGGGTCACCCGGACCGGCCCCCACCAGGTATACTCTGCCTTTTTGGGTAACATTCTCTGTCATCTGTTAAACTCCCGCCTTACTTGTTCTATTACCTCCCCCGCCCCGCAGCGCAGAAGCTTTTCGGCCAGGGAGGCGCCGATTTTTTCTGCCTCGGAGGCAGAACCTGAACAGTGGTCTTTCAGCACCACGGAGCCACCCGGCGAAACGACGGCGCCGTTAAGAAGCAGCTTATCCCCCTCCAGCACCCCCAGGGCGCCGGCGGGAACCTGGCAGCCCCCCTGCAAAACGTGCAGGAAGGAACGCTCTGCCATTACAGCGGCACGGCTCGCAAAATGGTCCACGGCTGAGAGTAGTTCTTCCAACTCCGGCCGGCCTTCCCGTATTTCCACGCCCAGCGCTCCCTGGCCCACTGCCGGGAGGCACAGCTCCAGCGGTATGATCTCGGTGATATGTTCCGTCCAGCCCAGCCGTTTTATCCCGGCACAGGCCAGCACCAGGGCGGCGATCTGCCCCTCTTTAAGCTTGCGCAGGCGCGTATCCAAGTTGCCGCGGACGGGCTCAAAGCGGAGGTCCGGGCGCGAGAGCGCCAGCTGCGCCGTGCGCCTCAGGCTCCCGGTGCCCACAACAGCGCCGGCCGGCAGTTCGAGCAGCCCTTTGGCGGAGGCCCCGATGAGGGCGTCGCGGGGGTCTTCCCGCACCGGGACAGCACCGATCTTGAGACCCTCCGGCAGGGCAGTGGGGAGGTCTTTCATGCTGTGCACGGCCAGGTCTATTTCCTTATTCAACAGGGCATGCTCGATCTCCTTGACAAAAAGTCCCTTATCGCCAATTTTGGCAAGCGGAATCTCTGTCATAATATCGCCCTGGGTCTTAATTTTTTTGAGCACAAACTCAATGTGCGGGGCGATCTTCTTCAGCTCTTCGATAATCAGTTCGGACTGCAGCAGGGCCAGCCTGCTGCCCCTGCTTCCTACTACAAGCCTTTCCACGTTGGGCCTCCTCGTAAGCAAAAAATGGGCGCGCTACAGCGGTGTAGCACAGTGCGCGGCGGCGCTGCTTTATGGGTCCTCAACGCCCTTGCAGCCGTCGATGAGCTCCTGCACCCTTCTTTCCAGCTCGGCGGGGGAAAGCGTTTTATAGAGGTTAAAAAAACGGTCGCCGGCCATCTCCATGAAAAGGGCCCTTCTCTTTTGGGGATCCGGGACTTCCTTCAAGATGCGGGGGCGGAGCTTTCCCAGCAGTCTCAAGAATTCGCCGTAAGCAGGGTCGAGGACCCCTTCCAGCTTCTCTCTCAGCAGCCGCGAAAAGGCGGGGCTTTTGCCCTCCGTGGAGATAGCCACGCTGAGCGGCCCCCTGCTGACCAGCGAGGGGAAAAAATAACTGCTCATGGAGGGGTTGTCGGCAACATTTACCAGGATATTGCGGGAAAGGCAGTCGCCGGCGACACGGCGGTTTACCGCGGCGTCACCGGCACAGCTGACCGCCAGGAAAACCCCCTGCAGGTACTTTTCATCGTAAGGCCCCCTGACATGCTCAATACGGCCCGCCGCGGCCAGCTTCTCCAGGCCGGGCACCAGTTCGGGGCTGACAACCAGCAGGCGCGCTTTGCAGGACAGCAGCGTATTTGCCTTGCGCAGGGCAACGCTGCCCCCGCCCACCAGGAGGCACTTTTTTTGACGCAGGTCGATTACCAGGGGGCAGTAATGCTCCATGAGATGGCTTTCTCCTCGCACAGAAAAAATCGTAAGTATCTTACCATATGTAAGAATATTTGTCCAAC
>PWRZ01000129.1 GCA_003563385.1 Syntrophomonadaceae bacterium
CCCTTGTCCGGCCTTACTTCAATTTGACGCTGTACTTAAGGGTAAGGTCACCGGCAGTGGTATCAATGCTGAAGGCAGGGTTGTTACGGCAGTAAATATCAACTAACAGCGAAGGCTCGTTGTACTGGACGTTATCCCAGGCAGCCCCATAGGGAAAATCGCTTTTTAGCAGCGGCAAATTGTCTACCGGCTCTTTTTCCGGCAATTCCTTCCACTCAATCCTTTCTATTACCGGGTGGTCGGGTTCCAGGTAGCTCTCCGTCGTTTCCGAAGAAACAACACCATAGATGCGCATGGAAATGAGATTATCCCCCGTGCTGACAACAGTAAAAGGCGTTTTGTGTCCCCCTGCAAGGACCTGCTCTTCGTGAACGACCAAGCTCAACGTAAACCCGTCATCATCGAGCCCGACTTCCTTAAGGACATGCTCCCACGACCAGGGGGCCCCGAAAGCAACATCCCGTTGGAGATAGAGCTGCTCCCTTGACAACTCCCCGCTGCCAGTATCGTAGCGAAGCCGGTAAGGGAAACGGTAGTTGCCGGTATCATCACCGCCCTTGGCCGTAAAGATTATTTCAGACCTGCTGATCTCCTCCAGGCGCGCATTTTCAATTAGACCGACAATGCGCTCTTTCTCCCCGGAAACACTGTCGCATAAGTAAAACTCATAATCCATTCCGCATACATATTGGAGCAAAATTAAACTCTTATCAACTCTCCACAGGCTTTCTATGCGGCCGTCGACATCGGGGGCATAATCGAACTCATCCGCGGCCCGCTCCAGCGCCCCGGTCAGCTGAGGAAGCCAGTCCCCGGTGGTGATATGCACGCTATTGCCCTCGCTGTCCCAGGATACGCCGGCTCCCAGGGCCTCCCCAACCCACCGGACCGGTACCAACGTTCTCCCGTCAACGGTTTGCGCCGGGACATCCAGCTTCATCTCCCGGCCGTCCACAAAAAGGCGCACCGGGCTGCCCGCAAAAGCGGCAACAGAAACAAACAAAACCGCGGCCAGGATAGCACAACCGGGCACCACCCACATTTTCTTTTTTTTCATTATAAATTGCACACCTCCAAGAAATTAATTTCCTTAACAGTACCAAAAAAACGATGAGAAGGCCGGGTTTGCCCCTGCTTTCAGCATCGTTATACAACCAGAACAAAAATGATACTATTAAAAAGGCAACCAATAAAACGGGTATTAAGGTTATAATACCGTCAATAACCATTCGTAGATAACCCCCGGTAGCGATAAACCTGTTAAAGCCGGCAGTTTATACTTAACTATGCTTTACTTTACCATCTGTATGACGTGAAACAGTACCGTAAGGTTTCGGAATATTTATAAAATGATGTAAGTTTATTTATATAACTGGCCGCAACTGACCGCGGGCCTGGCAGGAGGGGGGCTTGCATTAACCACTTATAAATTATATCATAAACCTCATAACAGCAGGATTAACGGTTGCAGTTGGAGAATAGCCATTTGTGATTGTGAGAACAGTGATGTGAAAGCAGTGATGGCGGTCACATTTGCTGGTAACGGTAATAGTGAAATGCGGTTATTGTCAAACATTGCAATTTACCCTGTTGACCCAAATCCGTCCGCACTACTGGAGGTATTAAGTTGGTTTTTAACAAATTCTTAAAAGAAATACAGGTTGTCCTGTTCGACGGAGCGATGGGAACCGAGCTGGCCAGGCGTGGTTTGGAAATGAGCGCTGTAAATAATATTTCTAATCCAGAACATGTCCTGGAGATTCACAGGGAGTACATTAAAGCGGGAGCAGATGCTCTAATAACCAACACATTCTCGACGAATCGAATCAGCATGGAACTTCACGGCTTAAACATGGACATAGATGAAGTTAACCTGGCCGCAGTAAGACTTGCCAGGCAGGCCGCCGAAAACGGGCAATTTGTATTTGGCGATATCGCTTCCACGGGCAAGCTGCTGGAGCCCTACGGTGAATATACAGAGGGGCAGTTTTATCGTAATTTTAAAGAGCAGGCCGCCATACTGGCCAGAGGGGGTGTGGACGGTTTAATAGTTGAAACCATGATGGACCTTCGGGAAGCGGTCTGCGCCCTGAAAGCCTGCAAGGATGCGGCAAACTTACCTGTCATAATTTCCCTGACCTTTGCCACTACCTCAAAAGGCGGCCGCACGGCTATGGGGAACAGCGCTGCCGAGATAGCAATGACCCTGGAAAAACAGGGAGCGGATGTAATCGGTGCTAACTGTGGTGATTTAGACCCGGGGGAGATGGCTAAAATTGCGGAGATGTATAAAGAAGCAACCGCTTTGCCTGTTATGGTTCAACCCAATGCCGGGAAACCGGTTCTAGTAAACAACCAGGCAAAGTATGAAATGAAGCCTGAACAATTCGCAGACGGTTTAATGAAATGTATTGACAGCGATGCCAGCATAATCGGGGGATGCTGCGGGACGACTCCCGATCATATCAGGGCGGTTGCTGAAAAGATAAAAGATAGCTTTACAAAATCCTGAGCCCAAAAAGCCTCGTGAAGGGAAAGAATGATTAATTCAAAGGTCAACTAGTTAACTTAAGGAAAGGAGTGCTGAAAGAATGGAAAAATATATCTGCAGCATTTGCGGTTATGTCTACGACCCGGTAGAGGGCGACCCGGAAAGCAGCGTTCCCCCGGGAACCTCTTTTGCTGATCTGCCAGAGGGCTGGGTTTGCCCGGTCTGTGGTGCAGGCAAAGAAGATTTTGAAAAGGAAAGCTAAACCGGTTTGCAGCGACCCAAGCTCGATGGTCCACAAGGGTTCACAAACCCATCGCCCTCTGAGCACTTTCTTTTATACCCTCCCGCTAAATCACAACGGTTTTACTGCCATGAAGAAGAAAATACGCAAAAAAGCAAACAGGTTGGTGACACAAGTTCTAGTCTCACGCTACTACCAAAACCAAGCGGGGGGGATACTAACCCCCGCTTGGTTTTGTTCTTGAAGACATGTGTTTCTTTTGCATTACCTATCTACTTGCCCTCCTGGGGAGCAGGCTCTGTTTCTTTCCTCGGACCGGACAAGGACGGGAAAAGGCGCGTGGTCCTTACGCAAATAGCTACCAGGGCCAGCATGACCGGAACTTCAATCAGCACCCCAACCACTGCCGAAAGGGCCGCACCGGAGCCCAGGCCGAAAACCGTCACCGCGGTGGCAATTGCTACCTCGAAATGGTTGCTGCCCCCGATAATGGAAGCAGGTGCCGCCTCTTCATAGGTCAGCCCGATAATCCTGGAAATAGCAAAGTAACCAATGGAAAAGATGACCACCACCTGGATGATGAGCGGGATGGCAATCATGCCTACCGAAAGAGGCGCTTCGAGGATGACATCGCCCTGCAGCATGAACAGGTAGATCAAAGTAGCCAGCAGCGCTACCACGGAAATGTTGCCCATGTTTTTCAAAAACACGGATTCATACCACTCGATCCCTCTTCTTTTAATAAGCTGGGAGCGTGTAATAACACCCGCTACCAAAGAAACACCGACGTAGAGCATGACACTGAAAAAGATGGTCCAGAAAGGAATGGGCATCTCGGCCACGCCCAGCAGGTAGTTGCCGAGCGGCGCGTACAGCACCAGCATGGTCAAAGAGTTAATGGCTACCAGCACCAGGGTCAGGCCCATAAAACCGCGGGCCAGGTAGCTGAAAACCAGCACCATGGCCGTGCAGGGGGCAATGCCCAGCAGGATCATACCGGCGATATACTCCCCGGCCAGGTCGGCGTCCACGTAGGGTGCCCAGATAACGCGGAAAAAGAGCCAGGCAAAAAAGAACATCGTAAAGGGCTTGATGCCCCAGTTGATGACCAGGGTCATAATAACGGCCCTGGGTGACTTGACGGCGTTTACAACTTCGCTGAAATCGATCTGCAGCATAATCGGGTACATCATGGCAAAAAGAAATACAGCTATGGGCAGGTTAACCTCGGCCACCTGGATCTCGCTTAAGGTCTGGGCTACACCGGGTATGAGCCGGCCCAGGCCGATACCGACAACAATGCATATTGCCACCCACAGGGAAAGGTACTTGTGGAAAAACCCCAGTTTATACTCCTTCACTTCTTCAGTCACAATAATCTCCCTCCTTTACTGAGCACAATACATATATTTGAATCAATGGGCAACCCCAATGTCAACCCTGATTTCCTTTTTAAGAAAAATCTCCACCACCAGCGGGTATACTTTAAATAGCAGGGGCAATGGAACCGTAGATAAGGCCGGATATGGTAGCCATGATCACCACCAGGACGATAAATACCAGCGTCTTTTGCGTTCCCAGCACGCTGCGGATAACCAGCATGTTCGGCAGGCTCAGTGCAGGGCCTGCCAGGAGCAGCGCCAGGGCCGGTCCCTGGCCCATGCCGGAACCGAGAAGCCCCTGCAAGATGGGAACCTCGGTCAGGGTAGCAAAGTACATGAAAGCACCCATAATTGAGGCTACAAGGTTGGCCTGCAGCGTGTTACCTCCCACTACAGCTTCGATATATTGAGCCGGAATAAGGCCTGCCTCAGACCCGGGGCGCCCCATGAGCAGCCCCGCCACCAGCACGCCCGCAAAAAGGAGCGGCAGGATCTGGCGGCTAAACTCCCAGGTGGAGAAAACCCAGGCTGAGCGTTCTTCCCTGTCAAACCAGCGCACCACCATGTAAGCCAGAACCGCCAAAAGTACCGCTACCAGGTACCACTTAACGCTGAACACGGCGTACCAGAACCCTGCTGCCTGCTCGGGCCTGGCCCAGGCGGCAAAAACCAGGATCAGTATCAGCACCAGGAAATAGAGCAGATTTTGCCCCCCGCTGCGCTTTTCTTCTCCTTCTTCCACCATTTGTTCCAGGGAGGCCCTGGTCCTTTCCTCCTCCTCCCGGCGATAAAAAAAGCTCATCAAAAGACCGATGACTACCGCAAAAACCACTGCACCAACGGCCCGTGCCAGTCCCAGCTGCCAGCCCAATACCCGTGCCGTCAGGATAATAGCGAGGATATTAATGGCGGGCCCCGAATACAAAAAGGCGATGGCCGGGCCCATGCCGGCCCCTTTCTTGTAGATCCCCGCAAATAAAGGCAGCACGGTGCAGGAGCACACGGCCAGCACCGTCCCGGAGCAGGAAGCTACCGTGTAAGCCACTGCTTTGTGTGCCGCCCCGCCGAAATATTTAATCACCGCGCCCTGGGAAATAAAGTTGGCGATGGCACCGGCGATGAAAAAGGCCGGGATCAGGCACAAAAGGACGTGTTCCCGGGCATATTCTTGCAGCATTAGGAAGGCTTCCGCGATAGAAGCTTTCACCAGCGGGTCGTCAAAAGGCACGAAATAGGCAAGCAAAAATACTGCTGCGATCAGTAAAAACTTGTGCAGCTCTCTCATTTGCTATCTCTCCTAACTATCCCAGTGTCCCATAGAGACGCTTTAAGATATTTAAAGCAGCATCTCCCTTTTTTCTTCCCAGCACTTCCTTAAGATCTCCCGGGCGGTATCAATCAGCTCGAACACACGGGGGTCTTCTACCCGGTAGATCATTTTTAACCCATCCTTGCGGCTGGAAAGGATGCCTTCTTTTCTCAGTAAGCCCAGGTGGCGCGACACGTTGGACTGCTCCTTTTCCAGTGCCGGGACAATATCACAGACGCATTTCTCCCCGTCCCGCAGGAGCTGCAGGATTTCAATGCGGGTAGGATGGGAAATGGCTTTGAAAAGCTCTGCTTCGTAAATAAATTTTGGGCCGGGCATCTTTAACCTCCCCACTTAAATATTTTGCTCTTGTTTTCTCTGCTTCCTGAATTAATATTCCTATAATGCTTATATTGGTATATACTTATATGCTTAGTTGCTCATATTGTAACATAAAAATATAGCCCTGCATAGGCATATTTTTCAGTGGCACCATATTTGGAAACGGACAGGGACAGGCTTGAAATACTCCTTTATAAATAGTATCATTACAATTACTACCGGGGCGACCGGTCGGGGCAAGCGGCCACGGCCGGTGCAGCAGCTTTTTTTGTATCAAATACAACAGCAGCCCCAAATATAATCTACGGAGGTAACTTAAATGTTAAAGTTCTATTGTTTTCCGACGTGAAAAACCTGTCAAAAGGCGAAAGCGTGGCTTTCCGAAAAGGGTGCCCAATATCAGTACAGGAACATCGTGAAAGAACCGCCCGATATAGAAGAGCTCAAGCAGCTGGCTTCCCTGGGGAGGTTGGAGCTCCTGGACCTCCTCAACCCCGGCAGCAAAGCCTTCAAAGATAAAAAATTGGACTATAAAAAAATTACCTCCCTGGAGGCGGGAGAACTTATTACCGAAAATCCGCGGATAATGTACCGCCCTTTGTTGACCGACGGGGAGCACCTGGTGGTGGGCTTCAAACCAGAAGAGATGGAAAAACTGCTGTAACTAAACAAAAAGCAAAAAGGTGTAATATGCGGGCTTACTGGCTTCTGAAGACAGAACCCGGTGAATACTCCTGGGAAGATTTACTACAAGAGAAAAAGACGGTGTGGGACGGGGTCAGGTCTCCTGCAGCTTTAAAACATCTTGCCCGGATGAGGCCGGGAGATTTAACTTTTATCTATCACTCCGGGCGGGAACGCGCTATAGTGGGAACAGCGCGGGTGACGGGAATGCCCTACCCAAGCCCCGCAGAAAACGACCGCCGCTTTCTGGTGGTTGAGCTCGTGCCGCAGGAAAGCCTCGCTCAGCCGGTTACTCTGCAGCAGATCAAAAAAAGCGCGCTTTTCCCCGATTGGGAACTGCTGCGCCAGCCCCGTCTCTCGGTGGTGCCGGTGAGCCGGGAACAGTGGAGGGCTATTCTGGCGTGGGCGGGTAATAAAACAGACAGGCATTAAAATTCCTGCCCCCTAGATTTACGAAGCGGTTCACGGGCCCTCCGGGCTGCCGTTTTCCCGCTCGCTTTTATCCTTGAAGCTCAAGGCCCCTACAGGGCACACTTCTACGCATTTGCCGCACTTCCCAGCACAGGGTGATTGGGCAAGTTTTTTTTCCATGAACGTGGTCACCGACCTTTCTATCCCCCGCCGCGAGAACCCGAGCACACCGGAATTGACAACGTGGCGGTCCATCCATACGCACCGCTCGCAAAGCACACACCTGCTGCGGTCAAATATAAAAAGCTCCGCGCTGTCATCGATATATTCCTTTTTCGGCAGCCGTTTCAGGCGTTTAGATTTGAGCCTGAAGCCCCTTTCTTTGGCTATCTTCTGCAGCTCACAGCTTTTGTTCTTGGGGCACTTGGAACATCCCAGGCGGTGGTCAGAAATAAGCAGCTCAAAAGCGGTCTTTACCAGGCGGTCTACACGGGGGCTCCTGGTATTGACAACCATGCCCTCGGCCACAGGCTGCGTGCATGCCGTTACCGGCTTTTTCTTGCCTTCGACTTCCACGAAGCAGAGGCGGCAGCTTGCAGCGGGCATCTCCCTTTCTTTCACCGCGCAAAGGTTCGGGATATAGATGCCGTTTTCCAGGGCTGTCCAGAGCAAAATATCACCGTTAGCTGCCCGTATCTCCTTTTCATCTATGGTCAGGGTCACCTTGGCGCTCATTTATTATTCTCCCTTTCCCTCTCCTCCACGAGCTCCGGTGGAGATAATTTCACTACCGCGTTGTACTCCGGCGGGCAGGCCTTCAAGCAGCTGTTGCACTTAACGCATTTTTCCTGGTTGATGGCCTTCAGCCCGTCATCGCGCGTGTATATTGCCTCCGTGGGGCAGCTTCCCACGCAGGCGTTGCAGAGCTTGCTGCACTTCTGCGGTATGATGTAAAACGCAACAAGGTGCGTGCACATCAGTGCCGGACAGCGGCGCTCCTTGATGTGGGCCTCGTACTCGTCGCCGAAGTAGCGCAGCGTCGTCAGCACAGGGTTGGGAGCCGTCCCCCCGAGGTTGCACAGGGAGCCGTTTTTTACATCTTCGGCCAGCTCCTGCAGTATTTCCAGGGAGCCCTGCTCGCCCTCACCCCTTGTTATGGCCGTTAGAATGTCCAACATGTGCTTGGTCCCCAGGCGGCAGAACGTGCACCGGCCGCAGGATTCCTGCTGGGTAAATTCGAGGAAGTAGCGGGCAATCGCTACCATGCAGTCATCTTCGTCCAGGACGACAAGCCCCCCCGACCCCATGATTGCCCCGGCGTCATAGAGGGAGTCAAAATCAATGGGGGTGTCAAGCACCGACTCCGGCAGGCAGCCCCCCGAGGGACCGCCAATCTGCACGGCCTTGAACTCCTTTTCGTTGGGGACACTTTCACCAACGTCAAAGATGAGCTGGCGCAGTGTGGTACCCATGGGCACTTCCACCAGCCCCTGGTTTGTGACCTTGCCCACCAGGGTAAAAACAGCCGTTCCAGGGCTCTTCTCCGTTCCGGTATTTTTAAACCACTCCACGCCCTTCCTTAAAATATGCGGTACATAGGCAAACGTCTTCACATTGTTCAGGACGGTGGGTTTGCCGCGAAACCCGGAGGCCGTAAGCCGGGGGGGTTTGTGCCTGGGCACGCCCATCTCTCCCTCCATGGAGCTCACCAGGGCCGAGCCTTCGCCGCAGACAAAAGCACCGGAACCTTCAAACACCTCTATATCAAAATTGAAGCCGCTCCCGAGGATGTTATTGCCCAGAAGGCCTTTATCGCGGGCCTGCTCCAGGGCGTTATTAACGCGCCTGACAGCCTGGGGGTACTCGGAGCGGATGTAAAAGTATCCTTGTGCAGCTTCAACAGTGTATGCACAGATAACCATACCCTCGATGACAAGGTGGGGGTTGGATTCCAGGATGCTGCGGTCCATGAAGGCCCCGGGGTCCCCTTCGTCAGCGTTGCAGATGACGTACCTCGTTTTTTCGGCGGCCTTCCTGCAGGCCTCCCATTTTACCCCCGCCGGAAAACCCGCACCGCCGCGTCCCCTGAGGGTGGAAGCTTTAACCTGCCTGAGCACTTCTTCCGGCTCCATTTCCAGCACGCCTGCCACGGCTTCGTAACCGTCACGGGCAATATATTCGTCAATACTTTCCGGATCAATGAAGCCGCAGTCCTCCAGGATAATCTTCTTTTCGTAAACTCCCCGCGGAAAATCAGTGAAGGTGGGGAAAAAATCATTTGGGTCAAGAGCTACCAGGGCAAACTCGTAGCAGGGATCATCTCCTTCCAGGAAATCCTGCACCAGGCGGCGGGTCAGCCCCTCGTCCAGGTAACCGTAACAAAGGCGAGGGTGCCCCGGCTTTGCTATGATGACCAGCGGTTCGGCGTAGCAGTGCCCCATGCAGCCAATCTCCATTACCCGAACATCCAGGCCCCTTTTTTCTATTTCTTCTTTAAAAAACTCCCTTACATCCACGGCCCCGGCCGCTTTTCCGCAGGTAGCCGTTCCCACCCAGACAACAGGCCTGTCATTGAGGGATTTTACTTTTTCCTGTGCAGCGGTTTTCAGCTTCTGGTAGCTGTCTTTTGCCGAAACGCTCATGCACTGCGCTCCCCTTCCTCATTGCTGGAACTGTTATCAGCGCCCTTGGTGCGGGCTTCTTCCTTATTTTCTTCGCTTATCTTTTCTTCCCCGTCTTTATATTCCAGCAGCAACCCATCAACGCGCGTCGGTGTAACCCTGCCTTCAACCATGTCGTTTATGAGGACAACGGGAGCCATGGAACAGCAGCCCACGCAGGCTACCCTTTCCAGGCTGAACTCCCGGTCCGGCGTGGTTTCCCCCTCCTGGATGTCAAGCCGCCTTTCAAACGACTCCAGGGCAACCTTCCCGCCGATCATGTAGCAGGCCGTCCCCATGCACACTTTAACCTGGTACCGGCCCGGCGGGTTCAGGCGAAACTGGTTATAAAACGTTGCCAGGCCATAAACGTCGACAGCAGGAATGTCCAAACCTTCGGCAATCTTTTCCATAGCCAGTTCCGGCAGGTAGCCCACCTTTTTTTGAACTGCCTGCAGCATGGGAACCAGGCTTTCGCGGGTCGTTTTGAATTCCTCCAAAACCGCTCCTACATGTTTCAATATTTCTTCTTTTTCTCCCGCCGCTAATTCCAATGCAAGCATCTCCTTAAAATTTTAATGATAAAGTAAAACGACAAACTTACACGAATAGAAAAAGGCAAACTCCAGGTAATGTATTCGCTATAGGCCGCCAAAGTCCTCTTTTGGTCTTAGAAAATGAGCGTGCTTTAATCGAGAGTGTTGAAAGTGGGGAATGGAATTCCGTCAATGACCTTGAGTCAGAAATAGCTGATGCTTCGGCCGTAGCCGCCCCCGCCGGGAGTTTCTATGATGACGGTATCCCCACTGTCCACACTCAGGCTCGCCGCCCAGCCGAGTTCTTCCAGGGTGCTACTGCCTGCTCTCCGGAGCAGGTTTC
>PWRZ01000034.1 GCA_003563385.1 Syntrophomonadaceae bacterium
CCGGCATAACACCGTTTTTATCTTGCATCTATATATTATCAAAGGGAGTGCTTAGAAATCTATTAGCAATATTACTATCAAGAAGCCGAAAGTCCTCCTGGATGCTGAAAGCCAGAAGCACGCTGTCCTGCCTTATATTCAAAATTAAGCTCGCCTGCCACGGGATCGAAGGAGGTTAAGGTGCGGGAGTGCTTCAACAGCATTCCATATGTCAGGGCAAGCCTTGTCTGTCAAACAAGAAGCCCCATTGCTTCAGCGTGAGGCAGCTCATTAAACCGGAGCAATCTTACGGTATGGTACAGCGCTGCCTTTTTCGCTATTAGATAGTTCACTATGCAGGTTCCGCAGACCTCTATGGAGGAGCAGCCTAACTGCACCCTCTGATTTGTTCAGGATGTAGGCTATCTCTTTTATCTTTAAATCCTCGGTGTAACGGAGCAGTAAGGCATCCTGCTGGTTCGGAGGCAAAGATGCTACTATGTTCAGCAGCTCAGCTCTCGATTCTTTTGCGGAAACAATGTCTTCCACAGTTACAGGATCCGGATGGTCTGTATCGTTATCGTAACTGTATAAGGTTTCGCGACTGTTTTTGCGGTAGTAGCTGATCACAGTGTTTCGGGCGATGGTGAAGAGCCATGCCTGGAAAAAGCCTTTGTTTTTGTATTTGCTAATGTTTTTCAAGGCTTTATAAAAGATATCTGAAACGATATCCTCAGCGACGTGGGTTTTGCGGACTTTATAAAAGACGTAGTTATATATCTGTGGCAGGTAGTGGTTATAATGATGTACGAAATACTGCGGATCTGATTGGGACTTCTCGATTATTTCGTGTTCGTTTTCCATTATGGTGTTCCCTTCTTTTAAATGACTATACCTTACTGGTCAATAACCTCTTGCGTATAGAATATATTTTTAAGATGCTTGCAGGAAGCACCTTTTCAAGATGCACTGGCCAGATGGCTTCAAATGCCACTGATGTGGACACGAGAAATATTATGTGATCTTTACCAGAAACTACTATATATGAGTGCACAGCTTGCCATTATCATGCATCGGTTACTGTAGACACCGTTATGGGAGAAAAGGCACATCAATTCATTCATTCCCTCCGCATTTTTTCCCGCTCCAAACACTTGAGGGGCTTCTGCGAGGAGCTTCTGCGTAAAGGCTAACTTTTTTGCGCCGCGCCGTTCCGTCTTTTTTGGGCAGACATTATGTTTAAGTCACCCCTTATCTGGTTATGGACCGGCATAACACCGTTTTTATCTTGCGTCTATATATTATCAAAGGGAGTGCTTAGAAATCTATTAGCAACATCCCATTATTTTTGAAATATTTTAATAATAAAAAGCCCCATGGTTTATGAGGCTTCTTGAGAGCATGCCGGTTATCTTGTGAAAGATATGTCAGGGTTCCAGCAACCCGATAAGCCTGGCGAACTGCACTAGCCCCTCTATTGTATACAGGTTTAGCTTCTCCATCAGGTTCTCCCTGTGCTTGTCGACAGTTTTGGGGCTTATTTTCAAGGTCTCCGCAATTATTTTACGGCTGAGGCCTCTCGCCAGCAGCTTGAAAACCTCTTTCTCTCTGGCGGTAAGCTTGTTGTATACCACCATGCGCTTGCGAAGTGAGATGTCCTCAAGGGTTATAAAAACCTGAAATGGCCTGTCTTCACCGGGCAAAAACTGGGGTGCCGCGTTGATATTGAGCCATATATAACCATCAGCTTGTGGTAAAAACACTCCGATAACCACATCTTGCACTGTTTTGCCGGTGCGAAGGGCCACCATGGAGGGGTGTGTTTCCTCCGGGAATTCAGATCTATCCTCATGGATGGCTCGCCAGCGGAGTTCTGTCCATGTTCTTCCCTGCATTTGATCGGCCGGTAAGCCCAGAATGCGTTCGGCTGCGGGGTTAGCTGATATGATTCTGCCGTCTGGTCCCTGATGCACAACACCCTGCGACATGGTTTCAAACAGGGTACGGTATTTTCGCTCGTTTTCCCGCAGCGCTTCTTCAGCCTGTTTTTGCGCCGTGATGTCTATTAAGGCGATGCGGCATTCTCGCCCGTCCTCGGAGACCCTGGCTTCAACGCGCACAAAGAACTTTCCGCCCCCCTCTTTTTGCAGCCCAAGCACAGAGGTTTCCCGGGAATGGCTTTGAAATACTTTTGCCAGGAAGGGGGTAATCGCAGGCCGGTAATCAGCAGTGACGAAGCGGCCAAAGTGCTGATTTACCAAACGGGGGCGCTCCACCCCGAGCATGCGTGCCCCGGTCAAGTTAGCCTGCCGGATCAAGCCGCCGGGATCCAGGGTGAAATAGCCTACGGGAGCAAAGTCGTAAAGGTCGGTGTATTTACTAAGATATGCCTCCAGCTCTGAGCGTGCCTGCCGTAGTTCCTCGTTTTGCATCTCCAGCTCAATCTGGTGCACCTCAAGCTCGTGGACGAGCCTCTGCAGTTCTGCTGATGTAGCGGAAGACGTTACCTTTTGCTTATCTTTTTGCAATCGCTTTTCTGCCCGGCGGCGCAGCTCTTCCGCCGACTTGTTGCTGTTCCTGCTCATGACGGTGCCTCCGGTGTTTGGTCAGATTTTTGGGTTGTACCGGAGCCCTTCTTTTTATTTTTCTGCTGCATTCCAGACTGCAGTTTCTTTTTGGCCCCGTCCAGTTCCATATCCTTACTGGCGATGCGTTTTTCCAAAGCGGCCTGCGTCTGCCGTAGAGCAGCCTCCAACTTCTTGGACTCGGTGATATCTGTAAAGGTGATTGCCAGGCCGTCAATTTTGTTTTCAAGTGTGCGGTAGGGCATGATACGCACCGCAAACCAGCGCCCGTCAGTGGTAGTGACGGATTTCTCCGTGAATGCCAGTGTTCGCAATACTTCCCGGGCATCTTCGGCCAGTTCCGGGTAGATCAGGTCGGAGACAATGTCGGTGATTGGCCGTCCCACATCGCCTGGTATCAGCTTTATGATTTTGGTTGTTTGGACGGTGAAACGCCGCACGCAGAGCATGTTATCCAGGAATAAGGTGGCGATATCTGTACTTTCGAGCAGATTTTTCATATCGTTGTTCGCCCGGGACAGCTCATCTACCTTCGTTTGCAGCTCGTAGTTAACAGTCTGCAGTTCTTCGTTTAAGGACTGCAGTTCTTCCTTGGAAGTGGTTATTTCCTCGTTGGTGGACTGCAGTTCCTCGTTGGTGGACTGCAGCTCCTCGTAGGCGGATAAGAGTTCTTCCTGGGAGGACTGCATTTCTTTACGTAAGCTCTGCAGCTCCTGGCGGGATTGCTCCAGCTCCAACTCCAGTTCCGCCACACGGTTTCTGTGGGCAGGTGCGCGCCTGGTTTTGCGCGGTTCTTTCGCTTCAGCGGGCATTCTTACATCTGTAAAGACGATCATGACCAGGCGCCGCAGCGCTTCCGGCTCTGCGAGCGGGTGGATGGTGACATTCACCGTCTGTTTCTCGCCATTGGTTTCCATTTTCACGTTTTTCAGTGTTACGGTGCTGTTTTGGCGGACTGCTTGCTGAAAGGCTCTGCTCAGGTTGTAGCGCAGCCCCGTGTGGGCCATGGCGAAAATGTTCCAATTGGCCTTGCCGGCTGCCGGCTCCAGGTACTTGCCTGTTCGCCCGCTGGTATAGAGAATATCACCTTTGTCGCTGACCAGCACGGCAGCAGGAGAGTAGCGCTGCAAAATCAGCTGGTTGGCCATCTCCTCGAGGTTTGTAACATGCTTTTGTGTCTTCGGCTGAGTTATAGCAGCTTCTGATGCGCCGGGCGGAAAGCGAAACCCCGGGGAAGGGAATTCGAACAACTCCGTATGCAGGGAGGGCTTCAGGCGCCGGTAGAGCCGCGATTTCTCTTCCAGGGGCTCGAAAAGGTCGGTAAAGTTGCCGATGGTTTCTGCGCTACCCAAAAACAAGATTCCGCCTGGATTTAAGCTGTGGTGGAAAAGTGACAAAAGCTTTTTCTGCAGTATTGGGGTCAGGTAGATGAGCAGGTTGCGGCAGCTCAGGATATCGATCTTGGTGAAAGGCGGATCCATGATGATATTCTGGGGGGCAAAAACAACTACATCGCGGATCTCTTTTCTTACCCGGTAACCGTGTTCCTCCTTAATGAAAAAGCGGCGCAGTCGTTCCGGGGAAACGTCTGCCGCAATGTTGGCCGTATAGAAGCCCTGGCGTGCTTTGTCTATAGCGTCACGGTCAAGGTCGGTGGCAAAGATCTGAAGCGAGAAGTTTGCGGTAGGTTTGGCGCGTTCCAGCTTCTCTTTGAAAATAATGGCCAGGGAATACGCTTCCTCCCCTGTCGAGCAGCCGGGCACCCACGCCCGCAGCGGTTGATTAGGGGCGCGCCTGGAAAAAAGCTCCGGGATGGCCTGCTCTTTCAAATGCTCCCACGCCTCCGGGTCACGGAAAAAGCTGGTCACACCGATCAAGAGCTCCTTGAACAGCACCTGCAGTTCCTGGGGATTTTCCTGCAGGAAGCGGATATAGGTTGTGAGTTCGTCAATCTGGTGGATGCCCAGGCGCCGTTCGATGCGGCGGTAGACAGTGGTCTTCTTGTAGAGAGAAAAATCGTGCCCCGTCTCTGATCGCAGCAGGCTGACAATCCTTTCAAAGGCGCTGCGGTCTTTGTCTGCCAGGCCTGGTTCGGTGTTGCCGATAAAGGGTTTGTCCTTAAGATAGGCGATAATCTTTAACGGCAGCTCCTCCGCCGGGGCCACGATGTCGACTAAGCCGGTGAGGATGGCGCTTTTGGGCATGCCGTCGAATTTTGCCTGAGCCGGTTCCTGGACAAAGACCACGCCTCCTTTTTCTTTGATGGCCTTAAGGCCCAGCGTGCCGTCGGTGCCCATGCCTGAAAGGATAACGCCGGTGGCTCGTTCCTGCCGGTCATCGGCCAGAGAACGAAATAAGAAATCTATGGGCAGGCGCAGGCCGCGGGGCGCCGCCGGCTCAAAAAGGTGCAGCACCCCATGGAAGAGGGACATGTCCTTGTCCGGAGGGATTAGGTAGACGCAGTCCGGCTGGACGGAAGTGCTTTCCTCGACCTGTAGGACCGGCATAGATGTCGTACGCTTGAGCAGTTTCGCCATTATGCCTTCGCGCGTCGGATCCAGGTGCTGAACCACGACAAAAGCCATGCCGCTTTTTTCCGGAACATTCCTCAGGAAAAGTTCCAGTGCCTCCAAACCTCCAGCTGAAGCGCCGATGCCGATGATGGGAAAGTCCGCCCCCGGCGTTTCTGCTTTAGGAGTAACAACCTGTTTGCAAGTATAAGCATCCGGAAGGTTCTTTTCGGGTAAACTATTGTCTTTTCCGGACATCAATGCAATTTCTCCTTTTAAAAAACTTTACATTAAATTTCTGCAATGTTCTTTATAATTCCTGCTGTTGGGATAATATTGCTCAAACCAGTTCCATCTTCTATTAGGGCAACAATATGAAGGGAATGCGGCATCGGTGGCCCTCCCGGGGCCAGGGGGTGGAAAAGTCGCTAGAGGATGCTACCCAGATACTGGGAGAGATCCTGTGGTACATGGCCAGCTTGCCCTGGAACCTCTCAGGGAATAATACGGGGTACAAACCTCTTCATTAAAATCTGCATCAGCATAGCTGGCAAATACTACCTTTGAGTTACTTTTGAAACCCCTTGGAGGGGTAGGGCTTGTAAATATGCTTAAAGTTGCTATTATAATAGAAGCATTAATGATTCCACTGCGAAAACCCCTTAATAATTGACTAGAAAGAAGGTTTTTGCACCCATTAATAAGTTTCTGTAATTTTTAGCAGCCCCAATAATTCCATATAATTGAACACCTTAAAATAACGAAAACGAACAAATATGTTGTTGGCATACAAATACATATAGTCTTATAATAGAAAGAGGTTATATATGTACCAGAATAGCGGCGTTATGGCTGAAAGCCGTTATAAAATGATTATTTAAAGGGGGATGAATATAGCCGAAAAGATGCTTAATGCATACATGCTATTCTTTCGTTACAAGCTGAAGTGGCAAATACTTTTGGTGAATAATGGAGTAAAAGCAGTATATTTGGTATCTTAATACTGCAGCTGCAAGTTTTGAGGAGATGGTTTGCCTGTATAATATTAGCCAAGGAAGGTGATGAAAACTTGAGTTTATTGGAAATAAAACCGGGAATATACTGGGTGGGAGCGGTGGACTGGAACCTTCGCTACTTCCACGGCTACCTTACGCCCAGAGGGACTTCATACAACGCCTATCTGGTAGTAGATGATCAAATTACCCTGGTAGACACAGTGAAGAATTACCTTTTTGATGAAATGTTGGCGCGCCTAAAAGAGGTGGTTGACCCTACTCAGATCGACTGCCTGGTGGTTAATCACGTGGAAATGGATCACTCCGGGAGCGTCCCTGAGATGATGCGGCTTGCCCCCCGGGCCCGGGTCGTCACCTCCACCAGGGGGCAAAAGGGGCTCCAGCGCTATTTTAAAGGGAACGCTGATTGGAGCTATAAGATAGTAAACTCGGGAGATAAGCTGCAAACTGGTAAATACACCCTTAATTTCGTGCATACGCCCATGGTACACTGGCCTGATTCCATGGTAACGTATGTCCCGGAAGCAAGGCTTCTCTTGCCTAACGATGCCTTCGGGCAGCACATTGCCTCGTACCAGCGCTTTGACGATGAGCTTGGGTGGGATGTGGTTCACGAAGAAGCGGCAAAGTATTATGCCAATATCGTCCTGCCGTACGGCAAACAGGTAGGCAAGGCGCTGGAGGCCCTGGATGGACTGGACATTGACATGATTGCCCCCAGTCACGGGGTTATCTGGCGTTCGCACTTGAGCGATATTCTAAACGAGTATAAAAAGTGGGCGTCGCACAAGACGGAAGAGAAAGCTTTAATTGTCTACGACACCATGTGGGGATCCACCCAAAAAATTGCCCTTGCGTTAAAGGAAGGCCTGGAAGCGGCAGGGCTTCCCGTGGTTATTAAATTTCTGCAAACCAGCCACATTTCAGAAATAATGACCGATATTTTAACCTCTAAAGCGGTGCTTATCGGTTCCCCCACCTTGAACAACGGCATGCTTCCCACGGTGAGTGCCTTCCTTACCTACCTGAAAGGGTTAAAGCCGCAAAACCGTATGGGGCTGGCATTTGGCTCTTATGGCTGGGGCGGCCAGGGAGCCAAAGAAGTAGCCTCCATGATAGATTCCCTGGGTTGGGAAATGCCCCTTGATCCCATTAACATTCCGTACCTTCCCGACCCGGAAGAGCTGGAGCAGGTAAGAAAAACCGGCCAAAAAATGGGGGAAACGGTAAAGGCGAGCGAATAGAATTATCACCCGTTTATTCCTGAATTTAAACTTAAAGTATTGCAGGAGGCGGAAAAAGAAGGTGCCCAAAGGCGCTCGAGGCAAAAGAGTTGAGCCTTTCTTAAAAAGATAACATAGTCGTCTGCTTCCCGGACTGGATAAAAAAACCCGGTCCGGTTTTTTTTTCTAAAGCAGGAATTGTAAAAAAAATGTCGAAACCCATTAAAGTATAATAATTATTGTATAAATTTTCAAGGAGAGTTACGGCATGGAACCTGGAGATGACAAGCACCGATTGCTAATTGAGCACCTGCCCGACGCGTTTGCCTACCACCGGATAATTACAGATAACCATGGCAGCCCTGCAGACTATACCTTTCTTTATGTGAACCCGGCCTTTGAAAAAATGACGGGGCTTTCAAAGGATGAGGTTATCGGCAGGAAAGTAACCGAGGTGCTTCCAGGCATTGAAGGATCTGACTTTGACTGGATCGGCGCCTATGGTAAAGTGGCTCTTGACGGCGGGCCTGTTTATTTTGAACAATACTCTGAGCCCCTGGAACGCTGGTATGCGGTTACTGCCTACAGTGACGAACCGGGATTTTTTGCGGTAATCTTTAAAAATATAACCGATAAGAAAGAAAAAGAGAAAAAGGAAGAAGAGGCACGTAAATCACGGCAGCTGGCGCAATCCATCCTGGACTCTATGAACGCAAACATCTGTGTTCTTGACGACCAGGGATACATTATAGCGGCGAATCAGTCCTGGTTCAATTTTGCGGCATCCAACGGTGGCAAAATCGAGAATGTTAGGCCGGGGATTAATTACCTGGAAGTCTGTGATCAGGCTGAGGGAGAAGAACGGGAAATGGCTGAAAGTTTTGCCGCCGGCGTTCGCGAGTTAATTCGTGGAGATAGAGATTTTTTTTACATAGAATACCCCTGCGATGCACCGGAAAAAAAGCGCTGGTTTATATGTGAGGCAACCTCTTTTTTTGATAAGACCCTGGATTCGCTTATAGTAGTGGTAATTCATATTGACATTACCGAGCGCAAACAGGCAGAAGAAGCGCTACAGAAAAACATAACCAATATTAAAGCACTGCTTGCGAACAGCTCGACTCTCATCTCTATTATAAATAAGGATGGCATGTATATCGAGGTTTCTGACAGCATGGCTAAGGTCATCGGCCTCCCTCCAGAAGATATAAAGGGAAAAACATTTGCAGATCTGCTTTCTCCTGCATTGGCATCGGAAGTTGTGCAAACGATTAATGCCCTGCGGGAAAAGAAGCATAGCATAACCAAGACAGATGTTATCCAGGTAGATGGCGAAGAAAGGATTTTCGAAACATTACTGTTTCCGATAGAGCAAAAGGGAAATGACATAGAATTGTTCGGAGCTATAGCTATATACATAACGGAGCGCAAACAGGCAGAGGAAGAATTACAAAGAGCCTATGAAGAGCTGGAAGATAAAGTAAAGGAGCGCACGGCCGAGCTGGATCTGGCCAACAAGTACTTGCTGGAAAGGGACGCTTTGCTGCAAAAACTCTCTAATAACATCCCGGGTATGATTTATCAATATCAATATTTCCCGGACGGCCGCTCCTGCTTTCCTTATACCAGTGAAGGAATCAGTAATATATATGAAGTGTCACCCGAAGAGGTGCGTCAAGATGCAGCCGTAGTTTTTAAGCGGATTCACCCGGAGGATTATAACAGAGTTGTGGACTCAATCCTGGAATCGTACCGCACTTTACAACCATGGAAGGACGAATACCGGGTTCTCTTGCCTTCGCGAGGGGAAAGATGGGTAAAAGGCAGCGCCACCCCTGAAAAGCTTGATGACGGAAGCGTTTTGTGGCACGGTGAGATTACAGACATTACGGAGCGCAAACAGGCAGAGATAGCAATTCAGAAGTCGGAGCAGGAAAAAGCGTTGATCCTGGAAAATGCCCAAGAGATTATTGCCTTTCACGACGAAAATCGTCGCCTCATTTGGGCCAACAGGGCCTATATTCGCTCTGTCAGCGATGCCACCGGATTACCTGTAACGATAGACAGCATAAAGGGGAAGAAATGCTACGCGGCATGGGGGCTATCCAAGGATTGCAAAGATTGCCCGGTTTCACTGGCGATGGAGACTGGCATGCCACATGAAGGGGAGTTGACGCCGCAGAATCAGGGGCACTGGCCGGCCACTCAGGGTTCATGGATGGTGCGGTCTGCTCCAGTCAGGGATTCCTCCGGATCTATTGTCGGCGCCATTGAGATTGCGCATGACATTACTGAGCGCAAGAAGGCAGAAGAAGAGCGCATCGCCCGCCAGGCCGCCGAAGCGGCAAACCGGGCAAAAAATGAATTCTTGGCCCATATGAGCCACGAGATACGTACTCCCATGAACGTGATTATCGGTATGTCTGAACTCCTCTATAACTCAGGGCTTAACCCTGAGCAGCAGGAATATGCGGAAATGGTCAAAGATTCAGCCGCTTCTCTGCTTACCATTATCAACGATATCCTGGACTATTCCAAGATGGAAGCCGGCTACCTTGAATTGGTGCAGGAATCCTTCGACCTCATCGACTTGGGGGAGAAAGTTGTTAGCGTATTTGCTCTAAAGGCTCATACCAAAGGGTTGGAGCTTTTTCTTCACATCAGCGACGATGTGCCCCGCGCACTCTACGGCGACCCGGTGCGGCTGAGGCAAATCCTTATCAATCTTCTGGACAACGCCCTTAAATTTACGGAAGCAGGCAAAGTAGCTCTCTCCATAGCGAAGATTAAGGGCCATGAAAATAATCAGCAGACCGAAAACATAAAATTTTCTGTTCGTGATACGGGTATAGGCATCAAGGAGGATGAGCTGGACCTTTTATTCCAAAGCTTTAGCCAGGTGGAGAGCTCCATCTCCCGTAAATTTGGGGGCACCGGTCTGGGACTGGCCATCTCCAAAAAATTAGTGGAGCTGATGGGCGGCACCATCGAGGTGGAAAGTGAACCGGGAAAGGGGAGCACCTTTTCCTTTACGCTGCCCCTGCTGTCG
>PWRZ01000075.1 GCA_003563385.1 Syntrophomonadaceae bacterium
CGGCTGGATACTGATCTACAAGAGACTGGAGAGGCTGGGGGCGCTGGAAAAAATGCGCCGCTATTATCATCCCCGGAATTTCAGTCCCCTTTCCAGGCCGAAAAGGGTTACTATCAAAACCGCTGTTGAAGTGGGTGATGACGTTGGCTAGATCTTTATTTGAAGAAAAGCTCAATTCAGACAAGTTTCTGGTTACTACGGAGATCGGCCCTCCCAAGGGGACGGACCTGGAGGAGCTAGTTCACCAGATCGACCTGCTCAAGGACAGGGTCGATGCGCTCAATGTTACCGACCACCAGAGCTCGGTAATGCGCTTCCCTTCCCTGGGCGGCTGCCTGCTGGTAAAGGAGCGCGGCGGGGAACCGATCATGCAGATAACCTGTCGTGACCGCAACCGCATGGCCATTCAGGCCGATCTCCTCTTTGCTTACAGCAGGGGTATAGTGAACGTGCTTACCCTTACCGGCGACTCCGTGGACGTAGGTGACCACAAGGAGACCGCTCCCGTATTTGACCTGGACTCCGTGCAGCTTCTGCGCATGATCAGGACCATGGAGTCGGGGACGGACATAGCGGGCAATTCCCTCAAGGGTATTCCCCGCTTCTGCACCGGGTCATCGGTCCACCCAGAGGCGGACTTTATTGAGCCGCAGCTCATCAAGTTCGAGAAGAAGGTTGCCGCCGGGGCACAGTTTTTCCAGACCCAGGGAATCTATGATTTGGGGAGCCTGCGCCGGTTCATGCAGTATGCCTCCCGCTTCAATGTAAAGATACTGGCCGGTATTATCGTCCTTTCGTCGGCGCGAATGGCCCGGTTCATGAACGAAAATGTTCCCGGCATATTCGTCCCAGACGAAATTATCGACGAGCTTGCCGCCGCCGGCAAGGGTAAGGGGCTGCAGAAAGGGATCGAGATCGCCGCTCGCTTTGTAAGGGCAATAAAAGAGGAAAACATCTGCCACGGGGTTCATATTATGGCCGTGGGCAACGAGGGAATTGTACCTGATATACTGGAAGCCGCTCAACTTGTAGATGTGCCCCATTGATATGTCTTATTTGTGCTCTATTGATGAAAGGGACAGGCAATGCCTCATGATTGAGAATTATGCGCGAAAGGAGGTGAATATAATGACAGGCACTGACAGGAAAAAAATACTGCTGGTTGATGATGAGCCCAACTTCGTGGAGGCATTTCGCATGACCCTGCAGAACAGGGATTACGAAATAATCGCTGTTTCCAACCTGGAACAGGTCCAGAGGGTGATGCGCCACGAGGACCTGCACCTGATCGTCCTCGGCACTGTGCCCCCTGCAGGGCAGGCATTTTCTATCTACCAGTGGATCAGGCAGCATCCCCTCTACCGCAAAATCCCCCTGCTGGTGGTCGATGCCAGGCCCGAAGAAAGGCCCACCCGCGGTTGGAGAAGGGAAGAAGGCCTGCAGCTGGAAGCCGACGATTATGTTAGCAAACCCGTTGAGCCGGCTGCACTGGTCCCCCGTATCCAGGAACTGCTCTCTGAAGTATTCAGTAAAATATCAGTCCTGGTAGTGGACGATCACACCATGGTCAGGGACGGTATCACCGCAGTTCTATCGCTGCAAAAAGAGGTGGAGCTGGTAGGCGAGGCTGTAAACGGCCAGGATGCGCTGGACAAGGTGGAGCGGTTTATGCCCAACGTAGTGCTGATGGATATCGTCATGCCGGTTCTGAGCGGGCTGGAGGCTACCAAGCAGATCAGCAAGGTCCATCCGAACTGCAAGGTTTTGATCTTGACCCAGTATGACGAGGAAGAAAATATGCTCGTCGCCAAGCACGCCGGGGCCTATGGCTTTATCCCCAAAAAAGCGGCCAGCTCGGAACTGCTCAACGGGATCAGGTCCGTATTCCAGGGCAACTACTTTCCCTCCACATTTATCGAAATCGGCAGCGAAAAAAGTAGCAGTGAAAAAGTGGAAGAAAAAGCATAGCACCTGTCCAATTTTAAAATCTCAAAAAGGAAGCACGGGGACGTACCTCTTGCTTCCTTTTTTTTATAAAGCATGGGGGTTAAGCATGGGGACGGTTCTCCAATGAAGTAAAATGAAGCATGGGGACGGTTCTCCTGCTTCATTTTCTTTGGTTTGGTTGACAGGGGGACGGTTGACAGGGGGACGGGGTACCTGTCACCCGGGGGTTGACAGGGGGACGGGGTACCTGTCAACCTGTGTCCGGAAAAATGAAGCAGGAGAACCGTCCCCGTGCTTCATTTTTTAAAAATTGGGGGCATTTTCTTGTTTGTAGAAGGAAATCAGCGGCCCGGCGGTGAACTGCCTAAGGTAGTAATAAAGGGGCTGTAATGAGCTGGTCCTTCCCGGCCGCATACCGGCGCAGCTGCGCAGCTGCGCTGTTGGCCGGTCCTGTTTCAGGATCTTGGAGGGCTGGAGCTACTGCCGGGGACCTTTTTACCGGAAGAAAACGCCCCCTGGTAAAAGCGGTACGGTAAAGCATTTTTACTTAAAGCGGCCCTTTGGAGCGTCTTACCCTTATGCTTTTAAAAAGGAAGGGGGGTCTTAATTGGTATACGTTCTTATTGCTGTTGTTATTATTATCTTTGCCGTCAGGTTCTATTTTGGCAAAAAGTGGGCGCCGCAAGTGAAAGGGAAGACTGCTGGTGTAAAAGCGCTGCGCA
>PWRZ01000093.1 GCA_003563385.1 Syntrophomonadaceae bacterium
ACAACCCAAAGGTCTTCTTCGGAAAAGTAGCGGCCATAGAGCAATGTCCTGTCATTTTTCGATCCGCCTGCCATAGCGTGGGCCCCCTTAAATTTGTACCCACACTATTCTGGTTCTTCCGCAACTATCACTATTCATAGGGCCTTAAGCGCATACACTTAATGTAAAATAATAAGGTAAATAAGTGTTAAATATTTTGTTTAAGTACTGGACAAACTTTTGCCCGCCGGTTATAATAGGGTGGATAGAACTAATATGGCGGTGCATAGTATGGATAAATCCTTGATCAGCGAACGCTTGATGGCCTTTTATGAAGAGCAGGGTGGCCTTGATCTTCAGATGAGGAAAGAATTGGCAGCAGGTACAATTCATGTTGTCGGTGATTTCTTCTTCGATCTTTCAGTGCCAAGCACCTGGCATCTTATCGATATCAAGCGCACCGCTGAAGGCGAATTGATCTTTTACTGGAAGTCTTATCCACAGCAGGCAACCTGCCCACAATGTGCAGCAACCAGTCAACGCCGGACAAAAACCTATGAAACAAGGACGATCCAGGACCTTCCTGCAATGGGCATGACCGTCTACCATAAAGTTACCAACAGCCATTTTTTCTGCGACAATGAGCACTGCTCACTTTTATCGTTCATTGAGCAGCATGAAGAAATAGCAGAAAAGAATGCCCGACTCTCAAATCGCCTAAAAGAGTTTTGTGTGCGCTTAGCTCTTGAATCAAGCTGCAACGCTGCCAGCAACGCATTGGCCCATATTGGCGCAAAAGTTAGCGGTGATTCGATCGAACGGGAAGTAAAGAAAAAGGGGGCGCAGGTTGTGGCCGAGAATCTGCAAAGAGACGACGTACGTGTTCTGGCTGTCGATGATATTAATCTTTGCAAAGGGAACTCCTCTACGGCCTGTACAGTTTTCATAGATGGTGAAACCCACCGGGTGCTGGTTATTGCCCAAGGCGCCACCACAGCAGTGGCTGAAAAGATTATCAAACAATATCCTGAGGCAAAAATAGTCAGCAGGGATCGTGACGCTGCTTATGCAGCTGCTGCTCAAAGATGCGGTAAAACAGAGGTTGCAGATGGGTTTCATCTGATTCAAAATATACATCAAACGGTCAAAGATGTCATCAGGCAGGAAATGGCCCATGATTTATTCGTTCGTGAAGGTGACGGCTGGATAAGCCTAATCGACAGTGCCTGTGAACCTCATGAGATAGACGATCCCGACGATGGCCAGGGGCTTGTATTCATCGGTCCGGCAATGATGAGAAATGGTGATCTGGAAAAAAGGATCTGTCTGGCCGGTTTAACAAAGCAACAAGCGGATAAATATGAAAAGACAATGGCCATTTTAGAGTTGACGGAACGTGGTTTACGCACCACTGATATCGCTAAAAAACTACAGATGAAGAAGCATTCGGTACACTATTACCGGAAAATAGCCTCAGAAACCATTGAAGGGGTCGAGCAAAAAATTGATGTACAGTACCAAAAGTATCAGGAGCTATTAGATCAAGCAAATAGCCCGGACTATCGCCAGAAAACAATTGCCAATAAGGCCAGGCCTACTTCAGAATCCATTGTAGCGCCCTATCAAGACATTGTTTTGGGCTTGTTTGCAGAAGGAAAAACACACCGGGACATTCATCCTGTGCTCGTGCAAAAAGGTTTTACGGGAAGTGCCAATGCCATATACCAGTTTATCATCAAGTATATGCATGAACAGGGTATCCCCTATGAGCGCAAGCCCGGCCAAAAACGCTCCTTTTCAGAGCGTGATATTTTGACAGAGCAACCAAGACCGCCCCGGATTTCAGTAACAAGAGTTTCGCGAACAGCGCTTTATGAAAATATTTTGCATATGGCAGCCAAAAAGCGCGATGAGATAAAGCAATCCATTAACGGTTTGCAGACAAAGGAAGAACGCAACGCTTCTCAGGAAAAACCGGATCCTGACACCTGGGTAAATAAAACCAATTACTCAGACAGTATAGCCAAACTGGTGCTCAATACGGAAAAAAAGAAACAAAGTGCAAAAAAAAACTGAGTAAGAAAGCATTTGAGCGCATAGGGAAAGCTTACAGCTGCGTTAATCATCTTCTTACGTTTTTACTTGCTTTCTATGATGTGTTTATATTCCTTGATGAGCAAAAACTATGCTCTTTTATCGAGGAATATAAAAAAGATAAAAATGAAGAGATCGCTTTATTTGCCTCCGGGCTAAAAAAAGACCTGACAGCAGTGAAAAACAGTCTGCTTTATCCCCACATCAGCAACGGGCCCATAGAAGGAACCAACAACAAAATCAAAATGGTTCGAAGACGCGGCTATGGCCGGGCCGGGCCCGAGCTTCTAAATGCCCTCATGGTGCTTCCTTGGTATTACAAAGATCTCGATGCAATCAAAAGAAAACAAGAGTTATCCGTAGCTTAAGAATATCCGCACATTGATCGCTCAGGTCGATAAAGCTATCCATTGAAAAAAAGTAAAAATACCTTATAGCTGATGTGGTCGATCAAGAGTTAGGATCATTAAAAAACGCCCATTATAGCGATATTTGCGGAAGAACCATCATTATCGCATAAAAATCTTTCGCTGTCCATAATTATTTATCTAATCGTAGTATCTGGATTACCAAAAGAAGCGACCAC
>PWRZ01000051.1 GCA_003563385.1 Syntrophomonadaceae bacterium
GCCGCCAGTAGCCACTTCCACTGAAACCGGAGACTGCCTTGCTCCAAAATGGATCCAGGCAAAACTCCTTTTCTGGAAGCGAGCTATCTCGGCCAAGGCAAGTGAAACTGCCTTTGCCCATAGTTCCTTTTTGCCGGACATTGAGCCGGAGCCGTCTTCGCAAACGACAATTGGCCCCCGACCCTGAGTTTCCTTGTCTTTCTTGACAAAGATTAGCAACTGAGAAGTTGCGTAATCCTTCAGGAAGCCTTTTTTGGTCAAAGGATGAGCCAACCGCCGTCGCTCAGACGGCAAAAGATTTCGCAAGTCCCGGCCGCAACTGACATCCACAACCTCGGCTCTGGCCTCGGCCTTTGTTTTGGCCTTGTTCAAAGCCAGTCGCTTCAGCCGACCGACTAATTTTGCCAGCTCGCGGAGCTTTTTAGAATTACGAATCCGCTCCGCGTATTCCCTGGCTTTGGCCGGGTCACCTTGCCGGAGTTCACCCGCTTCATCGCCCCAGGCCTCCAACAAGTCGGAGGTTTCCTCAATTTCCTCCTTGGCCTGCTGGACAATTTTGCGGGCTGCCTGCCGGACTTCATCGGAGTGTTGGTCAAACCACTCCTCTATCTCGGCAGACGTTTGTTCCAGGCGCTCTTTCGCCTCTTCCAGCGACATCTGAGCTTGCTGGGCTTGCTGGCCCAACTGCTCTGCTTGCTGCTGGAATTGGCTGGCTTTAGCAGAGAACTGCTTTGCAGTTTGGCTGTCACCTTGCTGCTCCGCTTCTTCTGCTTCAGCCGCTGCCTGGTCTGCCGCGTCCTGGGCCGCCTGGCCAGCGGCCTGCAGTCCATCTGCTTCCTGCTGGAGCTGGTCAGATTGCTCCTCCTGCTTCTGCATTTGGCGGATTCGCTCTTTTTGTTCTTCGGTGAAGAACTCAAGAGCCCGACTGCCGACCACTTCTGAGGCCATGGCCGCTTCAAACTCCTGAAGCGTGGTGAAGGCGCGGAGTTTTTGATAGTCCTCCGTTCCCATCACCTGCTTCAGAAGCCGGCGGTGGGGTCGGTGCGAAGGAAGAACTTCTTGCGAGGACCGCAATTCCGGCTCTAACTTATATAGAGCAGAAAAGCAGTCCTGGAGAAGCCCGGGAAATGTTTTAAGCTCACCAGCCCCTCGCTCCTCCAAATCGCGCAGGCGCGGCGACTTTTCCTTGATACGACCAAAGATGTAACAGTCAAAATCGTCACACCGAATGGCCGTATCCTGAAGACGGAAGGTAGTTTTCATCTTCTTCTTATCCATAATCTACCTCCTTAACCTTCAATTCCGAAGCAGTCCCGCAGAATTTCTTTCTGGTTCTGCTGGAGCTTGCTGATTAACTCGTTAATTTTGTCAACCGGCAAGTCCTGGGACTCTGCTTCGGTCCGCAGCCGCGCCAACTCTGCCAGTGCGGTCTTGAGTTTGGCCGTTGCCTCGGTTCCCAGTTTTTGCTGGTCAGTACCCGAAGCCGCCAAAGCGTTCCGCACCGCCTCGCCCACGGCGTCCGCTACTCGGAGCGCCTCGTTTTCCAGCGGGTTGGCGAACTCTAAGATAACCTTGCGGACCGTTTGCTGGTCTTTGGGGTCATCCCAGAGAACATACTGTAAGTTGGCAAAATCCACCAAACTTACAGTATCGCGTCCCGCCAGGAGAGCTGAAGCCTGCAGGACCAACGGCAGCCGGCCATAGCGCCGGTCAGTGACTACAATTCCTTCCTCGGTCAAACGCACGAAAAGCTCAAAAAGCTTCTCGTGCACCAAATCAGGAACCGCAATCATTGCCACCTCATCTTGAAGAAGTTTTAATTCTTCAAGAGCGATAGTGGCGCTGACCGGATAGGATGGCTCGCCCACCGCAGCCCGCTCGCGCTTTTCCACTTGGGTCCGGGAAAAAGCAATCCGACTTGTCTTCTCAGCAATCGGCTTTGCCTCTACCCGGAACAAAATTCGGTCAAAAAGCGCGGCTAGCCCTTCCTCTGGGTCCGGCAACTCGTTAGATGCCGCGAAAAGCGACACCAACGGGCAACGAACAGCTTGCGCCCCATTGTGATAGATTCTCTCGTTTAAGAGAGAAAGGAGCGCATTGAGTAAAGTGGCGTTTCCCTTGAACATTTCGTCAAGGAACACCACCTCGCTGTCCGCCGCTTTGCCGGTTAAATCATTTTGAAATTTAACCGACTTGTTACCGGGACCCAGTTCCTTTTCCACGAAGTGAGTCTCGCTGACAAAAAGCTCGTCAGCAGTCACCTCGCGAGAAAGGAGGTGTTCAAAGTACCTTGTCCCTTCAATCCGCTTGCAGAGCTCGCGGATTAGAAGGGATTTGGCCAGTCCCGGCACTCCGACAATAAAACAGTGCTGACGGGTCAGGAGCGCGAGAATGCCTGCGAGAATTTCAGCGCCGCGCTCAAACGCTGAACTCTCAACTTCCTTCCTTACTGCCACGAGTTTTTCCACAGTAGCTGAAACCTTTTTCATCTTTTTCCCTCCTTTCCTTAGGTTTATATCTTTCTTAATTTTTAATTTATCAAAGAACATCTGTTTCGGCCTTTCGCCTGCCCGCCGAAGTTATCGGCGCAAGCGGGCCTCATCAGCAGAGACATACATCTCTGGACAGAGAGGAGTTTTGGGAACCACC
>PWRZ01000095.1 GCA_003563385.1 Syntrophomonadaceae bacterium
ATCTCATTTCATGAACATCATCAGCAGTCGCATTACACCCTGTACCAATAGCCCAAACAGGTTCATAAGCTATAACTGTCTTCTTAACCTGTGATTTTGTAGCATTACGAAAAGCATGCTGTATTTGACTTTCAACTACAGAAAAATAATCACCAGCCCCATCGCGAGTACTCTCGCCAACACAAACAATCGGAGTTACTTTCTCCTTCCAGGCTGATTTTAGCCTAGCATTTACACCTTGATCATCCACACCTAAAAACCTTCTTTCTGAATGTCCAATCAAAACGAAATCCGCACCTGTTGATATAACCATTGGTATAGAAATTTCACCAGTGTGAGGTCCACTAGGTAATGGATATATAGCCTGTGCAGCTATAGCCATTCGGCCAGAAGGTGATAGTCTTCCTAAATCACTTATAAATACAGAAGGCGGAGCAATAACAATTCTTACATTATCTACTACATCAATCGCTTTACGTATTTTCACAAAAAGGTCTTTAGCTTCTCCTAAAGTTTTAGGATTCATCTTCCAATTCCCTACAACTAACGGCAAACTATCCTGTTTCATATAATGTAATTATATCACGAACTTAAGGATTACTACTAGATCTCTAACCATTCAACAAATCGATAGCGGTCAGAAACATACGGTGTAAGTGGTGGCGGTTCTTCTACCAAATCACGGTCGTAAGTGTTCGTGCGATCGAGGATACCAGAAACAGTATTACCAGAACCATCAATCCATTGTGTACCAACCCGCCCATTTGAAACTATAGTGCCATTAATCACACTTGTAGCACGAGTGACATACTGACCATACCCAGAAGGCAAAGAATCCGATGTATAATGATTTCGACCAAAATGTCCATTCTGCGCAACAAAAATACCATTGAGTTCCATATTATTTGGTATGTCTATTCCTAAAAGGACGTCTTGCTCTGCAATCGCTAGCAAACCAGCATCTGGTTGATTGTAGGTGATATTGCCTTGTAATACTATTGTAGGTTGAACACTTGTACTACTTGGGTTCGCTACAGCAATACTCACCTTACTATCAACAACGCCACTAAGCCACACATTATCTTCAATAAAAATTACAGGGCAACTATCAGGAATAGTGTAAGTTACAGGATTAGTCGTACCAGTTACAATTCTTCTCGTCTGGTACCAATCTCCTTCAGCGCTTGAATATTCCCAATGCAAAGGAGCAGTAGTAACTTCACTAACAGTAAATGTCTCGTCACCATTAAAATGCACTTGATACCCATGATGACTAGTATTGTTTATAAAAATACCTCCATCATCAATAGCACGACTACGCATATCTGCCAGACTAATTAAAAGACCACCAAAGTCAATAGGAGGCGCTGGATTACTCCACAAATCAGATCCTGGACCAGAGCCAAAAATAGCGTTAATATCATCACCTTCACTTACAGTTGATCCATTATACTCTGCACCAGAACAATTCAACTGATTATCATCACAATTCCACCTATCTTGTTGACTTGTAACTATAGAATGATTCACTCCATCCATTCGAATAAAGCCATTTGAATGATATGGACCAGTAATATCACGGGAAAAACCAGCCCATACATTACTATTTATCACAAAAGAAAACTCTGCAATTGAAGGTCTTGCGTAACGCGCATACAATGTTCTTTCTAAATTACTACCCATCAACCTACCAGTCGAGTGAATATCTATAGCATTCACTTCATTACACAAGTAATTACCGGTAGCTTCAATCTCATATTCACCAATCACATCACCTTCAGGATCAAAAAAAGAACGTGTAAACGGACCGTCTACACCAGTACCATGAGTTGTATCACCAGAAAAATGTGCTAGATACCATTTATAATATTCTAATCCAGCTTCGGCAATATTGAGGGCTTTCTCAGATTCAATTAATCGCTGTGTATGTTGCCACTGAGACATAATAGAAGCGAAAAAAGCAACTAGAATAATAAAAAAAACTGAACCATAAACCAGTAATAATACGAGCAGAAATCCTTTATTTTTTGCTATTATTTTACTCATTCTATAATCTGAAGGTTGCGTGGTGTTGCACTTGAATACAGTTCAGTTGGTTGACTAATTCGATTTGGATCAACATTAACTAGCAAATTGAGTTCAATGTACGATATACTTGTAATGCTTCCATCTTCTAAAACTGGTACCCCACCATGATCAGTATACAGAAATAATGGTACTGCCAACATGTGGTTTTGCACAGAATGAGCAACTAATCGAGTATAATCTGGCGTAACTATATCAATAACTGGTGGACTACCAGTGGCAATATATACATCTTTCTCAAGCTCATCGCCTCGTAATTCATACCGCACAAGATCTGGTACTCTATTGCCATTCATATCAACAAAAAACGCAATGGAACTTGTGCTTCTTTCCTGCAGAGGGTACGTACCGTCAAAAGCAAAACTCATAGCACGTATATTACTTACTAGTTGATTCATACTATGCTCCGCTTCAGCAATTGCTTGCCTTTGTGCAATCAAGTGATCATTTAACTGATAAAATTGAGTTATAACTGCCATAATACCCATCATCAACATAGTTGAAAGTGCAACAACAATTAAAACTTCTGTCAAAGTCATACC
>PWRZ01000082.1 GCA_003563385.1 Syntrophomonadaceae bacterium
GATGTTGATGCTTGCAACTGTATGGCGAAGCCCTATTCTATGGGAATTGCGCAATTGATTTGCTTCAAAGCACAGGTCATATTGCGTCACAGAGGTGCCGTGTTGCTCGCAAAATGATCGAACCTTCAGTACTTTCGTGCACCTGGGCCGACTACATAAGCAGCGGCAACCGGGAATCTTCTTTTTGCGATCGTCATGGTCTTTCGGCAGATGGCCTCGCGGCAGCTTGCACTCGCTCGGCCTCAGCCGATCAGGCCGGCGCTCTCTGGGATGGACGAGTTTTCGACCGTTTGTAGAGAGAATTGAGGTACGAAACTCATTTCCCCAAATAATCACTGCTTTTTGTCTTTGCATCGCATTTTTGATCAGTTTCATTATTGGACCTGTAACAGCAAGTAAAAATATTAATAGGTATTGAAAAGATATGTGTGAAATGTGTGTATTTTATCGGGGGGTAGCGTGATTTTTAGGGCGTGATTTTTATACATTTATATTGGGGTAATTCAGTTGAATGTGGACTGGAACAGTACCTTTGTGATTGCGTTTGGTTTTGCCAAAGATATTTCGCTTGGCTGCATCCCCCACGATTAATACCACTTTGTCGCCTTTGCGACGACAACGAGTCATGCGATTTACTTCTCGGTAAATTTCACGCTGCTCCACCCGCTGCGCTTCGAATCGAAGCCGGCGCCGCTTCATCAGCCCTGCAAAATTCCACAAAGGCTCGAAATTTTAAAGCAGATTCTCCACATACATCCGGTATCGAGCGGGGCAACTACTGGTCCGGTACGGTGTTTGATTCAGTTCTTTTTGAACATCTTTCAATTCTTCGTTATGCCACTGTTGCTGTTTACGAGTAAAATAAGGTTTTTTGGTACGGTTCCTCCACCCTCTCGTTGTCACCTTTCGGGTTGTTTTTCTGACATCTTTGTCGCCGGTCAGCATTTCAGCCCAGACAAACATATTCTTGACTCCCGTATCAGCAGACCTTATCGTGATTCCGTCGAGATCCTTCTCCAAATTGTTGAGTGATACTACTTGATACGAGTACTCATTCCCTGGTTCCAAGTCCTTCAGCGGTATCGTGTTTTTTTTTTGCACTTTTCGGATCCTGGGCTTTGTCTGCTTCGTCTGACTTCTGTTCTTGCTTCTCCAGCTTCGGGTCTGGAATTTCACGCCACTTCCCAAATGACAACTTCACGCCGACACCATCAGTCTGGAGCGAATACCGAAAGTGATGAGTTTTGAGATTTCGGCATTTGAAGATCTTGCCCTCCAGATGGAAAAGCGACTCAAAGATTCGCTTTCTCTGCTCTTTGACCAGCTCTTGGGGTAGTATGTAGATCTTTTTGTTTTGGCGCTTTCCATCCTTGAAGATCCAGGGGTAACGGTCAAGTAATTCTTCCCTTTTAAACTTTTCTTTCTTATCTTTCAGGAAAATATGCGCTAGAGCAGTTGAATCGAGGTGAACATAACCATAGTCGATTGAAGCCTCAGGAAAGATGGCAAATCCTTTCATTTTGTTCTTTTCGAAATCTTTTCTCATCTTCCATAAATGCTTTACCAGAGTTTCAACGTCTGTCTTGTCTGGATCCAAGCGGTGTTTGGTGTCGTCAGGATCATCTGTCTGGAACACTTTGCGCCAGCGAAGGTGTATATTTTTTCGTAGTTCTCCTTGACATGGGTTTTCAATTCGGCAGCCATTTTAATGCCACTCGCAGACATGACTTGAGACAGGGCTGAGGCAGAGATATTGGATTTGAGTTGGTACTGAAGTAACTCTCGCAGTCCTTGATATCGTTCTCCGTATTTCCAATTTTTCTTCTCATTCACCAAGCATGTATATAAATCGCTGAAATACCCTTGAGTAAACGTCGGCAATTTTCCACCAAATTTCAGGATATTCAGGCATAGAAGTTTGTGCAGAAGACTGACTAGTTTTTTGCTGCGATTCACTTGTCCAACGAATTCGTTGATTACCGTCAAAAAGCTCTCGTCACTGACAACGGTTTTGAGCAGTCGTGTAACCACAGTGATATCTTCAATGACTATATGATCATTTTGAGTTGGCTTTGGCATCTGGACCGGGTATGTTTTTGCTGCTCTCTTTTTTGGTGCGTCCTTGCCTTGATCGTGATCGTCGGGGTTTGGGTTGAGATCTTCAAGGTTTCCGTTGACTTTCTTGCTTGGCTCGACTCTTCGCTTCCTAGCACGTTTTCTCTTTTTTGGTGGGACTGACTCTTTTGCTTTTCGCTTTTTCCTTGTGCTTTTACTATGGTGATAGATTTGATTAATTGAGATTGCTTGATTCAAAAAAAAAGACACTCAAATGGAATGAAAATGATGTACCGGTTAGCTTTCTTGGCTCGCTTATTGGGTTTCGTCTTGCGTGTGGCTGACTTCCGTCGTTTAGCCCTTCTATGCTTAGATTCGATCGATTTTGGCTTGATTCCTTGATAATGCATCTCAAGTTGGTGTGCTAAAAAAATAGTCCTCTCACAGTTGGCATTTTGTCTAGGCTGAATCAAATGAATCTTTGATCCGCCATTCAAACTTGATAGAACTTGTATGTTCAAATCGTAGATATTCGAACAGGCCTGGAGAGTTGCGTGATTGCC
>PWRZ01000020.1 GCA_003563385.1 Syntrophomonadaceae bacterium
AGGCGCTCACTACGGCGCTGGCAGCCACCATCGGGACAGGCAACATTGCCGGTGTGGCCACGGCCATTTTCCTGGGAGGGCCCGGTGCCATTTTCTGGATGTGGGTGTCGGCCTTTTTCGGTATGGCCACCAAGTACAGCGAGGTGGTGCTGGCCGTGCACTACCGCACCCGGCTGGAAGACGGCTTTGCCGGCGGCCCTATGTACTTCCTGGAAAAAGGGCTGCACAGGCGTTCCCTGGCCCTTCTTTTTGCCCTTTTCGGGGCCCTGGCCGCATTCGGTATTGGGAACATGGTGCAGGCCAACTCTGCGGCTGATGCCGTCAGGGCCACCTTCGGCCTGCCGGTCTACCTGACAGGATTTGTGCTCGCCTTTGCCGGCGGGCTGGTCATCTTAGGGGGGATCAAGCGCATAGCGCTGATCACCTCCACCGTGGTGCCGCTGATGGCCGCCTTTTACATTATCGGGAGCGTTACCATACTGCTCCTCTTCCGCCAGCAGATCTTCCCTGCCTTCGGGGAAATATTTGCAGCTGCCTTTACGGGACGTGCAGCCGCCGGGGGCGCGGCCGGTGCTACCGTGCTGCAGGCCTGGCGTTTCGGTATTTCCCGGGGAATATTTACCAATGAAGCGGGCCTCGGCAGCGCCTCCATCGCCCATGCCGTGGCACGCACCACCCACCCGGCCAGGCAGGGCATGTGGGGCGTCGCCGAAGTATTCATCGACACCCACGTCGTCTGCACCATCACAGCCCTGGTGCTGCTGGTTACCGGTGCCTGGCAGGCCGGCCTGGAAGGGGCGGCCATGACAGTGGAGGCCTTCAATCGCGGCCTTCCCGGCAACATGGGGCAGTATATTGTCACCGTGGGGCTGATTTTTTTTGCCTTCTCCACGGTGTTGAGCTGGGCCTACTACGGGGAAAAGTGCATCCAGTACCTGGCCGGCAGCGCCTCGGTACAGATTTACCGCTACTTCTGGATACTGTTCATCTTTATCGGCTCCCTGGGGGGACTGCGCGCCGTGTGGGCATTGGCCGACATCCTCAACGGCCTGATGGCCTTCCCCAACTTGGTCGGCTTGGTCGGCCTCAGCGGGGTACTTTCCAGGCTTACCAGAGAATATTTTGGCAGATAATATTATAAAAAAGGACCCTTTTCGAAAAGGTTTTTGATGTAAAAAAGAGAATTAATAGGTTAATTAAAATAGGCTGTATAATGAGGTGTCCGGAGCCTTAAATGTGGGAGCAGATTGTCGAAAGAATCTATCATTTCCGTATCGGCTGGCGCGATATCGTCGATATTGCCGTCGTAGCCTACATTTTCTATCGCCTGATCCTCCTTATCAGGGGGACGCGTGCCGAGCAGCTGGTCAAGGGGCTGATTGTGCTATTAATTGCCCTTGTAATCAGCGTGCAGCTGGGGTTGAAGACAATCAACTGGCTCCTGCAAGGCCTCATGACCATGGGCCTGGTAGCTATCCCAATTATCTTCCAGCCGGAGCTGCGCCGGGCGCTGGAACACCTTGGAAGGGGCCACATATTCCAGCGCACCTTCTACGAGTATGATGATGAAGACTTCCGGGATGTGCTCAATGAGCTTCTAAAGGCCATTCCTGTCCTGGTCAAAAAGAGGGTTGGGGCCCTCATTATCCTGGAAAGGGAGACCGGGCTTAAAGATATCATCGAGACCGGGATCAGGATCGAGGGCAGAGTTACGGCGGAGCTGCTGGTGAACATTTTCATGCCCCGCAGCCCTCTCCACGACGGGGCCGCCATTATCAGGGGGAATATATTGGCTGCCGCAGGGGGCTTTCTTCCACTTACCGAAAACCCCAACTTGAGCAAAGAGCTGGCGACAAGGCATCGGGCCGCCCTGGGCATTACCGAGATTTCCGACGCTGTGGCCATCATTGTGTCCGAGGAAACGGGCGTTATCTCACTGGCCCACAACGGCAAACTGACCCGTTACCTGGACGAAAAAACCCTGCGCAGCACCCTGCGCAACCTTTACTATACCCCGGCAGAAAAAAAGAAAACACCGGCAGCCTATTGGCCCTGGAGGTCTGCTAAAGAGAATGGGGAAGAAGACTAAATTTACGGAAAGCCTTACCTTCATCCGCCTGCTTTCCATTTTCCTGGCCCTCATACTGTGGTTTTTTATTGCCGGGGACAGGCAGGAGTACCTCGGGTTTGAAGTGCGTACCTTCAGCGGCATCCCGCTTGCCTGGCATAACCTGGGCGAGGGGCTGGTCGTTGTAGAAATAGAGGACACAGTGACCCTTTCCCTGCAGGGATTGCCGCGTGCCTTCGAGGGATTAACACCGGCGGACTTTGATGCATATGTTGATCTTAGCGGGAAGGGGGAGGGCCGGCACGAGGTGCGCATCAGCGCCACCGCTCCCCCGGGCCTGAGCGTCGTGCGCATAGAACCGGCCAAGACCGATGTGCTGCTGGATAATATTATCACCAGGCAGGTGTTCATCGAGGGGGAAATAATAGGGGAGCCGGGCGAAGGGATGGTTGTCGATGATTACAGCTTTGACCCCCCGGAGGTGTTTGTGCGCGGCCCCCGCCGCAAGCTCGACA
>PWRZ01000134.1 GCA_003563385.1 Syntrophomonadaceae bacterium
CCCACGGAAACGCGCTGGTAAAAGGCGGCCATGGCGCCGGCCATGGTAGTGGTGGTATCGCCCTGCACCAGCACCAGGTCGGGGCTCTCTTCGACGATGACCTTTTCAAGCCCCTCCAGGGCCCGTGTTGTTATGGAGGTGAGCCCCTGCTCCGGCGTCATGATGTTCAGGTCGTAATGCGGGGGCAGCTCAAAAAGAGAAAGCACCTGGTCGAGCATCTCCCGGTGCTGGGCGGTCAGGCAGAGGACGGAGCGCACGCCGTCCGTGTCATTCAAGAGGCGCACCACGGGCGCCATTTTGATTGCCTCGGGGCGGGTACCGACAATGCTCATTATGTTGATCACTTTCATGGGCACCGGATCCTTCCGCTTTCCATTGCCGTTATCACTGCGCCTGTCATGGAATGTTTTCTTTCCTTTCCCCGGTGCCGAGGAAGGTGTTCAAGCCTTCCGGCGGCCTCGGCTTCAGCTTCAGCCCCAGGAGAAAAATGATGAAAATAATTGGTATAAAGTATGCTACAAGGCCGGAAGAGCGATCAAAAGCGATCGCCGAAACCCCGAAGTATACGCTTCCAGAGTAGAGAAACATCACCGTCTGACGGGTGCTGAAACCGAGGTCCAGCAGGCGGTGGTGTATATGCGCCTTGTCGGCTTGGAAAATGGGGCGCCGGGAGCGGATGCGCCTCCAGATGGCGTAAAAGGTGTCCGTAATGGGCAGGCCGAAGATGAGCACCGGTATAATCAGCGTGGTGAAGGTAGCCTGCTTGGCCACACCCATGATCGAAAAACCGGCCAGCATGAAGCCCAGGAAGAGGCTGCCCGTATCCCCCAGGAAAATGCGCGCCGGGGGGAAGTTGTGCGGCAAAAAGCCCAGCGCAGCCCCGGCAAGGACGAGCGCCAGCACGGGGACAAGGGGAAATTCTCCCCAGGTCAGCGCAAACATCACCACCGCGGCAATGGCGGAAACGCCCGTCGCCAGCCCGTCCACCCCGTCGATCAGGTTGACGGCATTGGTTATGCCCACTATCCATACCAGGGTCAGCGGCACCATGAAGGCGCCCAGGAAAACAATGTCCTGGAAAGGCAGTGTTATGAACTCAATCTTAATATTGTAGAATAAAAGAATAAAAGCGGCGGCGAACTGCCCGGCGAACTTGACCTTGTAGCCGAGACCCTTGATGTCGTCATAGAGCCCCAGTAAAAGGATCAGGCTGCTGCCCCAGAAAAGGCCCCAGAGCTGCTCACCCCCGCCGGCAATGAGGACGACCACGGCCGCCGTAGCCCAAAAGGCGGCAAAGACGGCCGCCCCTCCCAGCAGCGGCGTAGCCTTCCTATGTATCTTGCGCGCATTGGGATGATCGACGGCCCCTACGGCGGCCGCCAGGCGCTTCATGAAGGGGGTAAGGAGCAGGGCCAGTCCAAAAGCGACGGCCGGAGCCAAATAGAGATGCATGTCTACATTTCACCTGTCTTTGTGCCCAAAATAAAGGGCACCGGTAATTGTTTCTTATTATCAAACGTCAACGCTTCCGGGTTAAAGATCCGGTTAAAGATTCCAAGCTCCCGTACTAATTCTTTATGTACGAGTCAATTCCTGCCGACATTAAATAGAATATTTATCCAACATTTTAGCCAACGGTGCGCTTACCTTAAAACTTATTGGCGCACATAAACATATTATCTCATTTTTGGGGACAAGTGCAAGTGGTTATTTTTTCAGGTGGAGATGTTTTTAAAAGGGCCCGTACACAAAAATGGGGTTGCTGTAGATCCAGGGCAGCGCCTTTCCGAGGCGGCTGCGCCGGTAAACCTCCACCCGAAAGGTGCCCGCGCTGAGGACCTTGAAAACGAGCACCTCCTCTTCCACCTCGTAGACCAGCTGGCCGTCCTTTATAATGCGGATGATGCTCCGCGGCGAAGGTGATACGATGTGCAGGACCGTCTGGGGAGTGTACGCTATCCGCCCCCCCATGGTGACCTCTTCGCCGTCGTTGTGGGCCGTGAAGCGGAAGCCGTGCGACGGCTGCAGGTAATCACATCCGGTAAAGAAGCGTCCACTTTTAAGGGCGCCATAGACCTTTTCTTTGTCCTCGGGCAGGCTGCCCTTAAGCTCGCTTTCCAAAAGAATGTGCGTGTTCAGGGTGCGCAGGAGAAAATGGTATGGGAAAAATTTTAGCTTAAAGGGCCACTTTCCCACTTTGAAGCAGTGAGCATCGCTCCCGGCAAAGCCCCACACGGGGCGCTCACCGAGAAGGCGGTCCCAGATCTGCAGCCCTTCGGGGTCGGGAAAACGGGCCGCGCGGTAAACATCGGCCAGGTACCAGAACAGGGCCCCCAGCCTGCTGGAATAGGCCGTCCTCCAGCAGGAGCCGAAGTTCCAGATTTCAATGCCGCTGTAACCGCTCACCTCCCAGCGTTCCCAGGGAAAGCAGCGCCCTTCCAGGAAAAAAGGGTTGCCCTTTTCGACGGGGTGGGCCAGGAACCCGAAGCCGCCCTGGGCGTTTACGGCGTCGATAACTTGCTGGGGATTTTCGTCAGGAGGGATGAGCTTGTTAATACCAAAGGCTATGTAATGATTTTTTGATGTTCTGGCGACACTGAACTCGGCCCCCACAAGAACTAGCACCCCCTCCTGCCACCCTTCGTGTCCTTTTTCCATCCCGGCCAGGGTATTGTGGTCGGTAATGCCTATAAAGTCCAGCCCCGCTTTCCTGGCTGCGCGGGCAATTTCGGGGATGGGACAGCTCCCGTCGGAATTAGTGGAGTGGATGTGCAGGTGCCCGGTATATTCAAACTGGGGCATTTACTTCGCTTCACCCCTTTTTCTTTTAGTCAGGTGCATATCCGTGCTGAAACACTTATCGGTGAGCTTAAAATGGCCGTTCTGGCGCAGTTTTTCCGGCCGCCGGTAGGGGCGTGCCGGTTTTTCCTATTGTAATTGTATCATAAATATCCTATGATACAAGAAAAGAGCATCTCGGGGAGGAGAAAAGGTATGCCCGCAGCTTACCGGTGGCTGCTGCTGGTGTTCATAGCAGCAGCTGTTCTGGCCGGCACGTGGTCGGCCGGCTGGAGACACACACTGGAAAAAGAGAACCGCGAGGTGCTGTTGTCCATTGATTCGCGCCTCCTTATGCAGGAGGAATTTGGCGGCGGCAGGCCCGGCTCAAGGGCGGTGCAGGAGCTCAAGGAAGCGGGCTGCACGGCGGTATCCGTCCATCCCCTCACCCTCATGGAGCTGCGGAAGATGGGCTACCTCTACCTGTTCGACGCTCCCTCCCTGCGGGGTCTGCAGAAACTGGGCCTGCTGGACGACTTCCCCGAAATCCCCGAAGGCACATGGCCCGGGGCCAACGGCCCTACTGCCGGTCTTTACGTCCTTACCGGTGAGCGGGAGCTGCATGAAAGGCTGCAGAGCTCTTTTGCCGCCCTCTTCGGCAGCGATTCCTTAAAGGCGGGCACCGTCTCCGGCAGTGGGGGAGAAAGAAGCTACCTCATTTTCATAGAAGACCGCTACGGCCAGGCAGCCCGCGAAACACCCCTGACATGGCCGCTGGAGCAGATGAAAAGCTGGAGCGACGATGGGCTGGCACTGGTAGCGCTCTTTTTCAAGCCCCCCTTTCACCTGCCCGCGGAGCGATACTGGGGAGCGCTGGCCCTGCAGCTGGAGGAAATGGGCGCCGCGGAGGGGCTGCAGCCGGCGGCGGTCGCTTTCCCCTCCGATGGATTCACCTATCCTGCACCCGGAAGCGCTGCCGGCAGGCTGTTCACGGAAAATGAGCTGCCCCTGGCAGCAGTGGAGTTCACGGCCGGCATAGAGCTGGACAGGCTGGCGGCAGAAGCGCGGTACCGCCTCTTCCTCGCCCACCAGGTGCCCACCGCAGAGCTGGCCGAACTGGGGGAAACCCGCTCCCGGGAGCGCTTCCTGCGCGCCGTGCGCGAGCGCGGGGCCAGGGTGCTGCTGCTCAACCCCTACCCCGGGCTGGACCGGCGCGGTGAACTGGACAGCTACCGCCAGTTCGTCGGCGCAATAAGCGGGTCCCTCCTAAAGGCCGGTTACACTGTCGGTAACCCTTCCCCTTACCCATACCTGGTCGTCCCCGCGCCGCTCCGGGCCGTCTTAAGCGCCGGGATAGCGGCCGCCTTTTTCTGGTGTGCGGGCCTCTTTTGGGACGCTGAAGCGCCCCCGCGGAAGAAGAAAAAGAAAAAAAAGAAGGCCGCCAGGGGCGCGGCCCGGGGCACTGTAGGCGGCGCATCCGGGAATACGGCCTGGAGCGCGTCAGGGGGCGCAGCAGGTGGCGGCTGCTGCTTTATTACCGGCGAAACGGCCGCCGGCACCTCTTCAGGCCTCCCCCCCGACAGGGAACAGCTCCGGGAAGCGCGGCGCCGGGAATTTTACTGGAAAATACAGCTTACTGCGTCCGCAGCCGCCATCCCGGCGGCAGCGGCGCTGCCCTTCCTGCTCGGAGGCGGTGCGCAGGGGCTTTCACCGCTTTTTATAAGCTTCCAAAAGGGCGCCGCTTTGCTGGCAGCCCTTGTCTTTCCCCTGCTGGGCGTGCTCCTTTTCCTGGAGCCGGCCCTGCGCAGAAGCGCCGCCAGCGGGGGCGGCGCAGGCAGCCGCGGGCGCCTCGGAGCGGTTGTGGGGGGCTTTCTGGCGGCGACCCTTTTCACCACCGGCGGGGCCCTGGCGGCCTCGGGAATGATCGGGGACACCCCCTACATGCTCAAGGTGGAAACCTTTACCGGTGTAAAACTGGCGCAGCTGGGGCCCTTCATACTGCTGGGACTTTTCCTGTGCCTGCGCCGGGGCAGGGGGCTGGTCGGGGAAACGCGGGCCGCGCTGGAAACGGCCATTAAAGCGTGGCACCTGCTGCTGCTGGCGGCAGGCGCCGGCGCCCTGCTGGTTTACCTGGGGCGCGGGGGGGATATCCCCTTCATACCGGTCACCGAGGTAGAGCTGGCCCTGCGCCGCTACCTGGAAATCCTCCTGGAAGCACGCCCCCGCTTCAAGGAATTTTTGATCGGCCATCCCGGCCTCTTCCTGGGGGCCGCCCTGGCCGTCTCCGGCGTGCGGGGAGGAAAAGTGCTGGGGCTGCTGCTGGCGCTGCTGGGGCAGGTGTCTGTGTTCAACACCTTCATGCACCTGCATTCACCGGTGCTTATCTCCCTGCTGCGGACCGGCTATGGCGTCCTGCTGGGGCTGCCGCTGGGATTGGTCCTCTACTTTGCGGCGCGGCGGTTGCTGGCCCTCCCGGCCGTCCATATGAAATTGAGAAACTAAAAACGGGGCCGCCAAACGGGCGCGCCGCGGGTGACAAGCGGGTGACAGGGGGACGGGGTACCTGTCAACTCTTTTGGTGACAGGGGGGGGTGACAGGGGGACGGGGTACCTGTCAACTCAAAAACGGGCGCGCCGCAAGGGCTGCGGCGGCCTCAGCCCGCAAAAAAAAGACCCTCCCGACTTTGTCAGTTGATCTTGATAAAACAGGCTATTTCAGTCAAGTGAAAGCAGGAACGTGTACATTTTGCCACTACATTTGACATTATCTTACAGTTCCAGCTCTTTTCCCGGGGCAATATTCTTGGACGGCTTGGGTGACAGGGGGAGGTGACGGGGGGACGGGGTACCTGTCAACTCGGAGGTCGCAAAGCAGGGGGACGTTTCTGTCGCTTCCCATTTTTCAAGGTTGGGGGACATTCCTCTGCAAGAGGTGTGTCCTTTTTCCTTAATCCCGTCCCCGCAGCTTCGCTCTGCAGTTTCCCGATACTGGCTCATCCAGGTTGGGTTATTTTTTTTATTATTTATTTTGGTAACCGTCCATTTTTGCGGGCAGCCTTAGAGGGAGGCAGCCAGGTTCCTTGTTGTTATCAGCGTCCCGGCCATGCGGTCCAAGTACTCAAGGGCCTTGCCTGTCCCCTTGGCAACACAGCCGATTGGTTCCTCAGCCAGGTAGGTGGGCACGCCTGTTTCCCGGGCTATGGTCTTGTGAAGGCCGTCTAGCATGGCTCCACCGCCGGTAAGGAAAATGCCCTTTTCAACAATATCACCGGCCAGCTCGGGGGAAGTCTTCTCCAGCACCTGGCGGACGCCCTGGATGATCACCAGGAGGGACTCCCTGATGGCCTCCGATACCTGCTCCGTGGTCACCTCCATCGACCGCGGCAGACCGTTGACAAGGTCCCGGCCGCGGATTACCTTGGACAGGGAGCGGTTCCCGGGAAAGGCGGAACCGATCTCTACCTTGATATTTTCGGCGGTGCGCTCGCCGATAAGCAGGTTAAATTCCTTCTTGATATAGCGGGCAATGGCGTCATCGAACTTGTCCCCGCCAACGCGAACACTGCAGGAAACAACCGTCTCGCCCATGGAAAGGACCGCTATGTCGGTGGTCCCGCCGCCGATATCGACAATCATATTGCCGCTGGGCTCAAAGATGTCCAGGCCGGCACCGAGGGCGGCGGCACGCGGTTCTTCGATCAGGTAGGCCTCCTTGGCCCCCGTACGCGTAACGGCCTCGATGACCGCCTTTTTCTCCACGGAGGTGGTCCCGGCGGGGATGCAGACAACTACCCGTGGTTTAAAAAGGCGCCGGCGTTTACAGACTTTAAGGATAAAATGCTTCAGCATTACCTCCGTAATATCAAAATCGGCAATAACGCCTTCTCTCAATGGACGGATCGCTGTGATATTCCCGGGAGTCCTTCCCAGCATCCTCTGTGCGGACTCCCCGACGGCAAGCACCTTGCGGGCCTGCTGCTCAATAGCGACCACGGAGGGCTCATTCAGGACGATGCCTCTCCCTTTCAAGTAAACGAGAACGGTAGCTGTACCCAAGTCGATACCCATATCTGTTGACCAGACCACTTTTACACCTCTTCCCTATCCGGGATAAAACGATATATATGCCAGCTGTAACTGTGTGCCTGGGTAACTTCGCCATCTTATCCTTAATTTCCTTTTCTCAAAATAGTTTTTTGTCTATAATTTAGGCTCTATTTGGGGGAAATTTATAGCGTCCCCGTCAGCAGCCTGCTCGCCGTCAGCGGCAGCCGTTTCGGCGCTCCCGGACCCGCCGCCGGCACATACAGCGCTGCCGCTGCCGTCTTCCACAAATACGTCTTCCTCTTCCTCGAAACTGCGTATGGAAAGATATTTACGCCGGGTGGCTTCTCCGCCTCTCAAGTGACGCTCCGCCTTATTTTTTTCCAGTACTTTACGCACATCCTGGGCCAGGTGGAAATTTATCTGCGGGAGGCGTTCAGTTACATCCTTGTGGACGGTACTCTTGCTGACGCCGAATATTTGTGCGGTCTGCCTGACAGTGAAGCCCGTCTCCAGGATATAACTGGCTGTTTCCATTACTCTCTGCAGAATATAATCCTGCATGGGGCCGCCCCCTTTGACTGGCATTTGTAAATTTATATGTCCCAGCACCATAATTAATTCCTTGCCGGAATGAACTTGAGGGGGTCAATGTAGCTGCCGGCGGAGCGCACTTCCAGGTAAAGCAGTGGATTTTGACCGTCAAATGCCGACAGCGGGAGGAAAGAATTTTGCGGCCCGTTTTTTTCGGCCCCCTGTCCTTCCGGTAAGGGTTCACCTCCTTTATCTTTCACATAGCCGCTCCAGATAGTCTGTATGGCCACCGACAGAGCGTTTTCGTCATCTTCCCCACCGTACTCCGCATCCGCCTGCTCCTCTTCAGCTCCTGAAGGCGCCTCCGGGAGGACTCCAATGTGTTCTCCCCTGTTGACATGGTCACCGACCGAAACCCAGATCTCCTTCAGGTTGCCGTAAAAGGTGCTGTAGCCGCCTTCATGCTCTATCAAAAGAGAGCGGCTGTAAGGAAGCCCCCTGGTAGTAACAGCACTGACAGTCCCATCCCACAGGGCGCTGGCAGGTGTGCCCGGGGCGGCGCGCAGAAGGACCCCCTTTGAAAGGCGGTGCAGTATCCCCCCGGAAGGGAGCTCCTCGCTAAGGTAGCTCCTGAAAGGGCTGTAAAGGGACCACTGCTGCAGCGGCGAAGCCGCCTGCGGAAGCGATACATACTTATCCAAAGCCACATCAGCATCGCTGCCGGCTTCTTCTTCGAGGAAAACATCTCCGGGCCCGTCCTCACCGGGACCTGCAGAAGGCCGCTTCTGGTCTGCGGTCTCCTCTTTGACATCCTCTTCCTCCGCGGCGGGGCTGAAAGTATGAGAGGGCGGGAGGTCTTCTTCAAGGCTTTCCTCATCCTCATCATCCTGACTTTCCTGCCAGGCCCCCCGGTCCGGATCTTTGCCCGCCCCAGGCAGTTCCAGGGAAGGTATGCCCCCGAAACGCATCACCGTAACCACAAGGAGGGCCACAACAACCACCACGTAAGTGCCGGCCAGCAGGTAATACCTGGTCAGCGCCGTTTTTGCGCCCCCGGCTTCGCTGCCGCCTCCGTGCACCCCGGCGTCGCTTTCCCCGTGCCTGTCCCCCTTATCTCTGCCTTTACCCCTGTATTTTCCGAGAACCCGAAAGGGGTAGCCGAGCAGGGATACAATCATTGTCTTCCATTTCCGTACATTACTCATAACTAATCACCTCCACTTTGAAAGATATTATGTCCAAAAAAGGGGCCTTTTAAACAGCGCTCCGAAAGGACAAAAAAGAAGCATAAATGGCCGGCAGCGCTGTAAACATTATATGAATATGGAATCGTTTGGGGTGCAGGGCCGTGCTTACACGTTCGCACAGACAAGTTCACGGCTCGACTGCGGCCCACGGCGGGCTCCCCGGGGGAAGCACAGGAACAAAGCGGAGACGCGGGGACCAGGACGCGGGGACCAGGACGCGGGGACGGTTCTCTTGTCTCAAGTTGACAGGTACCCCATCCCCCTGTCATCCCGGGGAGGGGGACGCGGGGACGGTTCTCTTGTCTCAAGTTGACAAGAAGTTGACAGGTCCCCCGTCCCCCTGTCAACTTTCTGGAGGCGATCGGCTGTGCTGAAGCTGCTGTCAATGCACTTTCTCTGCCTGCTGGTAGCACTGGTATTTTTGCCGGCGGCGCTTGCGGGAAACTGGTGGCATTGGGACGATCAACTGAAAGAGCAAAGCAATGGCAAGCCCGCCGGGGAAAGCAACGAACTGGACGGCGGGACGCTGCTGCGTATTTATCTAACAGGCGAGCAGACTGCTGCCGAAATGGAGCTGGAGGATTACCTGGTGGGGGTGGTGGCGGCGGAAATGCCCGCTTCTTTCCACCTGGAAGCCCTCAAGGCGCAGGCCGTGGTGGCGCGCACTTATGCGCTGCGCAAAATGACGGCCCGGGGAGGCAGTGGATGCCGTAGCCATCCCGGGGCGGACCTGTGCACGGACAGTACCTGCTGCCAGGCTTGGGAAAAGGGAAGCGTCTCCCTGGAAAAGTGGCCCCCGGGGAAAGATTCCTTTTACCTGCAGCGTATCAGGGAAGCGGTCAGCTCCACGCGGGGACTGGTGATCACCTTCGAGCAGGAACTGGCCGAGGCTGTCTATCACTCCACCTGCGGCGGGATGACCGAGGCAGCCTCCGATGCCTGGAGCGGCGGCGGGAGCCCCTACCTGCAGGCAGTGGAATGCACCTACTGCAGCCATTCCACTTATTACCGCCGCGAAACGGCCATGCCCCTAACCGCTTACGCGGCGGCCTTCAAAATGGAAAAGGAAGCACTTCCCGTCCTCGGAGAAGGGAATGTCCCACTGCTGGAGGTAACGGCCAGGAGCAAAAGCGGCCGCAACCTGCTCCTGGAGCTGGGGGCCCCCGGGCGCACATACAGCGGGAATGAAATGCGCAATTTTTTAGGGCTTCCTTCCACGCACTTCCACTGGCGGGTGGAAGGTAACAGCATTGTTTTCAGCACAAGGGGACACGGCCACGGGGTGGGAATGTGCCAGTACGGCGCTGACGGCATGGCCGCGGAAGGGCACGGCTTCATAGAGATACTGGAGCATTACTACGGGGGGGTAACAGTAGAGGAAGCACCCCCGCTCGGAAGCGGCACTACGGAGCGATGACAGGCCAAACGGGAAGAGGAGGGAAGTGAAGGGAAGGGA
>PWRZ01000089.1 GCA_003563385.1 Syntrophomonadaceae bacterium
CCGTAGCTGTTTACAACCATTACAAGAGGGTTAACGCCGGGCAAAAAGTCGACGATGTGGAGCTGCAGAAGAGCAACATCCTGCTCATCGGCCCTACGGGTGTAGGAAAAACACTCCTGGCACAGACGATGGCCCGTCTGCTCAACGTCCCATTCGCCATAGCCGATGCCACCTCACTGACAGAGGCGGGCTACGTGGGGGAGGACGTAGAAAATATTCTGCTCAAGCTGATCCAGGCAGCCGATTATGACCTCGAAAAAGCGGAGAAGGGTATAGTTTATATCGACGAGTTCGATAAAATCGCCCGTAAGAGCGAGAATCCCTCCATTACCAGGGACGTATCCGGGGAAGGCGTGCAGCAGGCCTTATTAAAAATACTGGAAGGGACAGTGGCCAGCGTACCGCCCCAGGGAGGCCGTAAACACCCTCACCAGGAGTTCATGCAGATAGATACAACGGACATACTTTTCATCTGCGGCGGGGCCTTCGACGGATTGGAGAAAACAATTTTCAAGCGTATCGGTGCCGGTGGGATGGGCTTCGGTGCGGAGGTCAGGCCCAAGATGGACCTGCACATAGGCGAGGTTCTGCGAAAGGTACGCCCGGAAGACCTGATTAAGTTCGGGCTTATCCCGGAGTGCGTGGGACGCCTGCAGGTGCTCGCCGTACTGGACACCCTCGACCGTGAAGCACTGGTGCGCATACTGACGGAACCGGTCAATTCCCTGGTAAAGCAGTACCGCAAGATGTTTGAACTGGACGGGGTGCAGCTCGAATTCAAGGAAGAGTCCCTGGAGGCCATTGCCGACGAAGCTATAAATCATAAAATCGGCGCCCGTGGGCTGAGAAGCATTATGGAGTCTTTGCTGCTGGAGATCATGTATGAAATTCCCTCCCGTGATGACGTGGATAAATGTATCATCACTGCCGGGATGGTACGTAAAGAAGAGAAACCAAGGCTGTTGGCATCGGGTAAGAAAAAGAAAAAGGAAGTGTCAGCATCCTGACAGCTCCACTAAAGTAGTGCCGAACCGCCTCGGCGGCCAGAACAGCCCGGGGTAGTGCTTGCTGCCCGGGCTGTCCCCTGGCCGCTTTGCTGTGCCGGGGCAGCTTTAAAGCTCCTTTTTACAAATATTCTCCGCGGTTATTTGGCCCCCCGGGCGGAAATAATACCGGGTGAAAGCGCATTATTATTTCGCAAGGAGGGGGCTGTTTTGTCCGGTTGGGCTGGCTTTTTCGGCTTGATCCAGCTTTTTTTTGTCGCGGTGATTGGTATTTACTTCTGGAACCTGCTGCGCAGCCAGAGGGGCAGTAAAACGGCCGTAAGCCGTGAAACGAGCAAGGAAATGGATGAGCTTAGCCGGCTGCGCTCCCTTTCGCTGACGGAACCGCTTTCTGAAAAAGTGCGCCCGGCAGCTTTTGAGGAAATTGTCGGCCAGAAGGATGGACTAAAGGCGCTGCGGGCAGCCCTGTGCGGCCCGAATCCCCAGCACGTGCTGCTCTACGGCCCGCCAGGAGTGGGGAAAACAGCGGCGGCAAGGCTTGTCCTGGCAGAAGCCCGCCAAAATGAGCACTCCCCTTTTACTGAGCATGCCCGCTTCGTGGAAGTGGACGCTACAACGGTCCGTTTTGACGAGAGAGGCATAGCGGACCCGCTCATGGGCACCGTGCATGATCCTATTTACCAGGGGGCGGGGCCTCTCGGTGTGGCCGGAGTGCCGCAGCCCAAGCCGGGCGCGGTGACAAGGGCCCACGGCGGTGTGCTTTTCATAGACGAGATAGGCGAGCTGCACCATATACAGATTAATAAGCTGCTGAAAGTTATGGAGGACCGCCGCGTTTACCTGGAGAGCGCCTACTACAACAGTGAAGACAGCAATGTGCCCCGGCACATCCACGATATTTTTGAAAACGGCCTTCCCGCTGACTTCCGCCTGGTCGGGGCTACCACCAGGCACCCGGAAGAGCTTCCCCCCGCAGTGCGCTCGCGCTGCATAGAAATATATTTCAGGGCCCTTTCTGCGGATGAGATCAGCGAAATTGCCTTCAAGGCCGCCGGGCGCATCGGTTACAAGCTGGAAGCAGATGCAGTTAAAGTTATTGCCGCCTTTGCCTTAAACGGAAGAGACGCCGTCAACATGATACAGCTGGCGGCGGGCATTGCCCAGGTTGAGGGCAGAAGTGTCCTGCAGGCGGAGGATATCGAGTGGGTTGTAAACAACAGCCGCCTTTCTCCGCGCATGGAAAAAAGCATATCCGCTAAACCACAGGTCGGTCTCGCCAACGGACTGGGGGTTTACGGTTCACAGCAGGGCGCACTGCTGGAAATAGAAGCCTCTGTTACGCCCGTGGAAAATGGCCAGGGGCGCCTCAGCATTACCGGTATCGTGGAGGAGGAAGAGATCGGTGCAGCGGGACGGAGGGTACGGCGTAAAGGTGCGGCCAGGGGTTCCGTGGAAAATGTCCTTACCGTCCTCGGTGTGCTTCTTGACATGAACATGCGCTGTTACGATATCCACCTCAACTTTCCGGGGGGAATCCCCGTAGACGGCCCTTCTTCGGGCGTGGGCATAGCAGTAGCCATATACTCGGCAATGACGGGCATAGCTGTTGACAATAGCGCGGCAATGACCGGGGAGCTCTCCATACGGGGACTGGTCTGCCCGGTTGGTGGGGTTACCGCTAAAATTGAAGCTGCCCGGGATGCGGGTGCTAAAAGGGTATTTATACCGCAAAAAAACTGGCAGCAGATCTATACCCGGGAAGATGAACTCAGCATAATACCAGTGCAGTATCTCCGGGAAGTGCTGGAAAAAGTTCTTGTCGATACAGAAACCGGCCTGCCGGCTTTAAGCTCCTGGAGCCGGGAGGCGTATGCCAGTTCTATTTACTTGAATGCAAAAAGAGGAAAATGATGATTGAGAATAGAAAATAAAAACCGGCAAATCAGTTGTATTTGTGCCGGAAAGGAGGAGAAACCATATGAGTGAAGATGCCAGTGTGTTTCCGCTGCTGCCGCTGCGGGGAGTGGTTGTTTTCCCACACGTGGTGCTGCACCTTGACGTGGGCAGGGAACGTTCCATTAAAGCCATAGATGATGCCATGATCAAGGACAACAAGATAGTGCTTTCCGCCCAGAAGGATGCCAATGTGGATGATCCCGGGTGTGATGACCTTTACAGCATCGGTACCATTGCCGGGATCAAGCAAATGATAAAACTTCCCGGCGGGACCATTAGAGTCCTTGTTGAAGGGCTGGGACGCGTAAAGATTTGCGATTACCAGGAAGAGGATCCTTACTTCCTTGTTGAAGTGGAACAATTGGAGGAGGATGAGACCAAAAATACTGAAATAGAAGCCCTCATGCGCAATGTCCTCTTCCAGTTTGAGCAGTATATCAAGCTGGGCAAAAAAGTCTCCTCCGAAACGCTGACGGCGGTAAACGCGATCGAGGAACCGGGCCGAATGGCCGATATTATCGCTTCCCACTTAACCCTTAAAACTGAGCAAAAGCAGGATATCCTGGAAGCTGTTGCTCCCAGGGACAGGCTGGAAAAGATGGCCGGCATCCTGGGAGGCGAGCTGGAAATACTGGAACTGGAAAAGAAGATTAACCTGCGCGTCCGCAAGCAGATGGAAAAGACGCAGAAAGAGTACTACCTGCGCGAGCAGATGAAGGCCATCCAGAAAGAGCTTGGGGAAAAAGATGAACGCACTGCCGAAGCCGACGACTACAGGGAGAAGCTCGCCGAGGCCAAGGTCCCTGAAGAAGTGGAGAAGAAGGCCCTCAAGGAGATCGACCGCCTCGAAAAAATGCCTCCCGCAGCCGCCGAGGCTGTTGTTATCCGTACCTACCTGGACTGGCTCCTTGAACTGCCGTGGTCGGTCAGGACGGAGGACCGCCTTGACCTTGAGATAGTGGAAAGGATCCTGGACGAAGACCATTACGGGCTTGAAAAAGTGAAGGAACGTATCGTTGAATACCTGGCCGTGCGCAGCCTGACCGAAAAAATCAAGGGCCCCATTATTTGCCTGATAGGTCCTCCGGGGGTGGGGAAAACTTCGTTGGCACGCTCTATTGCCAGGGCACTGCAGCGGAAGTTCGTGCGCATATCGCTGGGGGGCGTCAGGGATGAAGCTGAAATACGCGGGCACCGGCGCACCTACATCGGGGCCCTACCCGGCCGCATCATCCAGGGGATACGACAGGCCAGATCGAGCAACCCTGTTTTTTTGCTTGACGAGGTAGATAAAATGGCTATCGATTTCAGGGGCGACCCCTCCGCTGCACTCCTGGAGGTCCTCGACCCGGAGCAGAACAACAACTTCAGCGACCATTATATTGAGATTCCCTTCGACCTTTCCCAGGTCATGTTCATTACTACTGCCAATAACCGCTTCAATATACCGCAGGCCCTCCTGGACCGCATGGAGGCTATATACCTGCCCGGGTACACGGAAGAGGAAAAGGTTAGGATAGCCCAGAGGCACCTTATCCTGAAGCAGCTCGAAGAAAACGGTCTTACCGGGAAAAACCTGCGCATATCGGAGGGCACCCTGCGCCATATCGTGCGCGAGTATACCAGGGAGGCGGGTGTCCGCAACCTGGAAAGAGAAATTGCCAATATATGCCGCAAGACGGCCCGGGAAGTGGTCAAGAAAAAGGAGTACCGCGTTTCGGTAACGCGCAGCAACCTACACAAGTACCTGGGCCCACCCCGTTACCGCTACGGCCTGGCCGAGAAAACCAACGAAGTGGGGGTGGCCACGGGTGTGGCCTGGACCGAAAACGGGGGAGACCTCCTGGCCATAGAGGTAACGCTAATGAAAGGGAAGGGGAAGCTAATTCTTACCGGAAAGCTCGGAGATATCATGCAGGAATCGGCCCAGGCCGCCTTGAGCTATATCCGCTCAAAAAGCGAATCGCTTGGCCTGGAGGAGAAATTTTACGAGGAGCTGGACATTCACGTGCATATCCCCGAAGGGGCTATCCCCAAGGATGGGCCTTCGGCAGGTATAACCATGGCCACGGCTATGATATCGGCGCTGACCCGAACCCCGGTAAACCGCAACGTGACCATGTCCGGGGAGGTGACCCTGCGGGGCAAGGTGCTGCCGGTAGGAGGTGTAAAAGAAAAAGTGCTTGCTACCCACCGTGCCGGTATCAAGACGATAATTCTTCCGGCAGACAATAAAAAGGATCTTTCCGAGATACCGGGGAATGTGCGCAGGCGGATGGATTTTGTGCTCGTTGACCATATGGACCAGGTGCTTGAAAAAGCGCTTTTAAACGCCAAAGACACCGGTGAAGAAGGTAATCATGAAGATAAAAAAAGCGGAGTTCTTAAAGTCAGCTAGGCAGAAAGGCGACATGCCGCCCGGGCGCTACCCGGAGGTCGCCCTGGCCGGGCGCTCCAACGTGGGTAAATCCTCGCTGCTCAATACACTGGCCAACAACAGGAACCTGGCCCGGACGAGCGGTACTCCCGGCAAGACCCGGGCCCTTTATTTTTACCTCTTTAACGACCGGCTCTGCCTGGTGGATTTGCCCGGTTACGGCTATGCGCGCGTTTCAAAGGCGCTTCAAAAAGAATGGGCTGTACTGGTGGAGGGTTACCTGAACAACAGGGATAACCTGGCTGCTATCATACACATAGTGGACATGCGCCATGAGCCCTCCGATGGGGACAGGCAGATGGCCGCCTGGCTGCGCCATTTTAACCTGCCCGGCCTGGTGGTGGCTACCAAGGCCGACAAGGTTCCCCGCGGGAAAAGGAAACAGGGAAAAGAAGTTATTGCCCGTGCCCTGGAAGTGAAGCCCGAAGAGGTCATAGTTTTTTCGGCCCGCACCAGGGAGGGACGGGACGATATCCTGAAAGCGCTGCAAAAAATAGCCCCCCTTGAGTAGCTGAATAAATGGACAGGGCCGCTTATGGCGGCCCTGCTGCTGTTGTACAGCTTCTTCGACCTGCCTGCGTTCCACTATGTCCATGCCCAGCCTGGAGAACAGCCGGGCCAGCCGGTGGCAACAAGTATATTCCCTTTGATGTCGATAATTGCTACGCCGATGTTGTTTTAATAGAAAATTCAACACATTCCGATAAACCCCTTTTTTTGGCGTAAATTTTCCCGGTTTATTAATATGGAGAACTATATTTGGAGGGCAGCGGGGAGGCCTGTTTCGGACCGCTGTTTTTAGCGGCCCGGCATCAAGCCCGCATTCAGCAGGCGGCGTTTTACGGCCAGCACCAGCCCGGAGGCAGCTATTATTTTGGCAATGTCGCCGGGGATAAAAGGGGCAGTGCCCAGGAAAAAGACCTCTTTGAATCCCAGGCCGGTTATTAAAGCCAGCTGCAGCATGCCCAGGGAGTAGATGGCCAGCATGCAGAGCGCCATTCCGGCAACCATGGAAAAGTACGTATTCCTGTTTTCCACGTAGGCGGCGAGCAGGTAGGCGCCAAGCACAAAACCCCACAGGTAACCGCCGGTCGGGCCGAGGACTATGTGCAGGCCGCCCTGGGCGTTGTGAAACACGGGCAGGCCCACGGCACCGAGGAGAACATAGATCAGCATTGAGGTAGCAGCCCAGCGGCTCTGCAAAATGGCCCCCACCAGGAAAACGGCAAATGTCTGCCCGGTGATCGGCACGGGGCTGAAGGGCAGCGGCATGGACAGTTGGGCCATCAATGCCACCAGTGCGGCAAAAAGGCTGCTCAAGACAAGGTTCCTGGTTCGCTTCATTAAAAAAACACCCCCGGGTTAATATGTAATGCAGCACAGTATCACATTCCCGGCTCCCGCCGGGGTCCCACCGGCCCGGATATACCTTCAATCTACCGGCCTGTTCCCCTGAGCGTCACCTCGCCGGCCTGGAAATGCCTTCTGAGCCCGTTTTTCCCTTCTACTACCAGCGCCCCGCTGCTGTCCACGTCAACGGCCTTCCCCCAAAATACATCCAGCACATTTTTTATGGTTACCTCTTCCCCCAGCGTTATACTGTACTTTTTCCACTCCTCGATGACAGGGAGGCTTCCGGCAGAAAGGTACTGCCGGTAGAAGGTGTCCATTTCTTCCAGAACAAAGGCGGTCAGTTTTTGGCGGGAGACCCTGGTATTGTTATTTTCCAGGTACAGGGAGGTGGCTGTATCTTTCAATTCGGCCCGGAATTTGCCGGCATCGATGTTGACATTAATACCTATGCCCGTGATTACATAGTGGATAATGTCCGGTTCGGCTTTCAGCTCGGTCAGTATTCCGCAGACCTTTCGCCCGCGGACGAGGACGTCGTTGGGCCATTTTATTCCCGCCTCAACGTGGGGGAGCAGCCGCCTGATCGCTTTTGTGACGGCAACGGAAGCCAGCAGGGTCAGAAGCGGGGTTTGTGCCGGTGTCAGCGGGGGCCGCAGGAGGATATGAAGCCAGATGCCCCCGGCGAAGGGGGAATACCAGGACCGCCCCATTCTGCCCCTGCCCCCGGTTTGTTCTTCTGCCAGGACGATGGTTCCCTCGGGGGCTCCTTTTTCGGCCAGCTTCTTTATCACTTCCGCGGTGGAGTCTACCTGGCGGTGGTAGTGGATTAACCGCCGCTCCGCGGCTATGATTTTCGTTTCCAGGTCCCCGGCAAACTCCAGCGGGTACAGAAGGTCGGGAACTTCCTGGAGCCGGTAGCCCAGCCGGGGGCTCCTCTCGATACGGTAGCCGTCGGCCTGCAGCAGGTTGACATTTTTCCATACGGCGGTGCGGCTGACGGAAAGCCTGCCTGCCATTTCGGCACCCGATACAAAAGAAGGACTTTTTTCCTTGAGCAGGGCCAGTATCTTTTCGCGCATTTTCTCCCCCCTAGGGAAGCATGGGGACATACCTCTTGCTTCATTTTCTAACGCTAAGACAGTTGGACGCCTTCATTCTTCGCCCTTGCACGTTTACTTACGAACTTGCAGATACCGCTCCGGCAGCATTTAAACTGCCATAGTTGGTAGCGCCATCTTATACCGACCCCGAAAGAATGTCAACCACTTGTTGAACGCAGGTTGACAATTGGTCCTGCAGGGCATTTAATTATGGCAGCAACCGGCAGGGCGGGGTTTTTGAGGGCTGCTTCTGCAGCTGCCCCGGTGGGGACGTTTTGAGCCCTTGCGGTGCAGTGTTCTGGCAGAGGCGGCGCTTTTTTGTGTGCACTGAAGTTGACTTTGCGGTGGTGAGAATGTAATATAAGATAAGAAATCGGGCTGTTTATTATAATTTCAGTAAAGAACGGCTTACGCAATATTAGGGGGTTTTTTTATGAGTTTTGATCTGCCACCTGTGTATGAGCCGGAGAAGGTAGAGGAGAAAATATATCATTTCTGGCTGCAAAATAATTTTTTTAGGGCCCGCCGCGAAAGAGATAAGAAACCGTTTACAGTTGTTATCCCTCCGCCCAATGTTACCGGCACTTTGCACATGGGCCATGCCCTGAACAGCACCATCCAGGATGTCCTGGTGAGGTGGAGGCGTATGCAGGGACGCGACACCCTATGGCTGCCGGGGACCGACCATGCCGGTATCGCCCCCCAGAACAGGGTTGAAGAGCATCTCCTGTCAGAAGGATTGACCCGCCACGAGCTTGGCCGGGAGAAATTTTTGGAGAAAGCCTGGCAGTGGAAGGAAAAATATCACGGGCGTATCAAAGAGCAGCTGTACAAACTGGGCGTTTCATGCGACTGGTCGCGCGAGCGTTTTACCATGGACGAGGGCTGCTCGCGTGCTGTGCGTGAAGTGTTTGTCTCGCTTTACGAGCGCGGGTTGATTTACAGGGGCGATTATATCATTAACTGGTGCCCCCGCTGTCATACCGCCCTTTCTGATATAGAGGTGGAGCACGAGGAAAAAGATTCCATACTGTCCCATATACGCTACCCCGGCGCCGACTGGGAAGGCTCCGTTGTGGTGGCTACTACCAGGCCGGAAACGATGCTTGGGGACACCGCAGTGGCCGTGCATCCCGAAGACTGCCGCTACCGCAGCCTTGTGGGCCGGAAAGTCCTCCTGCCCCTGATGAACAGGGAGATAGATATTATTGCCGATGAGTATGTCGATCCCGCTTTCGGTTCCGGTGCCGTAAAAATAACGCCTGCTCATGACCCCAATGATTTTGAAGTGGGCCGCCGGCACGGCCTGGAAATGGTCCAGGCTATTGGAAGCGATGGGACCATGACCGTGGAGACGGGTCGCTACGCGGGGCTGGACCGCTACGAGGCCCGCAGGCAGGTGCTTAGCGACCTGGAGGAATTGGGGCTGCTGGAGAAAACAGGAGATTATGTCCATTCCGTGGGGCGCTGCCAGCGCTGCAGCACGGAGATTGAACCGCTGGTTTCCCTCCAGTGGTTTGTGAAGATGAAACCCCTGGCCGAGCCGGCTGTAAAAGTGGTCCTGGAGGGGCGCGTTCGTTTTGTACCCGAGCGTTTTACGCGCATATACCTGCACTGGATGGAGCACATCAGGGACTGGTGTATATCGCGCCAGATCTGGTGGGGGCACCGCATACCGGCGTGGTACTGCCACTGCGGGGAAATGGTCGTTTCCCGCGAGGACCCCACCAGGTGTCCTTCGTGCGGTGCCGCCGACCTGGAGCAGGACCCCGATGTCCTTGACACCTGGTTCAGTTCAGCCCTGTGGCCTTTTTCCACCCTGGGCTGGCCCGACGACACGCCGGACCTGCAGCACTACTTCCCGACCACTGTCCTCGTTACCGGCTACGACATCATTACCTTCTGGGTTGCGCGCATGATATTCATGTCCCTGGAGTTTATGGACGATATTCCGTTTGAAGATGTCTGCGTCCACGGTCTGGTGCGCGATGCCCTGGGAAGAAAAATGAGCAAATCGCTGGGAAACGGTGTGGACCCCCTGGAAATCATAGAGCAGTACGGCGCTGACACGCTGCGTTTTACGCTCATAACAGGCCAGGCACCGGGAAACGACCAGCGCTTCAGGAACGAGAGCGTGGAAGCCAGCCGCAATTTTGCCAACAAGATCTGGAA
>PWRZ01000119.1 GCA_003563385.1 Syntrophomonadaceae bacterium
GAGGAATTTCACCCCCAGGCCCTCGCAGAACCGGACGTGAACCTCTCAGCTCATCCGGCTCCCACTATCCAGCCGCAGGTCTGATCCCCATCTGCCAATGCGCAAACAGCTTGGGCTCGCGCCTAGCTATTCTCCCCAGCCAGTGCGTTGCCCGTCGTTGATGGCGGAGTTTTCGGTACTTCCTTCGCACCCAACGCACTAAGGCCCGATCCAGATGGTGGAGCACTGAGTACAGTTCTGACTTGTAAAAGCACCCGTAGTAGTTAATCCAGCCTCGCACTATAGGGTTAAACATCCGAGAGAGGTCCTCAAGGGTCTTGTCGGGCTTGAGATGCATATGCCACCCTCGCACGGTCTGCCGCATGGCCTTCTTCGCCTTGTTGCTGACCGCCGGAGTGAAGTTGATGAAGTGCTTACCATATCGGTTCTTGGATCGCCGCGGTCTGAAAGTGTAGCCCAGAAAGTCAAAACTCGTCTCTGGGTAGTCCCCCCTTCGACTATCATCCTTACAGTAGATGATGCGCGTCTTGTCTGGGTGGAGTTCCAGACCGCAATCAGCCATGCGCTTCTTTAGATCCTCATGCAGCCGCTGTGAGTCGATTCGGCTGCGGCAGTGGACCACTGCATCATCAGCATAGCGTGCAAACGGCTTGTCAGGATGCTTACGCGCCATCCACACATCGAATGCATAGTGCAGAAACAGGTTGGCCAGTAGCGGACTAACAACTCCTCCCTGAGGGGTACCTCTCTCCCGTTCCACGGCTGTACCGTCGGGCATCTGAAACGGTGCCTTAAGCCATCTCCTGATGTAAAGGAGAATCCAAGGGCAGTCGGTGTGCGTCTGCACCGCCTTCATCATCAATTCGTGATCGATGTTGTCAAAGAGACCCTTGATGTCAAACTCCAACACCCAATCGTACTCCCAACAGCGTCGCCGTGTGGCAGCGAGTGCGTCAATAGCTGATCTGCCCGGCCGATACCCATAGGAATCCGTATGGAAGTGGGGTTCAACTAGTGGCTCAAGGTACATCTTGACTACCATTTGAGCCACCCTGTCAGCTACAGTGGGCACCCCGAGCGTGCGCACTCCTCCGCTCTTCTTCGGGATCTCCACCGCCTTAACGGGAGGCGGGAAGTAACTGCCAGAGGACATCCGGTTCCAGATCTTGTAGAGATTGTTCCTAAGATCAGCCTCGAATTCCCCCAAACTTTCCTCGTCTACCCCAGCTGCTCCCTTATTCGCTTTTACTCGCCTGAACGCTTCCAGTACTAAGTGCTTGGAGATCTCATACGACTTTGTCTTGTTCATTGGCTCCTCCCTTGCGGTTGACCAATGCCCAACACTGAATAGCACAGCCCCTTCGCTCCACTCCCGTTACGAAGTTTCCTCACTACTACGAGCTGTTCCGCCCCTGACCTCCGCATCGGTACTTTCGCCCTCGCGGGTCCTCCGCTTGGGTTTTTCCCTTGGCATCGGAGACCAGGTTCCCACGTTCCTAACCAGAGCCTGTACCACGTTCACGCCGCCTCCATGCCGGCCACCGCCTGGACAGTAAGCAGGTTTCCTCCAGGCTTATCCCAGGCTAACGACTACCTCCCGGTTTTGATGACATCGCTACGCTTTCGACACTTTGTCAGCGGTTCACTGGCTATTCGTCTCCGTGGTACTTACCTGACAAGGTCTAGCCTCGCCTTTTCCGCAACGCTCACCACCATGGCTTTTGACCACAGCAGCTTGCGGTGGTTTGAAGCCTCCACCTGCATGGCGGCTTCGAGGGGCCCTCCCTCATCTCCGGTTAAGCATGGCTTCCAGGCTGTCATGAAGCCCGTCGCCTTCGTGGCGCACCATCATCAGCATACCTCACGAAACGGTGCCCCCGTTCCGTGAGTTCCCGATCCAGGTCGTCAAGAAGGATGTTAGCCAGTAAGGGGCTGAGTGGACCTCCCTGCGGGGTTCCCTCTTCTGTACCCATGACTACGCCGTTGACCATCACTCCTGACTGCAGAAAGCGCCTTGTGACCCTTAGGACTTGTTTGTCCTTCACCTTACGAGCCACCCTGGCCATGAGCATGTCATGGTTTACACGGTCGAAGAATCGCTCCAGATCGATATCTACCACCCAGTCGTACCCTTCCTCGACGTACTCCCTGGCTTTCCGCACGGCATCATGGGCCCGCCGTCCTGGGCGGAACCCATGGCTGTGTTCGGAGAAACCCGGGTCAAAGATCGGGGTTAGCACCTGGAGAAGTGCCTGCTGAATCAGACGGTCCATAAGCGTGGGTATCCCCAGAAGTCTTACCCCGCCACCGGGCTTGGGTATCTCCACCCGTTTGACAGGCTGGGGTTTGTAGGTGCCATTAAGGAGTTGTTCCCTTGTCTGAGGCCAGTCCGACCTCAGTTGGGATCGGAACGTTTCCACCGTCACCCCGTCCACGCCTGGAGCACCACGGTTGCTCTCCACCCTCTTTAGGGCCTTGAGCATGTTCTCCCGTGATACTACCTCTTCCATCAGCTCCAACGTATCCGCCTCCACGTCTGCGCGGGGTGTGTTCCACGGGTCGTGCCGGTCC
>PWRZ01000015.1 GCA_003563385.1 Syntrophomonadaceae bacterium
ACCCAGCCCAGGGCCAGCATGGGCCAGACCATCAGGCCCAGGTAGCCGTTGAAGGCTACGAAATCCCCGATGGTGATGCTCCCTTCCATGACCATCCCGCCCCCGTAAAGCAGCACCAGCACGAAGCTGATAACAGCGCAGCTGTAGATGAGCGGATCGTAAAGACCCCACAGGCGGTAGAGGTGGAAATTGTGGTGCATGTACTCTTCAGAAGAGCGAAGGAAGCGTATTTTTTCACTCTCCTGGACCGAAAAAGCCTGTACAAGCCGGGCCCCGGAAATATTTTCCTGGACGGTGTTTGTCAGGCCTCCGAAAGATTCCTGCACTTTCATGAAGCGGCTGTAAACCCCCCGCCCAAGCTTTTTAGAGCCCAGGGCCAGGAAAGGCATGGGGATGAAAGCCAGCATGGTCAGCCGCGCATCTACGGTGGTGAACATCATTGTGAGCGCAACCGCGGTCAATATGACTGCATCAACGAGCATGACAATATTAAAACCAAGAGTGGCGCGCACTGCGGTTATGTCGTTGGTGAGATGGGCCATCAGCTCTCCGGTTTTATGGCCGAGATAAAACCGGGGGGAGAGCCGCTGCAGGTGGTTGAAGAGGAGCTCACGGAGGTGCTTTTCCAGCAGCCGGGCTGTACCGATAAGGTAGAGCCTCCAGAGATAGCGGAATAAAGCTATCCCTCCCGCTGCGGCGAGGATGGCATAAATATACCTGTACAGGTGAGCCCTGTCCACGGGCGCGGCCAGGAGTGCATCAGTAAACAGCCCCAGGAGTCGTGGCGTTACCAGTTGCAAGGTGTCCACTATGAGCAAGAATACAATTCCCCAGATATAACGCCCCTTGTGCTGGAGGAAAAAATGCTTAAGCGTGAGAAACTCCTTCAATTACAAGCACTCCGCTCCAAAATACAGTTTAACTGGGCCGCGGCAGCTGGGCAGCCATTTCCCAGATGATCAGCCCGGGCAGCAGGGCGTAATCTTCAGTGGGAAGATAGCTTGGCGCAGAAGCATCGTAAAGAATTGTAGCAGAAGGGGGCAGCTCCTCATCACCCTTCCAAAGGGCGTAAACGATCGGCACACGCGGAAATGGCTGCATGACCATGCTGACATCTCCGTGCGAATAGGGCCTGCCCCCCAGGGAAAGGGCCAGCTCCTGGAACTTGTCAAACTGGTGGCCGAAGTACTTCAGCAGGGGCTTTATTGTCCTCTTTTGGTAAGGGTCAACATAGATATGCCCACCGGGGAGCTCTTTAAAGGTAATCCATTCCCCTTTTAAGGGAGTCCCATCGGCATTGACAAGGTAATGCAGGAACAGTATCTGAAGGTGTATGGGCACGGTACTCTCACTGGCAGAAAGAGGTTTCACCTCCCCGGTGGAGTGGTATACTTCATATTTACGGTTCAAATAGGGCAGCAGATAACAGTCTTTTTCCCTGTTATAGGTAACACCGCTGTTCATACAAACCGTGCGCGGGTCGATAGCGGAGAGGTCGCGGACGGCTTTTTCGAGGGTCACATTGAGGTTGTATTTTTCTCTTTTTTCCCCTTTGGTTCCATCTTTTTGATTCACAAGCTGCACTCTCCTTTTAATATTATTGCTCAAAAAATGTATAACAGGTAAAATAAGAACAGGGCAGTGAAGCGAAGAAAGCTTTCAGCCGCCATTTCCATGCCGAGGAGACCTGCTAGATGTACCTGGTTAGCGCTTGCCTGCTGGGATTGAGAACGCCCTATAACGGTAAAAGCAAGGACCCGCCCGGCGTCCCCTCCATACACCTCCAAGAATTGATCCCGGTCTGCCCTGAACAACTGGGAGGACTGCCCACGCCCCGCCCTCCGGCAGAGCTCCGGGGCGGAGAAGGCAAAGATGTGCTTGCCGGGAAGGCCTTTGTTTTTAACTGCCACGGTGACAATGTAACCAGGGCTTTTCTCAGGGGCGCCTGTGAAACACTCTATCTGGCCCTTCTCTACCAGGTCGAGGGGATCATCTTGAAAGACGGCAGCCCCTCCTGCGGTTCCAGCTATATTTACGATGGGACGTTCAGCGGCTGCCGCAGGGCCGGCGACGGGGTAACCACTGCCCTGCTGAGAGAATACGGCCTCGTCATTTTCAATGAAAACAAGCTCTTCGAGGGGGTCTGAGGCCTGCAGGGCGGCGGTGGTTAGCGAACTCCTGTGTTTAGCTATCTTTCCGCCAGAGCAACCGACGCAGTGCCCCTCGGCCTGCCGGCGCAGCACAAATGTTTGATTTGGGACCGCTCGCACCACCCGTCATCTCCCCAACGCGCCATTTTGTGCAGGTTAAACATAAGCTCGCCTATTACGTCCCGCCCTGGCGCCCGGCGTTGCACGACCACAAAAGCGGGTTATGCCAAAAAAATCAGTAACCGGTGCCTTTGTATCAGCCTGCTGTTTTGCCGACGGCAGGCTGCTGTTGTTTTATAAACCGCTAAACCCTTTTTCCCCTCCTTTCAAAATATAATTTAGGTACGGTGCTGTTTATCAGCCGTTTTTATTATTCCCCCTCTTTTTTCTACAAGGGCCGGCTATATTCCTTTTTTGGTTATTACCTTAAAAATGAATAGCTGTTGTAACAGTAAAGCGGTAATCTGTATATATTATAGTGAGCTTTATTAAGCAATGCTTGAGCCGGAGGGCGCTGCTATGTCTGAAAAACTTGCTCTCAAAAGACAGCTATTAAAAGTGGAAAAGGTAATCGGGGATTTTGCTCCTATGCTCCGGTAGGGGTGAATTGTATATACAAGTATAAAGTTGAAAGGAGGGAAAAGCGTTGTCAGAACTTGTTGTTGAAAGACGTCTACTTAAAGTAGACCGCGTCATCGGTGAGGCTACCATCAGGGAAGCAGTAGAGGCGACAATTGAGCTGCCTTTTAAAATAATGAAGGTGTTTGATGTTATTACCAGCGTTACGGACGTGGAGACGGAAGTGCGCGAAGGCGGCGTCATGGTCTCCGGTGTTATCCACAAGCAGCTTTTTGTCGTTGATAAAGGAGACGTGGTCCGTCATATCCCCGAAGACATTTCTTTTTCTGCTTTCGTTGATGTGGCCGGCACCCGGCCCGATATGAATGCCCAGGTAAAGGCACGCATTTTAACGGTGGACACGGAAGTAGCAGAGGACGGTCAGGCGGTAAGGCAGACCGTTATCCTGGAGATTTTCGTCAAGGTAAGTGTCACCAGGCAGATCGAGGTAGTCATTGATGTAAAGAACAAGGACATAGTCGTTAAGAAGGAACTGCTTAAAGTGGACAGCGTGGTCGGCGAAGACACGGTAAGTTTTACACTGACGCCAACTGTAACCCTGCCCATAACGGCCCAAAAAATATTCCGCGTCATACCTACGGTCAAGGACGTTACTGCGGAGGTTCGAGAAGGGACCGTCATTGTCCGCGGAGTGGTTCACAAGCAGATATTCCTGGTTGACGAAGGGGACCTCGTCAGACACGCCGTTGAAAATGTTCCCTTTACCAGGACCGTGGATATACCGGGGGCCATGCCCGACCAGAAAGTCCAGGTAGACATAAAAGTTACCACGGAAGATTTTGAGCTGGTCGATCCTCCGAGCCGAAAGCTCAAGCAGACGGTAGTAGTAGAGGCATTTGTAAAGGTGACGGAGACGCTGCAGCTTGAAGTGGTAGTGGATGTCAAAGGCAAGGGCATTGAAGCTGCTAAAAAGCTTTTAAAAGTGGAAAGCGTTGTTGTGGATGTCCTGCAGAAAGAAACGCTGCGAAGCACGGTTACACTTCCCCAGAAGCCGGTCAAGATACTGGAAATACTCGGTGAAATTGTAAACCTGGAAGCGGAGGCCAGGACGGACCAGGTAATGATCAAGGGTATCCTGCACAAGCAGATCTTTTTCGTCGACGAGGCCGGCGACCTGCTCAGGCACTTCAGGGAAGATGTGCCCTTCCGTTTTGTCAAGAGCGCCAAAGGCGCAAAACCGGAGATGAATGTCCAGGTACGTGCCCGCATCATCGGGGATATTATAAGCAAGCTTAACGACAAGAAGCTGGAGCAGACCGCGATCATTGAATTTTTTGCCAAGGTAACCCGGCCGCTGCAGCTGGAAGTGGTCATCGATGTTGTAAAAGTGGCGCCTCCTGTTCCTCCCGAACCACCCAAGCCGCCTGTGAAAAAGTACGTCGTAAGAAAGGGGGACACCATGTTCTTGATCGCGAAACGCTTCAGTGTTTCACTGGAGGCGCTGATCAAGGCCAATCCGCAGATAAAGGATCCCAAACGCATATACCCCGGGGATATTATCTTCATTCCCAAGGAAGTACCTGAACCGAAGCCCCCGGAGTCCGCAGATTAAAGACCCCAACCGCATCTTCACGAAGATACCCTGAGGACAGCCGCCAGGCTGTTAAAAACAAAAATGGTACTGCAGTGCATGAACCGGCCGTCAAGGCCGGTTCATGTCTTTGAAAAACAGCCAGGATGCGGCCCATTGCCATATTATGCTACATGGTAGTATTAATTGACATAATTACCTAATAAAGCAGCCCCCCTTTTTTTGGCTGCTTTCCGGCAGCGATAAGCCAGTATAAGGAATGAAAGGAACTGATACACAGTTTGTGCCGTTCATTTATAGCTATTATAATGTTAACATGGATTTCCAGATATGTAAAAAGGGAGGACGAAAAACTTATGCTGGCAAAAAAAAGATGGTGGCTAATTGTTGGAGTGGTGTGCCTGCTGCTGTTTTCCATGGTCTCGACCGCTGCAGCCTGTACAGTGGAGAGCAGGACCATCAGGATTCCCGTGCAGTTGACCTGGGACGGGGAAACCTTAAGGCAAAGCGGTGATACTCGCAAGGTTGAGGTGCCCATCGGAGATACGGGAAGAAAAATAACTATATACTACCGGTTTAATTTAGGGTCTCCAGCTACACCAGCGCCGGTCCCCCAGCCCGATTCCGTACCGGAGCCGCCTGCACCTGAACCGCCTGCACCTGAACCGCCGGCACCGCAGCCGCCGGCACCGCAGCCGCCGGCACCGCAGCCGCCGGCACCGCAACCGCCTGCACCGCAGCCGCCGGCACCGCAACCGCCTGCACCTGAACCCCCTGCACCTGAACCCCCTGCACCTGAACCGCCGGCATCGAAGCCCGACCAGACCCCTGACCCCGGTGACAGAATCCTGTCAGCAGATGAGAGGCAGATGTGGCTGCTCGTTAATGAAGAAAGGGCCAAACACGGGCTCCACGAATTGAAAATACATGAAGGCCTGGTTGAACTGGCCCGCAAGAAGAGCGAGGATATGGTAAAACGCGGTTATTTCTCCCATTACTCGCCCACTTACGGCTCTCCTTTTGATATGATCAGGAATGCCCGTATACCGTTCACCTTTGCGGGAGAAAACATAGCCGGCTCGCCGACAGTGTCGCGGGCGCACCATGCCCTGATGAACAGCCCCGGCCACCGGGCCAATATATTAAACCACAACTATACCTACGTCGGCATAGGGATAGTGGACGGCGGTCGTTACGGAAAAATGTTTACACAGCTCTTTATCCGGCAGTAAGCAATAAAAGAAAACCTCTTCATAATCTTACCGCTCGCGGGGCATGCAGATAATTTCCTTTACTGCAGTGTCGAAGAATTGGTTGGAGTGCGCGGGGACAATGACACAGGCCGTGTCCGCACCGGTGGCACTCCCGGCCACGCTTATTACTTCTTCCCCGTAAGGAATGAGCCCGGCATCAAGGGCCATTACGGCAATTTCGACACACACTTTTACGCCCTGCCCTAAAATGCGCAGAGCGGCGGCGATAATCTCCGCCGGATAGAGCCCTCCCCACTTGAAGCGGAGGGCTCTATCCACTCCGGCAAGCAGGTGGGTTGTTGTCAGCACCTGCGCCCCTTCTTGAAGCAGTTTCTCCTTCATTTCATCGCTTATTTCGCTTTCCCCCGGGTTCCTGAAGCCGACGTGGTGGGTGACGCAGATTATTTCCAGGCCCTTTCCAAGGAATTTTTCAGCTGTCCTACCACTGTTGGAAGCTACCACAAGATACTTTATTTTCAGCTCCCGGGCCCGCCTGAGCGCTTCCTCTACAGTGGCATCAGTATTTTGAGGCCCCTTTTTTTCCCAAAGCAAGGCGGTCAACTCCTTTCCTTAATGGTACGGCGGCAAAAAGCTGCCGGCGCTTCGTGCAAGCTCGACTTCTTGAGGTAGCGCTCGTCGCTCCGGCGGCGCCCAAAACTCGCTTAACGCTCAAACAGTTGGGCGCCTTTATCCTGCGCTTCTCCGCCATTGCTATTTTACTATACATTGCCGGCCGTTCCAAGATTGTGTCTCCATCGCTTCTCCTCAGTGTTTGCCGGAAATGATAGCATGTTGACATTTTCATGCCCTATTTGCTATGATTCAGTTAAGGTTTTTGCTCAAAAACAGGAGGTGCGCGGTTTGGATGAGCGTTTTGCCAAAGAAGGAATAACTTTTGATGATGTACTGTTGCTTCCCTCGCGATCTAAAGTATTACCACGTGATGCCGATATCAGCACCAGGCTGACATCTACTATAAAGCTGAATGTTCCCATCATGAGCGCGGGTATGGATACGGTAACGGAATCGCGTATGGCGATAGCAGTGGCCCGGGAGGGGGGTATGGGGGTTATCCACCGGAACATGTCTGTTGAGAGGCAGGCAGAGGAAGTTGACAGGGTAAAACGTTCCGAGCACGGGGTTATTACCAACCCGTTCCATCTTTCTCCGATGCACACCATAAATGATGCTGCCGCGCTGATGGAACGTTACCGCATCTCGGGAGTTCCCGTTGTCGTTGACGGCAAGCTGGTCGGAATTATAACCAACCGCGACCTGCGTTTTGTAAGGGATTACAGCCTTTTGATAAAAGATGTGATGACCAAGGACAACCTCATTACCGCCCCGGAGGGCACGACCCTGGAAGGGGCACAGGAAATCCTGGCCCGGCACAAAATAGAAAAGCTGCCCATTGTTGACCAAAATTTTATGCTTAAGGGGTTAATTACCATCAAGGATATCGAAAAAACGATTGCATACCCCAGGGCGGCAAAGGATGTCAATGGCAGGCTTCTAGTTGCTGCAGCTGTTGGGGTGGGCAAGGGCAGTATGCTCAGGGTTGCTGCCTTGCTGGAAGCGGGAGTTGACGCTCTCGTTGTGGACACTGCACACGGCCACTCTGAAGAAGTTTTGGAGACGGTCAGGGGCATTAAGCAGGAGTATCCCGACCGTATTGTTATTGCCGGCAATATTGCCACCGCGGAAGCGGCCCGCGACCTCGTTCGGGCCGGTGCCGACGTCCTGAAAGTGGGGGTGGGCCCCGGTTCAATCTGTACCACCAGGGTTATCGCCGGTATCGGGGTTCCCCAGGTAACGGCCGTGTATGACGTTGCCAGAGTGGCGCACAGCCTCGATGTTTCTGTTATAGCGGACGGGGGCATAAAGTATTCCGGTGATATTACCAAGGCCATCGCTGCCGGGGCCGATTTAGTGATGATTGGGAGCCTCTTTGCCGGGACCGAAGAGAGTCCCGGTGACCTGGAGATATTCCAGGGGCGCAGCTACAAAGTTTACCGGGGGATGGGTTCTATCGGTGCCATGAAAGAAGGCGGGAAGGACCGCTATTTCCAGGAAGATGAACAAAAGGTGGTCGCAGAAGGGATTGAAGGCAGGGTTCCTTACCGCGGCACAGTTGGAGATATGGTTTTTCAGCTCATGGGAGGGCTGCGCGCTGGAATGGGCTATTGTGGAGTGCGCAATATTGGCGAGCTGCAGTCCAAAACGAAATTTATTCGCATAACAAACGCCGGACTGCTGGAAAGCCATCCCCACGATGTCCAAATTACCAAGGAAGCCCCTAATTATACCCTGCGCTGATAAATTGAGCCCCGGACCAGGTTAACGATCTGCTAAAGAGGGACTTGCTTGAACCGCAGCACCCCTCCCGCTCCGGATGCACTGCTGCCGCGCTAAAGAGGGCGCTTTGGGAGCAAGTTGCTTTAAGCTGTGCTTCGTGGAAACAGCGACCGGGCCCCATTCTTCCGCCCGGCACTCCGGTAGTATTGACGGTTTACAATTTGCTGCCCGGAGCATATTATGAAAGAAACAAAAACAGTGCTTCAGCATTTGCAGAGGCGACGTTTAAAGGTGAAAGCGGGTGGAGAATTGCCTTCCGGTACTGTGAAAAGATGTTATTTTTGTTCCCGGGAAAGAAGCAGCGGTATCAGTGTCATCGGCATGTTTATTTGTCCAAGCTGCGAGGAGGAGATTGTTTCCCTCTCCTGGGGCGAGGGCGGCTATACAAAATATTACCTGCATTTGAAAAAGTTCTGGAAGGATGTCGAAACGGGGGAAGGCAGTTTTATTGAAAAAGAGAAATAGCCATTTCACATACCAGCAGGAAGCACCCCTTTACAACGCAGCCGTTGGCTATTTGGAGAAAGACTGCATTTCTTTTCATGTTCCCCTGCACGGCAGGGGTTCCGGGAACCCTGAACTGAAGAAAAGGGGATTTGCCCCCTTAATGCGCTGGGATTTGACAGAGCTTGATCCCCTGGATGACCTGTACCTGCCCAGGGGTGCCATTAAAAAGGCGCAGGAACTGGCTGCCCGCCTTTTCCTGGCCGGGAAGAGCTTTTTCCTGGTTAACGGCGTTACGGCCGGGCTCCTGGCCGCTTTGCTGTCCTGTTGTCGCCCCGGGCAAAAAGTGCTGCTGACGAGGATATCTCACAAGGCGGCCCTGCATGGAATAGCTCTTGCAGGTGCGATGCCCGTTTATCTGCCGGTTGAACGCGAACCGGCCAGCGGTTTTCCCCTCAATGTTTCTCCTTCTACGGTGGAACAGGCTTTGAAGAAGCACCCCGATGCCGGGCTTCTGCTGGTTACTTCTCCTTCCTACTGGGGCGTGACTGCCGACCTGAATGAGATCAAAAAAATTACCTCCCGCTACGGTGTCCTGTTGCTCGTCGATGAAGCGCACGGGACACACCTGCCATTCTACGGAGGGAAACTCCCTCACAGCGCGGCGGCCGGGGCGGATATCTGGCTGCACAGCGCCCACAAGTCGCTTGGTGCCCTGACGCCGGGTGCTTTTTTACACGTGGCTGCCGGGATACCCGCCGGGAACCTGCGCTTCTGGCTGCAGGCCTTGCAGACAAGCAGTCCCTCATACCCGGTGATGATTTCGCTTGACCTTGCCAGGCGGCGTGTGGCCCTGCAGGGGAAAAGAATCTTTTCGCGGTGTTGGAGGTGGGCGGCCCGGCTGCGCCGTGAACTGGCCGGGGCAGGCTTTGAGCTGCTCTCTGACAGAATGGTTAAAGAGGCCCGCTTTAACCTGGACCCCTGCCGCATCACCATTTTACGGCCTGGCGGTGACGGCCGCCTGTTAGCCGGCAGACTTGCCCGGGAGCGCCGGCTGCAGGTTGAAATGGCTGCCGGGACCTACATCCTGGCCATTGCCGGACCGGCACACCTGTCTTTATCTCCAAGCCACCTGGCTGCTGCGGTGAAGAAGGAGGCGTCAGCCGAAACTTTTTGTGGGGCATCTCCCGGGAGCTGCTCAGATGATTTTCCCCCCTCCTTTTTTGCCGGGGAAGAAAGCACGCTATATTCCCGCTTTGCCATGACTCCCGCTGAGGCACTGCGCTCCCCCGCTTTTAGCATTTCCCTGCACAGGGCCCCCGGGAAGGTGTGTGCTGAGATGATAACACTGTCACCCCCGGGCATACCACTTGTTTCGGCCGGGGAGATAATTACCCCGCAGCTGTTAGGCTTCCTGAGCCAAAAAAGAGCCCAGGGGACGCTGTTCCAGGGAGCGGCAGATCCAGGAATGCGGAACATTAAAATTGTGTAGTACTACTTTAAGCACAGGTGTGGTAAAATAGGTATGAAAAAAGAGGCTGCCTTGGGGGCAACTTCTAAAAAAGAGAGACGCA
>PWRZ01000104.1 GCA_003563385.1 Syntrophomonadaceae bacterium
GTCCCCCTGTCACCCGTCCCCCTGTCACCCTGTACTTCCAAAACTTGCGCACATCCGCTCCGGCGGCATACCTGCGGCGCTAATTTTGCCGGAAGGTGACAAGTACCCCGTCCCTCTGTCAACCCGGGAACTGAAGGTGACAAGTACCCCGTCCCTCTGTCACCCGGGCCTGGAGGGCTCCTTGACCCTCAGTTCCCCGCGCTTTTACTTCCAAAACTTGCGCACATCCGCTCCGGCGGCATTTCTGCGGGCCTATTTTGCCGCAGGGGGCTGCCTGCACTGCCGCTGCCTGCCGGATGGTGCAGGAAATTGGCAGATTGGCGTGTCCTGCGTGCCGGCGTACTTTTTTATTCTTTTCTACCGCTATTCTTTTCTACCGCGCCGCCCTGTTTTCCTGCCTGTAGTTTGTTTCTCCGCCGCCGGCAGGAAAAATGGCTTCCCTAATAGAAAATTAGATGTTACTATCATGGTAAGGCTATCATGATAATACCAAGGTAACGGCACATCTCAGATGCCAAAACATATCACGCGCCACACAGCACTGCCATTTTGCCGGGAGGGTTTTTGCGGTGTTTGAAGATAGAGAAGATAAAAAAGCTAATAAAAAAGATAATAAACGGGAAGCAAAATATACCGCTCTTTACCGCAGCTGGAGACCGCAGCTGTTCGGCGATGTTGTGGGGCAGGATCATGTTACCCGCACCCTGCAGAATGCCCTGGCCAGCGGGCGCATCGCCCATGCCTATCTTTTCTGCGGCCTCAGGGGGACCGGTAAAACGACCATGGCCAAGCTCCTGGCCAAGGCCCTTAACTGCCTCGAAGGTGTCAACCCGGAGCCCTGCAACGAGTGCCGCTCCTGCCGCGAAGTAACGGGGGGGCGCAGTGTAGACGTCCTGGAAATAGACGCCGCTTCCAACCGCGGCATTGACGAGATCAGGGAGCTGCGCGAAAAAGCTCGCTATGCGGCGGCCCAGAGCCGTTACAAGGTTTATATTATCGATGAAGTGCACATGCTTACCAATGAGGCCTTTAACGCCCTGCTGAAGACCCTGGAGGAACCCCCGTCCGGTGTCGTTTTCATACTGGCCACCACGGAAGCGCACCGGCTGCCGCAGACCGTTATTTCCCGCTGCCAGCGCTTCGACTTTCACCTGCTGGAGACGGGGCAGATAGTAGGACGACTGCGGGAGGTGGCTTCCGAAATCGGTTTTAGCGTCGGTGAGGAAACTCTTTACCTGCTGGGCCATCAGGCCGAGGGCTCGGTGCGTGACGCCCTTGGGTTCATGGAGCAGTGCCGTGCTTACGGGGGGGAGGCCATCAGCTACGAAGAAGCCCTGGAGATATTGGGCCTCGCTCCCCCGCAGGTCGTCTTCAACCTGCTCCAGGCCGTGGTCGATGAAGATGTGGCCGGCGGCTTCCACACCTGCGGGGAACTGGTTAACAGGGGTCGGGACCTGCACCGCTTCCTCCGGGAGACGATTCTGTACCTGCGCAAGCTGGTACTGCTGCAGGCCGGCGAGGATGAGGAGAAGGCCCTGGCCGATGTCCCGGCCTTGAGGCCGTATTTGCTGCAGCACCGCGACGACTTTGACCACCGTGTTCTCCTGGAGATGCTGGAGATACTGCAGCAGCTCACCCTGCAGCTGCGGGGCACTTCACAGCCGCAGTTCCTGATGGAGCTGGCATTCCTGCGCCTGGGGCGCGCGTACCGTTTCCGGCACTGCTTTTCTCCCGAAAATCTCCTCTACAGGCTGGAGGAGCTGGAGGAGAAACTGCAGGCCGCCGGCGCCGGGACCCTGCAGCAGGAGGCAGATATCTGCCCTGCTTTGGAAAGCAGCTCCGGGCCGGCTGCCGGCCGGTTTGCCCACCGGGGCGAAGATGGGCGCGGCGATACCGGGGATATTTCAGCACCGGCGGCACCCACCGCCCCGCCGGCATCCGCGGCATCCGCTGGGCCCGGGACGGAAACCGGGACGGGACAGGGGACCGGGACCGGTCCCGCCACCGGCAGCGGAACCGGCGCAGGGGAATATGCCGAATCTGGCTCCGGCACTTATGCCGGGAGCGGCTTCACTGAAAAAAAAGGGCCGGACGGAATGGACGGGGAAGCTATGGATGGAGAGGAAGGCCTGGACGTGCCGAACGACCTGAAAGGCCTGAAAGGCCTGGACGGACCGGATGTGCCGGACGAATCGAGAAACCTGGCTGGACCTGATGTACCGGTCGGATCGGAAGACCAGGACGGACCGGTCGGATCGAATGTACCGGTCGGATCGGGAGACCTGGACGGACCTGATGTGCCGGACGAATTGGGATCGCTGGCTGGACCGGACGCACCGCTCGGATCGGACGGACCGGGGCAAATGGACAGACCGGACATTGCTCAGGAACTGGAAAGTTTCTGGAAGGAGCAGTTTCTGCCAGATATCAAGAAGCAGCGCAAGCACGATATACACGCCCTGCTGCAGGACAGCAGGCCTGTGAACCTGAAAGATGGCCTTATGACCATTGCCTATCCTCCCACCCACAGCATTCA
>PWRZ01000008.1 GCA_003563385.1 Syntrophomonadaceae bacterium
AAGTAAGGCAAAATGGTGTAACAGTGCGCTATCTCTTATCTCTCCATCGAACGCTGACTCGAAGGCTTGCGTCACGGCAGCGACATCCTTAGGTTCCGCTCCACGAGGCCCGATGCGATGGATGAGCATGTTGCGGATGGTCTTGACTTCATTGGAGTTATGGGGCAGGCACGCCCGAATCACGGAACAGACATCTCCAATCCAAGCCGTCTCGCCACCGTATACATGAGCCACTATGCGTTCGGCAACAAGCCTGCTGCGTGCCCGGAAACGGATGTCGCTTGTCTCCGAAACGTCCTCAACGATGACGCCAACAGTGGCCGGATCATACACGGATTCGATGAATCGCTCATACGAGCACCCAAGAGAGCGAGCAAGGAGTTCAAGGTCAATAGGAATGCTGAACTGATAGAAGGTGCAGACATACCGATAAGCCTGTTTCGCGAGGGGAGACAAGTTCTCGTATTCATCCCGAATCGCTTCGGTCAAAGGGGGTCGGGTCGGCTCGGCGAGCTGATATAGCGTCGTCGCGAAGGAGTTGTCGTATTCTCGGGAAATCCGGGCCTCCCAGTAGCTGTCCTCTTGGCCCGATATCAAGACCTCAAGCCCGCGCAGATGACGGACGAGGGCAAGGGACTCGGATGCCCCGGTGTCCAGAGTATCACTCACAGCCACCTCGGTCACATGTGATAGCGGTTGCTCGGCCCGAGCCACGCCCCACTCATTCTCGCGCGCGACAGCCAAAATCAGTGCCGGAATTCCGCGAGACGCTAGGTACTGAGGAAGTCGACGTACATGCTGAATACGCGCAGCGGCCTCATCAATGACGATAAGGATTGTTTTCCGGCCCTTCGGTTGGCTCGCCGCAGCGAGAGCTTCCTCGATCTGTCGCGAGAGACTGTCGATGACGACGTAGTCGATCTGGTCATTCTCTGGATGCAGGAATATCGTCGGGATGCCTTGAGACCGGTAAATCCTATGACCAACGACACGGGCGATCGTTGACTTCCCAACCCCAGCGGGGCCAAGAAGAAGGAAGACCGGCACCTCAGACTCGATGCCCCCTTGGAGGGACTCAATTAGCAGCTTCTCTACATCCCCGGATATCGGCCGGAGGAATGCCCATCCTCTGGTGATCCCGATCCAAGGGTCAAGTTTGCCCTCAAGGTAGTCCCTCCGTGCAGCAACTGAATCAACTGCGTCATCGATGCCGACATCGTCATGTAGGAGTTGGAACTCACGTGAGTACATCTTCATGTCAGATGCAGGTACATCGATGGGCACTCCCCCAACAGTAAGAGTGACGGCACCAGATTGCTTGGGTTCTGGAGTGATGCTAGGGGTGGCCAAGCAGTGATCCATGAATTGTTCGAACGTCATCACAAGCGGCAGAACCTTGCGCTGTCTGAGAAGCTGTTCGAGGTCTTCGTCCCAGTGCGGCAGCAACGCCCATCCCCAAGGGAGCCGATCAACCCCAACCTCATCCCTGACCTCGTCAATGATGTCTCGCGCGATGAGGTCGTCAAAGCTATAGCCCGCGTAGATTATCGTGCCATCTTTCGCAAAGTCGTACACGAGCCGGAGCAGGCCACCACGACGTCTCAGTTTCCGGTGGTAGTCGGTGCGGCTTAGAGCCATCTGAGACTCCTCGCCCTGTCCATTGACACAGCCCATTAACTTGAAAAGGCGTACAAGATCCATGTAGTCAGACTCTCTCCTGGAGAAATCACCTGAGAAAACCGGCTCACATCGCTGTGTTCGCGAAGCGGAGTTTCTGTACGCGGTTTCGACCAAGTCATCGAAATTCACCGTGAAGATGGCACGCCAGCGATTCAGCGGAAGGCTGTTGTGTGCCTCCGAAGGTTGGCCGTCGAGTTGTGTGCGCAGAAAGTCCTCGACATCCGCCCGGTTGATCCCTGCTGTGTTGAGTACGTGGGTACAGACCTCGATGAAGTCGTCACTGTCGATGCCAGTCCCAAACTCACGCGATACGCGTCTCGCGAGTTCTATGCCGCTAGGCAGCCCCGCACCCACCGAAGCGCCAGCTCCCAGGAAGAGCACAGCTTTGCCAGAGCGCGCCTTCTTGAACAATCTTTCGACCTGCAAATCCATTGTATCCTCCGATCTTCCCGCTTGAGATCTGGGCCACTCACTCGCAGCTGCCAGCCGGAGGAAGGCCCGGTCTTTCCTTCGCTGATACTATCTGTCTACGCCTATCCAACAAGTGATTGCGCGGTCTTACAGATAATACTCACAGCAGAAACGGCCCTTTATTATACTCCATCCCTTGAGTACAAATCGAAGTTAGCCCAGACCGGCGATTTGGGCGATCGTTTCCCTTGCGCATTATCGCGGTGCCAACTCCGACCAGTCAGGCATAACAGACTCCCAGAATACAGCCGCCCAGCCAACAGAATGACGGAATGTCCAGTACAGGGCTCAGCAAGACTATCTGCGGCAGCTTCACAGGGTCACGCATCACTCAAGAGGTCGGAGGCAAACGACCGGCTCTTGTGCCGGCAGTGGGCTCAGAGCC
>PWRZ01000067.1 GCA_003563385.1 Syntrophomonadaceae bacterium
CAAATCTGGCAGTTGTATTTGTGACGGTCGCATTGAAAAAGCGCACGAAAGTCGGCCCGTCTTGTTGCGTCCAAAGTGTTGTCAGCGTATCGCCATCGGGATCGCTAACGGATCCAGCCAGCGCAGCCGTTACCGACGACCCAATCGGTGCTGCCTCCTTGTATGGATGATCGGACGGCAAATTATCTTCCAACCCCCACTTGTGCGCCAAGTACCCTTCGATCTTCTGCTGCGTCTCCAGATCCTCGCTGCCATCTGTGAAGATGATTTCGGAATATCCACCATTCCAGGTGCGACTGGCAGTGACCTTGTTATAGCCCAGCGAATAGACCTGTGTCCGGGAAGCGCTCGATTTGAACGTGAAAATCGATGCTGGCATCGGCAACACATTGTCCAAGGAACTGGTGGTTGAACCGTTCTTGAAAGTACCGGCATTATTGAAACTATACGTATTCCAGAAGTTTGCCGTGTTCTGCTCTCCCATTACCCGGTACTCACCGAAGCTGCCTGGGCCCGAAAACAGCGTCGGATGCGTGCCGGAAAACGTACTCGCCTCCCCATCTAGATAATAAGCTACGACATAGACGTTGCGTGCAGACATCGACGGGGTATCCAGGCCAACACTTCCGCTGGCACTACTGGATCCGATACTCGGCATATCATTCATCAGGGCATCACTCGCCCGGTATGTGGGCTGATCGCCCGTGTCCGCCCGCGTGGCATGGTTATCGTTCCCGCTCCGGTCATCCCACTGGCTCACCTTGTTGCTCGCATCTACCATGATCGTTGATGCATCAGACGCATCGAACCAGGCTACAGCTTCAATATCGGCGGGTGTCCACATCGCGTTTACATCCAGCAGTACGTTCTGATTGGGGCCTGCATTCACCACGGGCGGACGATTCCATTGTGCGTAGAGCGTCAAATCGGCATCGTCCGTATAGGTTGCCCCCTCCGCATAGTGGATACCGTTCCCGTCGGCTTGCGTGTTCCAACCGACAAGGGTATAGCCATCTTTCCCTAAACCGCCGATATTGCTCGCAAGCGTAAGTGGCACGCCATGGTGCTTCGTCTGGGGCGACGGCACTTCACCACTGTCATTCCCGTTGCCTTCATAGCTGACCGTGTAACTCGTCACCAAAGCGGTAACCCGGAACGTGTAAGGGTTCTTGTTAGGATCATTGTTGGCAATATGCACGGTGCCCGTATAAGAACCTGGCTCCGATGTCTGAAACGTAACCGTGAAGTTCGCGGTTTCTCCGGGAGCAAGCTCGGTCGCGTCTCCCGTGATATTCGCAGAGATTGTGAACCCGGCATGATTTGTGGTGCCACTCTCTGCGAAAATCACCGCATCCGGCGTTCCCGACAATAAAAGCGTGTCTAACGTGAGATTTCGGTTTGTGACCGTGTATGTATGCGAAACAGCTTCGCCGATCGGTGTCACAAAAACGCGCTCTGCATCGACCGCAATCAGCGTAGTACCCTCGTATATATCCATGGTTGGTGCTGCTAAAATCACGCCGAACGGGTTCGTGTACATACGTCCTTCTGGGCCTTGGAATTCTGCGCGGACGTAGCGTTCCACACCCGGCGCGTTGACCAGATCAATGGTCAAACCGGTGGCAACTTCCTGACCCATCGAGATCCAGCGGACCGATGTGAAATCCTCTGCCGCCAAGGTGATGGTACCCGCAAATTCATCCACGGTCACGCCCGTCAAAGACGGCGGTGTGTCATTCTGCCCCGAGACAGTGGAATAGAATGCGCCGGACAGTAATGATTCCCGCACGTTGGTATGCGTCAGCGCAGGCATGAACATATACGTACGGTTTCGCCCGATATGAGAGGCGAAGTGCGAATCGTCTTCCGAAATCCCCCAGACCGGCCGATCGGGCATCGTGATGCTCAGAACGTCATCCCATTTTGCGCGGTCACCGGGATAGCGATCGCCTTGGTTGTAAATCGCCTGCCCAAAGATGTGGGGATGGTTTTCGTAGTGGTCCGCATACGCTTGGGCACTAACGGAATAGCGACCAGGATGCGCAATGTACCCAATGCCCCCGTTCGCGCCGATACCCGCCAATCGCGTATCTATATCTGAATTTGCACTGGTGTAGTCGGTAAAGAGACTCACAATGTGGTGGCCTATCGACAGCTCATTTCCCTCAACGTCCACCATACCCAGCAATAGGGGATCGCGCCCAAAGTCTTGCCAAGGGAAGGTCGTCGGATGCGACGGCGGGGTCTGGTTGCTGTGATCCGTAATGGCCAACGCGTGATAGCCGCGATTGTAATACTCATCAATCACGGCAGCTGGCGATTGGTTGCCATCACTCTGGGTTGTGTGTGTATGGAAGTTGCCCAGATAAGGCCCATAGGTTTCCCAGTTCACGTCTGCGTAGGGGTTCGATACCTCAACGACGCGCTCCTCGGCGTGTGCGTAGTCCGTCAGGACAAGAGCTACTGCCGCGATCAGCAGGAGTTTTGGAATTCGCAATAGGGTAAGATGGTTAAAGGGAAATCTTGTGTTGGTG
>PWRZ01000225.1 GCA_003563385.1 Syntrophomonadaceae bacterium
GCCCGCACTCGTTGCAAGGCGTATCACCGTAGGCCCCGATGAATAGGGGATTGAAACACCGAACAAAAACGTTTCCAGGTAGCCTCGTAAGGAGTGTATCACCGTAGGCCCCGATGAATAGGGGATTGAAACCTCCGTCTCCTCCGCATCATCCACGTCCGCTAGTCCCGTATCACCGTAGGCCCCGATGAATAGGGGATTGAAACATCATAGTCCGTCTCTACCCCGCCCCGCAGGGTATGTATCACCGTAGGCCCCGATGAATAGGGGATTGAAACGGGTTCGCCTGGAACCAGTGATTTACGTTACGGGCCGTATCACCGTAGACCCCGATGAATAGGGGATTGAAACGATTGTGTTTGTTGAGTTTCAGTTGAGAACCTTTAAGGTATCACCGTAGACCCCGATGAATAGGGGATTGAAACTTCCAGGGCTTGCCTCTTTATCGCATTTACAGGGCTGTATCACCGTAGACCCCGATGAATAGGGGATTGAAACCGTCCAGCATGGTCTGATGAACAGTCTTCTCATGCTGTATCACCGTAGACCCCGATGAATAGGGGATTGAAACTCTGAAATATTGCCCGCTATAAAATCCTTTATTGCCTCCGTATCACCGTAGACCCCGATGAATAGGGGATTGAAACGCTGCTTCCTTCTCTGATGATACCGTTTTACCCATGTATCACCGTAGACCCCGATGAATAGGGGATTGAAACCGGCATCATCGTCCCAGTTCAGCGTTTCGGATTCTTCGTATCACCGTAGACCCCGATGAATAGGGGATTGAAACATGCAGGACGCTTAACACTTTCCGGTGCCACACGGCTGTCTTAAATAAATAATGGACGGAACCGAAGTCCCGTCTTTTTTAGCCGGCAACCTGCCTGCCAAAAGAAGAATTAAATAAAGATTTTGCGAAAAAACCTATAAGGAGCTGGACAGCGGCGTAGAGCGGGGCCGGGGCATTGCCCTGATGCGCTCATGCTGCCAGGGGCTATTTTACAACGACAGGGAAGCCGGGTTTCCTTTGTTGTGGCCCGCAGCGCTGCCCGTGAAGCAGGCGGTTAGCGGCGCACACCCCTGGTTTAAGGGGGCGCGCTGTCAGCGGATATGTTTGGCGTATGTTTGGCTAAGGAGGTGAAATGATGTGCGGCCGCTACTCGCTGGCCGATCTGTCCGGGTTTGCGGCCCGTTTCGACCTTGTGCGCGCAAATGGACGGCTACGTCGGCGTTACAACATTGCTCCCATGCAGCCCATTCCCGCTGTTGTCAATGACGGTGCCAACAGGCTGGTCTTTTTACGGTGGGGGCTGGTTCCTTCCTGGTTTAAAGGCAGTCTTTCCGATATCAACATTATTAACGCCCGGGCGGAAACGGTGCACAGCAAGCCGAGCTTCAGGAAATCCCTGCAGCGGCGGCGCTGCCTGATCCCGGCGGACGGTTTTTATGAATGGAAGAAGGACGATCCTGGTTCGGTGAAGAGACCCTACCGGGTGACGCTGAAAGAAGGCGGCTTTTTTGCCTTTGCGGGGCTCTGGGATAGTTGGATATCCCCCGGCGGTGAGAATATCATCTCCTGTGCCATCATTACCACCGCGGCCAACGAGGTTGTAAAACCCATCCATGACCGTATGCCCGTTATCCTGGAAGAAGAAGCGGAGCAGATCTGGCTCGATGGGGAAGTGACCGACAGCGCGGCCCTGAAGCGCCTCTTAAAACCCTATCCTGCCGAACTGATGGCCGCTTACGAAGTATCCACCGTGGTAAACTCGCCCGCCAACGATATCCCCGGATGCATTGAGCCGCTAAGGAAGGCATAAGAGCTGATTGTGCCGGGGGGCAGCCTGCAGGCATGATGGTGTAATTATGATGGTATAATCATGATGGTGTAATACAGTGTGACAATATAACGTATAACATAACGTATGGAGTGGTGACGCGATAACGTGGTGACGCGCATCAAAAAATAAGCGTCAGAGTGTCCCTACCTCGATTGCACCTTATAAAAGGAGCCCCGGGCTCCTTTTTTTGCTGATACGGTTCGCTGCCGGCCGCGCAAAGCGGCGCTGGCGCAGCCACGGCCGGTATATTATCGGCCTCCCGGGGAAAAATGAAATGAAGGTGCAAGCGGGGTTGAAGCGGTTTAATTTTAACCGTGCCCAAGTAACAGTTTTTGGAAAAAGCGTTTATTGAATTGATAGCTGATGAAGATGAAGAGAGGCCTGGTACGGGTGCAAAAAGAAACAGCCACTTCGTGGCAGAAGTGGAAGAAAATACTTTCTCCTTTACTTAAGGCCGGGGATTTTGTCGGTATTTCCGACGAGAGCATGACCGCCTTTGTCAACCACCTGGGCGACTTTCTGCACGATCACGTCGACCCCAGGAGTCCGGAGCAGCAGTTTATGAAAGAGCTGTGGGATATAGCCTCACCGGAGGAGCAGCGCACGCTGGCTTCCCTGCTCATCAGGGCCATGAAGGAGTATTGAGCGGGAGAGATGTTTTTGGATAGGCAAAACTGCTCCAGTTTCC
>PWRZ01000181.1 GCA_003563385.1 Syntrophomonadaceae bacterium
AAATGATAGCGGTGGTGCGGATGCCAAAGGAGCATGGCAAGGAAAAGCGTGCGGCAATATCCAGTATACTTCGGGAAATGGGATTATTATTGGAGCTCAAGGGAGAAAATCCCTTTAAAAGCAGGGCTTATTACAATGCCGCCAGGACCGTGGAGCTTTTGGGGGAAGAAGAGCTTCTTAAACTTGTGCGCGATGACAGGTTAAAAGATGTTAAGGGAATTGGCGTCGCTTTAAATGAAAAGATAAAGGAAATTATTGTTTCGGGCAGCCTGAAATACTATGAAGAGCTTAAAGCGAGCGTGCCAGAGGGCCTTTTGGAAATGCTCAGTGTCCCCGGTCTCGGCCCCCGGAAGGTTAAAGCCCTCCATGATCTCCTGGGGATAGCTACGCTCGGGGAGCTGGAGTATGCCTGCAGGGAAAACCGCCTCGTCAACTTGAAAGGCTTTGGCGCCAAAACCCAGGACAATATTATCAGGGGAATCGAGCTTGTGAGGCGTTCGCAGGGGCGCTATTTTTACAGTGAGGCGAGGGAGATAGCCGATTCCCTGCTGGAGAAAATATATTCTTTTTCAGCCCTGCAGGAGGCAAGCCTGGCCGGCAGTCTCAGGCGCTGCATGGAGATTGTCAGGGACATTGACCTGGTCGCTTGCAGCGGTGATACTGCCGCATTAACCCGCTTTTTCGCTCAGCTTCCCCAGGTATCAGAAATTATAGCGGAAGGAGAGACAAAGGCCTCGGTCCGGCTGCAAGAAGGTATAAATGCCGACCTCAGGGTTGTACAGGCAGCAGAGTTTCCTTATGCGCTGCACCATTTTACCGGCAGCAAAGAGCATAACACCGCCATGAGGCACCGTGCCAGAACGATGGGGATAAAGATGAATGAATACGGGCTTTTTCGGGAAGGGAAGCGGGTAGCCTGCAGCAGCGAAGAGGATATATTTAAAGCACTGCAGCTGACGTATATACCCCCCGAGCTCCGCGAAAACCATGGAGAGATTGAGGCGGCCGAAAAAGGGGAGCTGCCTACCCTGGTAGAGGAAGAGGATATTCGCGGCGTTTTTCATGTGCATACCGCTTACAGTGACGGGGCAAATTCTCTCGAAGAAACGGTTCGGTTTTGCCTGCAGTTAGGTTACGAGTATGTCGGTATTTCTGACCACAGCCGGTCGGCCTTTTATGCCGGGGGATTAAAGGAAGAAGACTTAAAAAGACAGCTGGAAGAGATAGAAATGCTGAGGGGTAAATACCCCGATATATCCATACTGAAAGGGGTGGAATCAGATATCAGGGCTGACGGCTCACTGGACTATCCCGAAGGGCTTTTAAAACAGCTCGATTTTGTGATCGCTTCCGTCCATTCCGGGCTGGGGATGGCCAGGGAAAAAATGACCGACAGGCTGCTCAGGGCTCTATCGCACCCGCTGGTGACCATGCTCGGCCATCCGACAGGAAGGCTACTCCTGGGAAGAGAGGGTTACTCCATTGACCTGGAGGAAATACTTCAAAAAGCTCTCGCCGGCAATGTAATTATTGAATTCAACGCCAGCCCGGCACGTCTGGACCTGGACTGGAGGCAGCTTAGAAGGGTTAAAGAGATGGGGCTTTTGGTTTCCATTAACCCTGATTCCCACAGGAATGAAGAAATAAATGATACCAGTTTCGGAGTAGCCATAGCACGGAAAGGTTGGCTGCAGAAAGCAGATGTTTTTAACACGCGGTCACGCCGGGAGGTAGAGGAATTTTTAAGCGCCCGCAGGCAGCAGGGCTCCGCTTTGTTATAATATCGGTAGTATATGCCTGCGAGGGTGACAGGTACCCCGTCCCCCTGTCAACGGGCCGGACAGGAGAAACGTCCCCTTGTCCGGCGTTAGGTTCCATCGTAGAGCCACTGGTAAGTGAGGTAGGAGTCCATAACTTTTGTAATGTACTGCCGTGTTTCAATGAAAGATACTGCTGCAGGAAAAGTGGCCGGGTCCTTTCCAAGCGGGGACTGCCGCCAGCGGGAGGCATGGCCGGGGCCGGCGTTGTAGGCGGCCAGGGCCATATCCAGGTTGCCGTCGAACATGTTGAGCATGGAGCGAAGGTACCAGGCACCGAAGCCGATGTTAATCTCCGGGTCAAAAAGGTCTGCCGGTTGAAACTGCAGGCCCATGCTGGAAGCAATATCTTCGCCGGTGGCGGGCATTATCTGCATCAGTCCTCTTGCACCGGCGTGGGAAACTACCTCCTGGCGGAAGTGGCTTTCTTCCCGCATCACCGCCAGCAGGATGTAATCGTCAAGCCCGTACCGGTCTGCCGCTTCACGGACAAGATCGCTGTAGGGGTAGGGGTAGGCCAGCCGGTAAGCCCTGCGGCAGGGCCGTTCGCGCAGAGCCTTGATCCCCTGCCGCACTGCAAGGTAATAGTGACCCTGTTCCCGGTACCACCTGCCCAAGGCTATCGTTTCCTGCGTGGAGGCCAGGGCGGAGCCTATGGCCAGTTCCAGCTCGGACAGCTCTGTTCTGCCGCTCTGCCGGTATGCCTCCGCTCTCTTGATAAAGCCCGCTTCCACCGACGGAAGTTCAGGAAAGATCTCCCAGTGTGGCTCTTTCCCCAGTCGTTTCATCCACGCCGGGCTATCGGAGAGCACTTCCAGCAGCTCTTCCCTGCGCGGGTCGCCGCTGCCGGCAAGGAGAAGATAGGCCCGGTATGCGGCATCATCCTGAACGGGCGATTCCTCCGCGGCGAGCTGGAGGCAGGTCTCCAGGGATTCCGGTACATTTCCCAGTGTTTCCCACAACCTTGCTCCGCGCCAGCGCGCTTCCGCTTCCGGCGCTTCACAAAAAGCGGCTGCTGCTTCCTGGAGGCGACCGAGCTGCTCCAGGATTATTCCCCTCCGGTAGCTGCCTCTTTTACCTGCAGCCCTGTAAGCCTCCAGTGCCTCTTCCTTCCTCTCTTTCAGTTCCAGGCAGCGTCCATAATACCATTCCATTTCGGGGTCGGAAGGGTTGGCTGCGCGGTATTTTTCTTCACGCTGCAGGGCCTCTTCGTGTTCCCGCAGTTCAACAAGCGCCATAATGTAATACCGTTCCAGGCAGGGAGAGGTTCCGGCAGTATCAATGAGAGGGCGCAGGAAGCCGGCTGCATCTTTCCATAGCCTTTTTTCCAGCAGTGCTCCGGCGACCGTGCAGTGTTCTTCTCCCATTTGGATGAGGCTTTCCACGGCTTCTTCGGCCGGGAGGAGCCTGTAATATTCTTCTATGGATTGCGCAAGCAACCCCTCTTCCTTCAGGTATGCAGCCAGTTCCATTTGCACTTCCGGGGAACCGTAAAGGGAAAGGGCCTGCCGGAAATGATCTGTCGATTCTTCAACCTCACCTTTTTTGCTGTGGCGGCGGGCCAATTCCAGGCTGGCGTGGTAGCCAACTGCATCAAGACGGCGGGAAAGCTCCAGCAGGTTGTCTATGACATGCTGTCCCTCTTCTTCCTGCAGTTCTTCCAGCAGCAATATGTGGCGCAGCTCTTCCGGGACAGCATTGGCTGCCGCATTATTGTAATTCCGCTCTTGGTCCGGCCTTTCGGAACTGGGGGCAGCTGCTTGCCGGGAGAAGACATCCATTAATATGCAGGAAAAGCTGCCCAGGAACCATAAAGCCGAGCACAGCAGCAGAAGCAACAGGAATCCTTTTTTTCGCGACATTTTCCGTGACATAATGAATCTCCCAGTATTATTTATAAAAGCAGCGGTTCGGTTTGTGTCGTTTAGATAAATTATTTGTCAAAAATAAGCTGTTTTGCTTACTAATTCTACAAATGCCTGCGGTATCCTTTCTTATCTTGAATACGAAGAAGGAAATGGGGCAGGAGAGTTGAAATAATTATGGTGAACCATTTTTTTTTTTGCAGCGCTTTTTACTTTAAGGGCCTTCTTTGAAAGGGCCTTTATTGAGGTGATATAGGCTTGAATATTGCTTTTTTTCTTATACCGAAGAAAGAAGTGGTCTGCCTGTCTTTAAAAAACACGATGCGCCAGGCCATGGAAAAAATGGAGTACCACCGCTATTCCGCGGTGCCGCTCATTGACAGTGATGGTAAATACGCGGGTACGATTACAGAAGGGGACCTGCTGTGGAAGCTGAAAAATACCCCCGGGTTGAATTTCGGCAACGCCGAAAATGTGCTGCTGTATGATGTTCCGCGGAGGATGGAAAACTCGCCGGTGCGCATTGAAGCCAATATCAACGACCTTTTTTCACTGGTTATAACCCAGAACTTCGTTCCTGTAGTTGACGACAGCGGCATATTTATCGGTATGATCAGGAGAAGGGAAATCATCGAGTACCTTTTGAATAAGCTGCGGGATAAAAAAGTTGAGTGAGCGGCCATACGGCGGGCAGGTTTTAAAATACTGGGGAGAAAGCATATCACAGGCACTGTAACAGGGGGTATTCTTATGGAAATCATTGAGACTCTGCTTAATGTATACTTGTGGAAGCAGATAGGTATTGCTGCAGCCATTTTTTTCGTGTTTCTGCTCATAAGGAGAGTTTTTGTCCGCTATGTCCTCAAAACCGTGTTTAAGCTGCTGCAGAGAAGCAAAACGGACCTGGATGTCAAGTTGCTGCTCGCTTTTGAAGGGCCACTGAAGGCTTTTATCGTGGTCCTCGGCATTTACTTCGCCTTTGTATACCTCCCGCTGACGCCGTACCAGGACCTGCTCGTCTTGAAGTTTTTCCGCGGTTTTATTATTGCCATTATTACGTGGGCATTGTATAACCTCATTGGCGCCTACCTGTTCGAAGAGCTCGGCAGCAAGCTGGGCCTTCAAATAGATAAAATACTGATCCCCTTTTTGACAAAAGTGCTCCGTTTTATCGTCATTGTGCTCGGTCTGAGCATAATAGCCCAGGAGTGGGGTTACAACGTGAGCGGTTTTATAGCCGGTTTGGGGCTCGGGGGGCTCGCTTTTGCCCTGGCAGCCAAGGATGCCATTGCCAACATCTTTGGCGGGATCGTAATTATTACCGACAAGCCGTTTTCCATTGGCGATTGGATCCTTACACCCAGCGTTGAGGGGACGGTGGAAGACATTTCCTTCAGGAGTACGAAAGTGAGAACTTTTGCCAATGCGCTGGTAACGGTTCCCAACGCCACCCTTTCCAATGAGGCCATTACAAACTGGACCAGGATGGGAAAGCGCAGGGTAAGCTTTTACCTTGGAGTTACCTATACCACGACCAGGGAAAAGCTGGAGCAGTGCGTTAAAGAAATAAAGGATTTGCTCGTCAATCACCCCGAGGTGCACAAGGAAACGATATTTGTCCACTTTAACGATTTTAACGACAGCAGCCTGGATATTTTTATCTATTTTTTTACCGTCACTACGGTCTGGGGCGAGTACCTGCGGGTAAGGGAGGATATCAATCTTAAAATCATGAGAATACTTGAGGGTAAGGGGGTGTCCATAGCATTTCCCAGCAGGAGCATATACATGGAGTCACCGGTCAACTATTATCCTGTTAATATTCCCAGCAAGAATGATGAAAAAACCTGAAACCTTAAGAGGGCCTGGTAATAACGCATCACTGCCAGGCTCAGTTTTCCTTGCTATACTTTTCAAATATAGCGATGCCGAAGAAGAGAATGAGTTGAATGGAATTCAAAAAAAGTAGAGACAATGTACCGTTGTTAACCGTTCTGTGGTTATACCGGCGCCCTTCGGCTGCCGGCAGCTTCAATTCCAGTTGAGCGAGCGGGGGTGGCCGGAATGAAAGTGATTAGAAAAGATGACTGTACGGTCGTTGTAATCCTCGAAAAAACAATGGATATCCTTAACTCGTCCCAGTTAAAAGAAAGCCTCAAAAAGCTCTACGAGGAAGGGGTCAGCGAAATAAAGGTTGATTTTAGCAATACCAGTTATATTGACGGGACCTGCCTTGGCAAGCTGCTCATGTTCCAGGGGATGCTCAAAAAGAGGCACGGCTCGCTGAGCATAATAAATGTACAGAGCGAGTACCTGCGCAGCTTGTTTGAGATGATTAACATTGACAGGGTCATTGATGTTGATTACAAGAAATAATTATACAGGGATATATTCGCACATCTGGTAGCAGTGCTCCGGCAATTCTTTTAAAAACTGGGAGGGGCCGCTGAAGTGTTTTTCCCAGCCCCTGTAATCGACCTCAGAGGTGGCCAGGTAAAGGAAGTCCTTTGCCCTGGTCGCGGCAACGTAAAAAAGGCGCCTTTCTTCCTCCATGTTTTTGAGGCCCTGCATTGAAGGGAAGCTTCCCTGGTTTAAACCGATAACAAAAACAACTTTCCACTCTTTGCCCTTGGCGCTGTGTATGGTGGACAGGGTCAGGAAATCCTTTTCCGGGCTTTCTTCTCTTTCCCCCTCCAGGATGAGCGTTTCCTCCAGCAGCAGGGTTTCCAAGAACTGCCGCAGCGAGGAACAGCGTTCACCGTAGGCGGCAAGCCTTTCCAGGCTCCTGGAGCGTTCCCTGTAGTCGAGAGGGTATTTTTTCTGCATGTAGCCGCCGTAAAAGTTGTCAACGATCAGCTTTATAAGAAGGGGCACGTTTTCGGTGTCCGCATGGAGCAGCTTTCCCATTGTTTCCGACAAAAGCTTCCAGCCGGCTGCACCGCGGCGGGGGACCACTTTCCCCTGGGCGGCCGCCCTTGCGGGATGGAGAAAGGAGCGCAGCTTCTGCCAGGTTTCCCGGAAGGTGCTTTCGCCGACTCCTTCACACATCAGGGCCACGCGCTGCCATGAAATCTCGTCGCAGGGGTTTTCCAGTATCTTAAGCCAGGCGAGCAGGTCTTTTATGTGCGCGCGCTGCAAAAATTTCAAGCCCCCAAAAGTGAGATAAGGAATTCCTCTTTTCATCAACGCTATTTCGGTGTCCTGTGCCAGGTAGGAGCTGCGGTACAGGACGGCCATCTCCCTGAGGTCAATGCCTTCGCTGTAGAGCTCTTCTACGGTATCGGCAACGAAGCCGGCTTCCTGCATATTTCCAGGTGCCCTGTAGACAAGCGGTATTTCCCCTGCTTCCCGCACCGAGTACAGTTCCTTCGGAAACTGCTCCTTGTTGTGAGCTATAGAGCAGTTGGCCAGCATCAAGATCTGCGGGGTGCTGCGGTAGTTCTCTACCAGCTTGATTACCGTGCATTGAGGATGCTTTACGGGGAAGTTAAGCAGGTTGGTAATCTCCGCGCACCGAAAGCCGTATATGGACTGGGCGTCATCTCCTACCACGCAGGTGGAACCCTTTCCCCCCAGTATGGAAATAAGCTGTTCCTGCACCGTGTTGGTGTCCTGATACTCGTCTACCAGGGTGTGGCCGAACTGTTCCTGGTAACGGTTTTTGACATGCTCGTTTTCCTGCAGCAGCTTTAACCAGGCTGTCAGCAGGTCATAAAAATCAAAGGCATTGGCCAGCATTTTTTTGTTCTCCAGCGTTTTTTCCACTACGGTAAACAGGGAGATGTAATCTTCAAGCTCCGGGGTCCTGGTGCAAATATACGATTCTATTCCCAGGGCTGAATTGCGCGCCGAGCTGAGCACTTTGCCGAGCACACTTCTTTTAATGAAAAGACTGCGCTCTGCCGGTTTAAGATCGACTTTCAGCTCCGAAAGGGAAGATTTGATCATGGCATTGCGGTCATCTTCGTCCAGGATGGTAAAGTTGGAACTCCTGTTCACCAGGGAGGCGTGGCGCCGTAAAATCCTGGCCCCGATGCTGTGGAATGTTCCAGCCCACAGCCGGGGCGGCAGCTCTCCGAGTATATCTTTGACGCGCTCTTTCATCTCCCCGGCGGCCTTATTGGTAAATGTTACCAGTAATATGTTTTCGGGGGACACTCCTTCGCGGAGCAGGTTTGCCAGCCGGTAGGTCAGGGACCTTGTCTTTCCCGAACCGGGACCGGCTATGCCCAGTATGCTTGAATTGTGCTCTGTCGCGAACAGGTACTGCTGGGGGTTTAAGTCGCGGCGGAGCTGCCTGTACCATTCATTCAAGGGGTTATCACCTCTTCGGCATTATTGACGGGAAGTCCAAAAGGGCAACACTTTTCAACAGCCCACAATAAAGGTATAATCTCCTAAAAGAGCACCTCTTTTTCCTAAATAGAGCAGTTCTATATTATATATTAAAATTCCTCTTTACGTCGGGGGGCTTATGAAATATGGTTTATGTGGGTGTAATCGGTTCGGGATCATGCAGTCCCCGGGAGGGGCTTCTGGCCTACGAAGTAGGGGCGGAGATTGCCCGCAGGGGAGCACTGCTGGTTTGCGGGGGATTGGGAGGCGTTATGGAGCAGGCCTGCCGGGGATGCATGGAGGCGGGAGGTGTAACCCTGGGCATACTGCCGGGGACGAGGCGAAAAGAGGCCAACCCTTACGTCAGCTATGCCCTCACTACCGGTATGGGCGAGATGCGTAATTTTTTGGTGGTGCGCTGCAGTGATGTGTTGATTGCCGTGACCGGCGGTTACGGTACCCTATCGGAGACGTCTATTGCCCTTAAGGAAGGGAAAAAAGTTGTTGCCCTGCAGTTTCCCTTTGCCCTGCCCGATACACTGAGGGCCGGTTCGCCTGTAGAGGCCGTGGAAATGGCCCTTAAGGGACAGGAGAGATGAGAGATATTTTGATACGGGAAGGAGGAGATAGCCCTGGAACCGGAAATGATTATGGCGGGTGTTTACCTGGTTGGCGGCCCCGGCCTTTCCGCCCCGGAGGACTGCAACGTTTATCTGCTGGAAAACGAGGGAGAGCTGCTGATGATCGATTGCGGCTGCGGGCTATCGGTGGAGAGGATTTTTTTGAACATGGAGAAATTGTGGCTTTCTCCCGGTGATATAGGCACTTTAATACTGACGCATGCCCACGTCGACCACGGGGGAGGGGCGGCCGAAATAGTATCAAGGGTCGGCGCCCGGGTTATCGCCCATCGCGGTGATGTTGATGCCCTGGAAGGAAGGGACATTGTTAAAACTGCTGCCGGGCTGTACGGTATTGACTATAAACCGGTGCGCGTAGACCGGGTTGTTGACGGAGAAAAGGAAACAGTCAACCTGGGCCGGCAGGAGCTGCAACTGCTGCACACGCCCGGTCACACACAGGGGAGCATCGTTGTCTGGGGAGATTTCCCCGGGGGCAGGGTCCTGTTCGGCCAGGATATACACGGCCCTATTAACCCTTCATGGGGCTCTGACTGGGACCAGTGGCAGGCTTCGTTGAAAAAACTGCTGCAGCTGAAAGCCGATTACCTGGGGGAAGGTCATTACGGTATTATTTGTCCCGCCCAGAAAGTGCAGCGCTTCATAGCCGATTTTATTGACGAAGAATGACGCTGAATAGATGATAAATAAAACCCGCTTCCAGGTAGGAAGAAGCGGGCCGCTTTAGGAATTTAGGAACTTTTTGATCGAGACAGGCTGCAGCTCTGTCTGCGCGGGGGACGCCTCAGCGCTGCGGCTGCATTTCGTCCAGGATCATGGGCACTTTGTACCAGCCTTTCTTATTCATGACCTCGAAAATATCCTGGTGGTCCCTCAGGCACTGGTCGTGGAAGTCTGTGAATGTTTGACGCAGGTTCTGGTCCTGTGATTCGAGGATCGCCATCATGTATCCATGTGCCATCTGCTTGGCACCTGTTAACACGTCGCCGGCAATGTCTTTGTCGGTAAGTTGATGATGATGGGGCATTTTCTGGCCTCCTTGCTTGTTAGTTCAGGTCGCTGTTTTGCTGTTTGGATAGGGTGCCTATGAAAGCAGGTGACCGCCCCCGGCTTCCTGTAAAATTGAGGAAAGGCGGTTTGCCCTCTCCTGGCACTGGCTGCCCATCTGGCTGATCAGGCTTTTCATGGAAGGGTCTTGAACCTGGTTGGCGTAGGCATTGAGCTTTTTGGCACACAGTGATTCGCCCTGGTACTGGTGAAAGAGGGACATAAACTCCGCTTTGCCAATGTTCTTTATACCTGTTCTCGCGGTTTGCATTGCCTGCCTCCTTTCTTAAATGTTTCATTTTAGGTTATCCATAAGAAAATTAACTATGCAGTGCAAAAAAAGGTAAGAAATGCGTAGCTGAGCGGCACCACCATTCACGGGTGGTGACAGTATAAATGTGCCGGGGCATTATGGCGGGCGGTTGTCCTGCTCTAACTGGCAGGAGAGCTTACTACTTACTGTTAAAAAAAAGAGGTGATCTGGATGTTCGAGCTGGCAGACAGGTTTAGCGGTGCCCTTTTGGGCACGCATGTCGGGGATGCGCTGGGAATGCCTGTAGAGGGATATTCACCGCATTATATCCGCAGCAGCTTCGGCGAGGTAAGAGAGATGCTCGAAGCGCGGCTGGGAGCGGGTACCTATACCGACGATACGGAGATGATGATCGCGGTGGCGGAAAGCCTGGTCAGAAAAAGGGGCTTTGACGGTGAAGATATGGCGCAGTCGTTCCTGGAAAATTTTGACCCCCGCAGGGGTTACGGTGCCGGAACCGTAAGCGCGCTGAAGCTGATTCGCTCCGGCGTAAGATGGGACCTGGCGGGAAGCAGAGTGTTTGAAGGCGGTTCGTACGGTAACGGTTCGGCAATGCGCATTGCACCTGTCGGCTGCCTTTATCACCATGACCTGCAGAAGCTTAAAGAGGTTGCTTTTGCTTCCAGCTCAATTACCCATGCCCACAGCCACGGGAAAGAAGGGGCTGCCCTGCAGGCCTGTGCGGTTGCCCTTGCAGTGAGATCCGGGCCGGGCCGGGGCCTGGATGTAAAAGAATACCTCGCTGCCATAAAACAGTTTCTGGATCCCGGCTCGGTGTACCGAGCGAAGCTGCAGCTGGTCGAGGAGCTGCTGCAGGGGAAAGCCCCCTTTGATGAGGTTGTCCAGGAGCTGGGACACGACAGCAGGGCCCTTTATTCCGTTCCCACGGCCATATACTCATTTTTACGCCATCACGAAGACTTTGAAGAGGCCCTTGTCTATGCCGTGGGGCTGGGAGGGGATACCGACACCATTGCGGCCATGGCCGGGGCCATTGCCGGGGGCTATCACGGTAAAAAGGCCATACCGGTGCGCTGGCTGCAGGCCCTCGAAAGGGGTCCCAAAGGGGCAAATTATATTGAGGAGCTTGCCTTGAAGCTGTGCCGGCTGCACAGGGAGATTGTTTCTCCGTAGTGGACACATTTGGGGCCGTATAGTATAATGTTTTTAATTATCAGTTTTATAGCTGGAGGTACTTATGTCTGAGATAATACTGTACGATACAACTCTAAGAGACGGCGCCCAAAGGGAAGGAATATCCTTTTCCGTTGGGGACAAGATACAGATAGTGAAGCTCCTTGATGAGTTGGGCATCGATTACATTGAAGGGGGTTGGCCCGGTTCCAACCCCAAGGACCTCGAATTTTTTAACAGTGTAAAAAATCTTAACCTGCAGCATGCCAGGATAGCTGCTTTTGGCAGCACCAGGAGCGCCAAAGCGCGCGCCGAATCGGACGCCAATGTCAATGCCATGCTGGACGCGGGCACCCCCGTGGTTACCGTGGTGGGCAAAAGCTGGGATTTCCACGTCTTCCATGCCCTCGGTACCACGCTTGAGGAAAACCTGGCCATGATTGCCGATACAGTTTCTTTTTTGAAAGGAAAGGGCAAGGAAGTCATCTATGATGCGGAGCACTTTTTTGACGGTTTCCTGGAGAATCCCGAGCATGCACTGGCCACTGTCAGGAAGGCGGCTGAAAGCGGCGCTGACTGTATAGTACTCTGTGATACAAACGGGGGCACAATGCCCCTGAAGCTGCAGGAGATAATCAATGAAGTGAGAAGGAATGTTGCTACCCCCCTGGGTATTCATGCCCACAACGACAGCGGGATGGCCGTGGCCAACTCCCTTATTGCACTGCAGGGCGGGGCCGTTCATATTCAGGGCACCATAAACGGCTACGGCGAGAGGTGCGGCAACGCGGATCTCTGTTCAATTATCCCTAACATGCACTTCAAGCTGGGGATCAAAAAGTTTAAGCCCGAGCAGCTTAAAAGGCTGACTGAGATTTCCAACACTGTTGCCGAGCTGGCCAACGTTATTCCACAGGATAACCAGCCCTATGTCGGACGTAACGCCTTTGCCCACAAGGGCGGTATCCACGTTGATGCCGTTGTCAAGCACTCGCGCACATACGAGCACGCCAACCCCGAAGATGTCGGCAATAAAAGGCGCATTCTGGTCTCCGAACTGGCCGGAAAAAGCAATATCCTCTTCCGGATCAAGGAAAATAAGATGAAGCTTGTTAACGATTATCCCCAGGCCAGGGAGGTCCTGGACGCCCTTAAAAAGATGGAGCACCAGGGCTACCAGTTTGAAGGGGCGGAAGGCTCGTTCGAGCTTTTAATCTGGAAGACCATGAAAGCGTATAAGCCCCTTTTCAAGCTGGAGGGATTCCGCGTCATTGTAGACCGGCAGAGGCGCGAACAGGAACTGTACGTGGAAGCGACGATCAAGCTGAGGGTTGATGATAAAATTGTGCATACGGCTGCGGAGGGAATCGGCCCTGTAAACGCCATGGATAACGCCCTGCGCAAGGCCCTGCAGGAGATTTACCCCGAGCTGGAAAATATCAAGCTGGTCGACTACAAGGTGCGCGTCCTGGACGGCAAGGATGGTACCGCCGCCAAGGTAAGGGTTCTCATAACTTCCCAGAGCGGCAGCAAAAGATGGGGTACCGTAGGAGTGTCCGAAAACATTATTGAAGCCAGCTGGATTGCCCTGGTGGACAGTATCGAGTACGGCCTGCTCTGCAACCAGGCCGCTCCCCTTGAAGAATTTAAGAAGGCACTCAAGGAGACAACCTGGGAAGAGGAAAGCGTGGTCAAGGGATAGGCGGACTGCTTGCCGGGAGCAGCAGGGAGGAGAGCCGGATGCAGGGCGATTCCCGTTAAAGCTTTAAAGCTAGAAGAGGAGCACAGCGTCTCAGTAAACCCCCGGGAGGCTTTTATATTGGAACTGCAGGATTTTTTGATGGAGATCACTCAAAAAGACGGTGTCTGTGGCTACGAAAGCGGCATAGCCGCCGTCATTGAAAGCGCATTTTCTCCCTTTGTGGACAGCGCCCGGAAAGACAACCTGGGCAACCTCATTTTTTTTAAAAGAGGTAAAAGAGAAGACGCCCCCAGGGTCCTGCTGGCGGCACATATGGACGAAATAGGGCTGATCATTACCAGGGTGGAAGAGGGCGGCTTTTTGAGGTTTACCTCGCTGGGAGGGTTTGATGTGCGTGTTCTCCCGGGCCAGGAGGTAACGGTTTACGGCAGCGAAACAGTCCACGGGGTGGTCGGTTTTAAGCCGCCGCACCTTATAAGAGAGGAAAAAAAGGGCAAAGTTGTAAAGATGGAAGAGCTGTTCATCGATACCGGCCTGCCCGAGAAAGAGCTCCGGGATGTTGTTTTGCCGGGGGCGATAGCGGCGCTGAAGAGGGATTTTATTACTTTGCAGCACCGCTGCCGGGCGGGGAAGGCCATGGACGACCGCGCCGGTGTTGCCGTGCTGTGGCAGTGTATCAGGGAACTGCACAATATACATCACGAGGCCAATGTTTACCTGGTGGCAACCGTCCAGGAGGAAGTCGGTGTCCGGGGGGCGGTGGTTGCCGCCTTCGGGCTTTCTCCAGACGTCGGTATTGCCGTGGATGTCTGTCACGGTGATATCCCGGGAGCACAGGAGCACGAAGTATCAAGTCTCGGTAAAGGCCCCGCCATTACCTCGGGCCCGAACATACACCCACGCATTGCCGAGCGGCTGCTCGCTACGGCCTCCGATTACAACCTGCCCTACCAGAAAGATTTTTCTCCCGGTCCTACGGGCACTGATGCCAGGGCCATACAGGTAAGCCTTGAAGGTATACCGACGGGACTTCTCTCCGTTCCTCTCCGTTACATGCATACCACCGTGGAGCTTGTGGACATGGATGATATAAAAGCGGCCGGGCGGCTGCTGGCTTATTTTGTTACCGGCCTGGACAGCGATTTTATGGAGACCTTGAAATGCTCATAAAAGAACTATCACAAATTCCCGGTGTGTCCGGGGACGAAGCCAAAGTAAGGAGCTTTATCAAGGAAAAGCTTGCGGCATGGGGTATCGAGCACTACACCGATTCCATGGGAAACCTTTATGCTTACAATGAAGGGCGTTCTAAAAAAGAAGGCCGCGGCCTGATGCTGTCTGCGCACATGGACGAAGTGGGGCTGATGGTCTCCTCTATTGAAAAGAGCGGCCAGCTGCGATTTTACAAGGTTGGCGGGGTGTTCGAAAATACGCTTGTTTCCTCTGCGGTGAAAGTGGGGCCCCGTGATGTGGACGGTGTTATCGGCTACAAGGCGGTGCACCTGCAAAAAAAAGAAGAGCGGGAAAAACCTCACCAGGTCGACAAATTATATATAGATATCGGTGCCCGGAACAGGGAAGACGCCGAGAAGGTTGTTTCTGCCGGCGACTATGTTTCTTTCGCTACAAAGGCCCGCAGCAGCGGGGACCTTATTTTCGGTAAAGCCCTCGATAACAGGGCCGGCTGCGCTGCCCTGCTGGAGTTACTTGGAAGGAAACACCCGGCCCCTTTTTGCGCTGTCTTTACAGTGCAGGAAGAGGTTGGATTAAGAGGTGCCGGCGTGGCCGCTTACAGGGTTAACCCTCGCATCGCCCTGGTCATAGAGACGACTACTGCTGCCGACCTTCCGGATGTGGATGAACACGAACAGGCTACCATAGTCGGCAGCGGCCCTGCATTGACGCTGCGGGACGACTCCGTGATAACACATCGCCGTGTGCTGGAGCGTCTCCTGGAAGTGGCCGAAGAGGAAAAGATTCCCTGCCAGTTCCGCCGTTTTACAGGCAGCTTTACGGACGCAGGAGTTGTTTCTCTTTCCCGGAGCGGGGTTCTTACCGCTGTAGTGTCCACTCCCTGCCGCTACATTCACTCGCCGGTGTCTTTTTTGAATGCCGCTGACTGGAGTCATCTTGTCGAGTTGGTCAGTGCTTTTATAAGTTCAGTAGATACAAAGGGGCTGGAGCCATGAATGAATTGATAAAAAAACTGGCCGGTGCATTCGGGCCCGCCGGCTCTGAAGAAGGGATACGCTCCCTGATCAGGGAAGAAGTAGAGAAAGTTTGCGACGAGGTATTTGTTGACGACCTGGGCAGCCTGGTTGCCGTAAAATGGGGGAATGCAAAAAAGAATATCCTTGTGGCCGCCCACATGGACGAAATCGGTTTTATGGTTACCTTTATAGATAAAAACGGCTTCCTGCGCTTTACGAACATTGGAGGCGTTTTAAAAAATACCCTGGTGGGGAGCCGGGTTGTTTTTTCAAACGGGGTGACCGGGGTCATAGGCAGGGAAAAAATAGAGGACGGAAAAGAGCCGGGCCTTAACAGGCTTTACATAGATATCGGTGCCCGCAGCCGCGAGGAAGCCTCCGCAAGGGTCAAGATTGGTGACAGCAGCGCTTTCCTGGCTCCTGTTTCACTGGAGGGACACCGGGTAATCTCGAAGGCACTCGACGACCGTATCGGCTGCTATGTGCTGATAGAAACATTGAAGAGCCTCCCCGCTTCTCTGCCGTGCACGCTTCACTTTGTTTTTACCGTCCAGGAAGAGCTGGGGCTGAGGGGTGCCCGGCCCGTTGCCTACCGGCTGCAGCCCCATTTCGGTTTGGCCGTTGACGTCACCAGGACCGGAGACACTCCCGAGCCTGATTACAAAATGAACGTCTCCCTGGGAAAGGGGCCCGCTGTAAAAATTAAAGATTCATCTATAATCTGCCACCCGCAGGTGGTCGAAATGCTTGTAAGGACGGCCGAAAAAGAAGGTATCCCTTATCAGATGGAAGTGCTTGAAAGGGGAGGCACCGATGCAGGGGCTATTCACCTTTCCAGGGAAGGAGTGCCTACCGGGGGCCTGTCCATACCGTGCCGTTACATCCATACGGCGGGCGAAATGGTTGACCTCGATGATGTCCAAAACAGCATCCGTCTTCTGGCTGCACTTTTTGCGGAGAATTGGTGAAGGGGCTTGTAAACAAGAGTTAATAATGTTTTAAATTGCTGCGCCGTGTTGCATTATTATTTATAAAATGGTAGAATATCGTGGGCGGGAACCCGAACCTGCACCTTTGGAAGAGAACGCTACCATATGCATTTGCCAGCTTGATAAAGGATTGTTTGATCTGCCTGGAGCCATAAGTGGACCGGGACAGGGGGTACGTATAAGGGGCTTACTGTGCCTTCCTGCCTGCACGGGCGGGAAGGCCTTATTAATTGCGGCGGGGGGAAGCATGGGCAGAAGTGTTGCCGTCATCGGCGCCGGAAATACCGGGAAAGTACTCGCTCTCGCTTTAAAAAAACAGGGTTACAAAATAGCGGCTGCCTTCTCAAGGACTCCCGCATCAAGGGAAGCGGCAGCCGAAATGCTGTGCTGCCCTGTCTTCAAAAATCCGACGGAAGCCGCCGGTGGTGCCGATATTGTGCTGTTGACTACCCCGGACAGTGTAATTGAAGAGGTCTGCAATGAAATAGCGGCGGGAGGAGGATTTCACAGCGGCCAGGTTGTCCTGCATACCAGCGGCGCCCACAGTTCGACGATCCTGCACTCTGCCAGGGAACAGGGAGTCCGTGTTCTCTCACTTCACCCCCTGCAGACCTTTCCGGAAGTTGAAGCCGGGCTGCGGTCTTTAAAGGGCACTTATTTTACCATGGAAGGAGACGAAGGCGCTGCCCGTATGGCAGCGGAAATGGTTGAGGCAATGGGCGGGGAAACGATTGCTATCCCCACGGAGATGAAACCGCTTTACCATGCCGCAGCGTGCGTGGCCTGTAATTACCTAGTTGCCCTACTGGACGCCGCTTTGAAAATGTTCCAGTGTGCCGGTGTCCCTCCCGGTAAGGCCATGGAAGCGCTGCTGCCGATAATGAACTGCACCCTCTATAATGTTAAAGAGCTGGGGACGGAGAAAGCCTTGACCGGCCCCATAGCACGGGGCGATATTAGCACCGTCAAAAGCCACCTGCAGTCCATGGAAGAGCATATACCGGAGCTACTGCCGCTCTACAAGCACCTGGGACTGCAAACAGTGGAGCTGGCCTCCGGGAAGGCGGGGCCGGGGACTGAACTGCAAAAAATGAAAGACCTGTTGGGAGGGATATAAGCCCATGAGCGGGCGTCTAACGACGACTGATTTTAAGAAAATGAAACAGCAGGGAGAAAAAATTGTTATGATTACCGCCTATGACTATCCTGCTGCTCAAATTGTGGACGAAGCCGGTGTTGATATAATCCTTGTCGGCGATTCACTGGGCATGGTAGTGCTCGGCTACGAGGACACCCTTGCCGTTACCCTGGACGACATGATCCACCACGGGAAGGCCGTGGTCCGGGGAAGCAGCAGCGCTTTTGTCATTATTGACATGCCCTTCCTGACCTACCAGGTAAACAGCGAGGAGGCCCTTCGCAACGCCGGCCGCATAATACAGGAGACCGGGGCGCAGGGTGTAAAGCTGGAAGGCGGGGGTGAAACAATCAAGGCCGTGGAGAGGATAACCGCTGCCGGGATCCCGGCTGCGGGCCACCTCGGGCTTACCCCCCAGTCAGTCGGGCAGTTGGGAGGCTTCAAGGTCCAGGGTAGGGATGCCGGTATGGCCGCCGCAATCCTGGAAGAATCACTGGCCCTGGAAAAGGCGGGCGCGTTCCTGCTTGTCCTGGAGTGCGTGCCCCGGCAGCTTACCGCGGTTATAGCGGAGAGGCTCTCTATCCCGGTAATCGGTATCGGTGCGGGAAGGCATTGTGACGGCCAGGTGCTTGTTTACCATGATGTGATGGGATTTTACAATACCCCCAGGCCCCGTTTTGTGAAGCAGTATGCGGCGGCCAGGGACGAGGTGCAAAGAGCGGTGAAGGATTATCTGACGGATGTAAAGGAAGGGCGTTTCCCAGGGGAGCAGCATTCTTTCAACATGCCCGGGGAAGTACTTGCTGTAGTACTGGAGAAATAGTTTATGTCAGCGTTAGCGGCGGGGTGAAACTGCCTTGCGAGTTGTCCAGGAGATTGCCGCTTTGAAAACAATAATACGGGAAGTAAAAGAACAGGGGAAACTGATCGGCCTGGTCCCGACAATGGGCTGCCTGCACCAGGGACATCTTTCCCTGCTGGAAGCGGCACGGGAAGAATGTGATTTTACGGTTATGAGTATTTTTGTCAATCCTATCCAGTTTGGCCATGGAGAGGATTACGAGGAATCCCCCCGTGACCTGGAAAGGGACAGCAGGCTGGCCGGTGCGTACGGCTGCGATGTTATCTTTTCCCCCCCTGTAAAAGAGATGTACCCCCCGGGATACAGTACTTTTGTGCATGTAGAAGGGCTGACCGCCGGCTTATGCGGCGCTTCCCGTCCCGGTCATTTCCGTGGAGTGACCACGGTTGTGACGAAGCTGTTCAACCTTGTCCGCCCCGGGCGCGCTTATTTCGGGCAGAAAGACGCCCAGCAGGCCCTGGTGTTAAAGAAGATGGCCGGCGATTTGAACATGAACCTGGAAATAGTTATCCTCCCTGTTGTACGTGAAGAAGATGGACTGGCCATGAGTTCGCGCAACAGTTACCTTTCACCTGAACAGAGGAAACAGGCAGCCGTTATTTATAAAAGCTTGCAGGCGGCAGAGAAGATGATCCTCAGCGGCGTAATAGACAGCGAGGAAATAAAAAGGGCCGTTGAAGCGGTAATCAGCGGGGCAGACCTGGCCAGGATCGATTATGTGGAGATTGTTGAAACCGGTGAGCTTCAACCCCTCTCCGTACTGGAGGGCCAGTGTCTTATTGCTGTTGCCGTAAAATTTGGAGCAACCAGGTTGATAGACAACATTATCGTGGAGGTGTGAGCTTTGTGGCGCATAATGTGCAAGTCAAAAATTCATCGGGCTACAGTAACCGGTGCCGACCTGAACTACGTTGGAAGCATTACCATTGATGCAGAATTGCTGGAAAAGGCCGATATAATTCCCTATGAAAAAGTGCAGGTCGTGAACAACAACAACGGGGCCAGGTTGGAAACTTATGTTATAGCCGGGGAGCGCGGAAAGGGCGAGATATGCCTCAACGGTGCCGCCGCCCGCCTTGTCCAGGTTGGCGATACGGTTATTATCATCAGCTATGCCCATTACGGGGAAGATGAATGGCAACACTTTTCCCCGAAGGTCGTCTTTGTTGACGAAAAAAACCGCATTACCAGGGTCGGCACAGAGGGATAGCTTGTTGACTGTCTGATGCATTTATGCCTGGTTACCGGCCGTTTTATTTTTGAGTACCGCGGCAGTTTATTACAATACTGGAGGAGCTGCTATGTGCCGGGGAAGAAGGATACAAATGGGCCGTGGAGGAAAACGGCTCTTTTTTTAAGGCTTGCTGCTATTGAGCTTTTTTATTGCTCTTTTCGATGCGGTGCCTGCCTCCCGGGCAGGATTTACCTGATAACAGGGCCCTGGAAGAACAGGAAACAGGATTTGGAGATGAAGCGACAGGGCCGTTTAAAGAAGAAGACGCAGAAAGAGAGGCAGCCCCGGGAGAGGAAGCAACGCAAAAAGTTTATCCGCAGCAGGACGCGCCTGCTCCCGGTTTTAGACTGTCCCTTATGTCTAAAAGTGGCTCTATTTACACTCTTTAAAAAGTATGTTATCTTATAACAGCGGTAATTCTATTACGGAAGGGATTTTGAACGATCCCCTTGGTATTGTTTAAACCTGGACCATATGGAGGGTTTTGAAGGTCATGGTATCACCGGAAAAGAGAAAGGGTGCCCTGGAGCGGGCCGCGGTGCTGAGGGAATCTATTGCCGATTACCTGGAGTATATTAAGTGGGCACCTACCGGCTTTACAGAGTGGGACAAAACACTAAAAAGACAGGAGAAAATCAAGGAAGTGCTCGGTGCTTCCGAGGAAGACTGGAAAAACTGGCAGTGGCATATCAAAAATTGTATCAGCGATGTTGAGACACTCTCCCGCTTGATTGACCTCAGCAAAAAGGAAAAAGAAGAAATTACCCTTACCGGCAGCAGTTACCGCTGGTCCGTGGTTCCCTATTACCTGAGCCTTATTGATGCCGGTGATGTAGATGATCCTGTACGCATGCAGTCCGTACCGACGGAATTAGAATACTTTGACCAGTGTGGAGAGCCGGACCCCATGGCCGAGGAGATGACTTCGCCGGCCCCGGCCATAACGAGGAGATATCCCGATCGTCTCATAATAAATGTTACCAACCGGTGTGCCATGTACTGCCGGCACTGCCAGCGCAGGCGCAATATTGGCGAAAAGGACTATCATACACCGCAGGAAGACATTGAAAGTGCCCTTGAATATATCGCCGCCAATAGTGAAATAAGAGATGTCCTCTTAACCGGTGGTGATGCCCTTATGCTTTCGGATGAAACGCTGGACTGGATACTGACGGAGCTGGACAGGATGGCGCATGTGGAGATAAAGCGACTCGGGAGCAGGGTGCCGGCTACACTGCCATACAGGATAACTGATGAATTGTGCGAAATGCTCGGCAGGCACCTACCATTGTATGTTAATACCCATTTCAACCACCCCCGGGAGGTTACCCCCGACTCCAGGGATGCCTGCCGGGCACTGGCCCGCTGCGGCATAAGCCTTGGCAACCAGGCCGTCCTTTTAAAAAACATAAACAACGACCCCATGGTTATGAAAAAATTGAACCACGAGCTATTAAAGATCATGGTTAAGCCGTATTATATTTTCCACGCCAAGGCGGTCCGGGGCACGAGCCATTTCCGCACTACTGTGGAAGAAGGTATCGAAATAATGGAAAAGCTGAGAGGTTACACCTCCGGCCTGGCTATCCCCACTTATATTGTTAATGCCCCGCACGGCTATGGTAAAACGCCTATGCTTCCCGAATACCTCGTCTCCATGGGTGCAGGCAAGCTGCTCATCAGGACCTGGGAACAGCGCATTATGGAGTATGAAAATGAATAGGGAAAAGCGCAGGCAGTATGTTAAACCAGCCGGTTGAAATATACGGCCATGAGTGAGCACACTCATGGTTTCTGTGTATTTCAGAGCTTGTTAATCGTTTTCAGGGACGAGGTGTTTTTAAGTGCCTGGGAAGTCGTCTATTATGGCCAAGTACTATCACGCCATGAACCATATTCCAGAACTTGGCCCCGTAAGGGTCAGGAAACTGGTCTGTCATTTCGGCAGCCCCGCTGTATTCTGGAAGGCTCCGGTTAAAGAGCTGGCCTTGGTGGAGGGTTTTACCCAAAAGCTGGCCGGGCAGGTTGCCGGGGAGAGGAATAAGATCGATCCGGAGCGGTGCTGGGAAGATCTGCTGCAGAAAGGGATTGCGGTCGTCTCTATTGAAGACCCCGGCTATCCCCCCCTTTTAAAAGAGATTTACGATCCCCCGGTACTGCTCTACTGCAACGGAGAGATAGAAACGGTGCACGGTTTTTGCCTGGCCATCGTCGGCAGCCGCCGGCACACCGTTTACGGGAGGGAAACTGCTTATAAAATTGCCGCCAAACTGTCAAACTATAACCTGGCCATAGTAAGCGGCATGGCCCGTGGTATTGATGCCTGGGCCCATAAAGGGGCCCTCGATTCCGGGGGGAAGACGGCGGCCGTTTTGGGGTGCGGGTTGGACATCTGTTACCCCGCTGAAAACAGGAAACTAAAAGATGCTATTGCCGGGGGAGGAGTGGTTATAAGCGAGTTTCCTCCCGGCTTCAAGCCCCTGCCCCAGAATTTTCCCCGCCGGAACCGCATCATTAGCGGCCTTTCACTGGGCACACTTGTTATTGAGGCGGCCGAAAACAGCGGCGCCCTGATCACGGCAGGATTTGCCCTGGAGCACGGCAGGGAAGTTTTTGCCGTCCCCGGGGCCATCGGCAGCCCTTACAGCAGGGGATGTCACAGGCTGATAAAAGAAGGGGCCAAGCTGGTCGAAAACCTGGATGATATACTGGAGGAAATTCGGTTCTGCGGTCCTGAAAAAGCAGGTCCGGCGGGCGGCGGCTGCACAGAGAGTGCAAAGGAAGGACTCAGCGCCGCTGAAAAGAAGCTGCTGGGCCTGGTGACATACGAACCTGTGGATATTGAGGTAATAGCACAATTGAGCCGGGTGCCCCTTTCTAAATTAAATGCCCTTCTGCTTGAGCTGGAGCTGAAGGGTGCCGTTAAGCGGCTGGCAGGGAATTACTTCATAAGGATATAGCGGGAGGTTAATTGATGTATCTTGTTATTGTAGAGTCACCGGCTAAAGCGAGGACCATAGGCAAATTATTAGGGCGCAAGTACAGGGTTAAAGCTTCCATGGGTCACCTGGTAGATCTGCCCAGGAGCCAGCTCGGAATTGACAAACAAAACGATTTTGAACCCAAGTACATAACCATAAGGGGAAAGGGTAAAATTTTGAAAGAGCTGAAAGAGGCCCGTAAAAAGGCCAGCCATGTATACCTGGCCACTGACCCCGACAGGGAGGGGGAAGCAATCAGCTGGCACCTGAGCAGTGCCCTGAAGCTCGATAGCGATAAAGCGAGCCGGGTGGAGTTTAATGAAATAACAAAGAAAGCTGTCAGGGAGGCTTTTTCCAACCCGCGCTACCTTGATGTAAACAAGTTTGAGGCACAGCAGGCCAGGCGCGTCCTGGACAGACTGGTCGGCTACATGATCAGCCCGCTGCTTTGGGAAAGAGTCCGCAAGGGCCTCAGTGCCGGCAGGGTCCAGTCCGTGGCGGTCCGCCTTATTTGTGACCGCGAAAAAGAAATCGAAATTTTTGTCCCCCAGGAGTACTGGTCCATCGAAGGCTCCTTTAAAGAAGCGGCCGGCAGCACTTTTACGGCAAAGTTTTACGGCCTAAAGGACAAGAAAATATCGCTTTCCAGCGAAGGAGAAACTGAAGAGATACTGAAGAAGCTACGCGGGAATAGAGCACAGGTAAACAGGGTAAACAGGCGGGAAAGGCGGCGCAACCCGGCCCCGCCCTTTACTACCAGCACCCTGCAGCAGGAGGCTTTCCGGAGGCTCGGTTTTACCACCAAAAGGACCATGAGGGCAGCACAGCAGCTTTACGAGGGCATTGAAGTGGGGACCAAAAAAGAAAGCATCGGACTGATTACTTACATGAGGACCGATGCCGCCAGGGTCTCCCCCGCTGCACAGGAAGAGGCGACGGACTTTATTAAAGAGCGCTTCGGAGAACAATACCTCCCGCCGAGCGCAAGAAAATACAGCGCCCGGAAAGGGGCGCAGGAAGCCCACGAAGCCATACGGCCGACCTCTGTTTTTAGAGAGCCCGACAGTATAAAAAAGAGCCTGGGCAGGGACCAGTACCGCCTTTACAAGTTGATCTGGGAACGCTTTTTGGCCAGCCAGATGGAATCGGCCCTCGTAGAACAGGTCCGGGTGGATATAATGAGCGGTGATTATATGTTCAAGGCAAACGGCTCCACGACCACGTTTGCCGGTTTTACCGTTGTATATGACCCCGGCAGCGATAAAAGAAAAGACAACCCGCTGCCTCCCCTGCAGGAGGGACAGGAGTTGGAGCTGGTCTCACTGAAACCGGCACAGCACTTCACCCAACCCCCGCCCCGCTATTCAGAGGCCTCCCTTGTGAAAACAATGGAGAACAGGGGAATTGGCAGGCCCAGCACTTATTCACCTACCATTGAGACCATTCAGAGCAGGGGATACGTCGTTAAGGAGGAAAAGGTGCTGAGGCCTACCGAGCTGGGGTTTGTCATTGCTGACCTGATGAAAGATTACTTCCCGGAGATCATCGATATAGATTTTACGGCACAGCTGGAGGATAAGCTGGATAAAATTGAGGCCGGGGGGCTTTCCTGGCTTGGAGTTATTAATGAGTTTTACGAGCCATTCAAGGACCGCCTGGAGGTGGCCCGGGAAAAGATGGCCAAGGTCCATATCGTAGATGAAGAGACAGAAGAGACCTGCCCCCTGTGCGGCAAGAACCTGGTAAAGAAATTTGGACGTTACGGGGAATTCCTGGCCTGTCCCGGTTTTCCGGAGTGCCGCTATACCAAGCAGCCCGGGGTTGATACAGGAGTAGAGTGCCCTCTCTGCGGGGAAGGCAGCATTGTGGAGCGCCGCAGCAAAAAAGGGAGAAAGTTTTACGGCTGCAGTAATTACCCCGGCTGTGAATTCGCGGTATGGGATAAACCGGCTGGGAAAAACTGTCCGGACTGCGGCTATCTCATGGTAGAAAAGAAAAGCAGGGAAGGCCTGTTTTACCGCTGCGGCAGCAAGTCATGCCAGCACCGGGAGGAAGTAATGTTAACCGGAAGTGAAGGTGGCAGCAGCGGCCGATGACAAAAAGGGGGGTGTTGTTATCCCGGGGATAGTTACAGTGGTTGGAGCCGGGCTGGCAGGTTCGGAAGCGGCGTGGCAGATTGCCCAAAGGGGAATCCCCGTCCGCCTGCTGGAGATGAGACCTTACACGATGACCCCGGCCCACAACAGCGGTTTTTTTGGCGAGCTTGTCTGCAGCAATTCGCTGCGGGCCCTTTCGCTGCAGAATGCGGTAGGGCTTCTCAAGGAAGAAATGAGGCAGCTCCATTCATTTATTATGCAGTGTGCGGTGCAAACCCAAATCCCGGCCGGGGGCGCCCTGGCCGTGGACAGGGAAGAGTTTGCCCGACAGATTACCACCAGGCTGCAGGAACATCCCCTGGTGGAGGTATGCTTTAAAGAGGTTAAGGAAGTGCCCCCTGAAAGGCCTGTTATAATAGCTACGGGGCCTCTCACTTCTCCGGAGCTGTCGCGCTCACTGGAGCTGTTAACAGGCACTGGCAAGCTCTATTTTTATGATGCTGCAGCGCCGATAGTGTCTTTCCAGTCTATTAATATGGAAAAAGCCTTTTTCGCCTCCCGTTACGGGAAGGGAGGAGAGGATTATTTAAACTGCCCCATGAACCGGGATGAATATGAGCTGTTTTGGGAAGAGCTGTGCCGGGGCGAAGTATATGCAGCCAAGGAATTTGAAAAAGAAATATTTTTCGAGGGCTGTATGCCCGTAGAGGTTCTGGCGAGAAGGGGAATAGATACTTTAAGGTTCGGCCCCTTGAAGCCGGTGGGCATTGTAAACCCCGCCACGCGTGAGCAGCCCCATGCTGTTGTCCAGCTGCGAATGGATAACAGGGAGGGGACGCTTTACAACATGGTTGGTTTTCAAACGCGCTTAAAAAGGGGAGAGCAAAAGCGTATTTTCCGCCTTATTCCCGGGCTGGAAGAGGCCGTTTTTGTCCGTTACGGCATGATGCACCGCAACACTTTTATTAACTCCCCGCTCCTGCTTTCGCCGACGCTGGAAATGAAGGCACACCGGGGCATCTTTTTCGCCGGCCAGATAACCGGTTCAGAAGGTTACGTTGAATCGGCGGCTACCGGGATAGTGGCCGGTTTAAATGCCTGCTGCTACATGCGGGGTATTGAAGGCCTTGTTTTCCCGCCAGAAACGGCAATAGGGGCCCTGGTTAACTATATTACCACAGCGGCGGACCCGGCCTGCTTTCAACCGATGAATGTTAACTACGGGCTTTTCCCTGTCCTTCCCCAAAAGGTACCCAAACGAAAGCGCAAGGAAATGCTGGCGCGCCGCAGCCTGGAAATTTTGTCGGCATTTCGGAAATATTTATAGGGTCTGCTTGCATAAAAGATGGGCTTATGCTAATATTTTAAAGAAGGTTAAAATTATGAATAGCATTTTAAATAATTATATTACATCATTGAAAGTAGAAAAAAATTTTGCTATTCTAACTATAGACAATTACAGGAGAGATATTGAGCAGTTTTTACGCTTCCTTGATCATAACGGCCTGCAGCTGCTGGAAGTCGATTACCGTCATTTGCGCCGTTACCTGGCCGTGCTAAAGGAATACCGTTATGCACGCAGTTCCATTGCCAGGAAGCTTTCGGCAATAAGGAGCTTTTTGCGTTACCTTAAAAGGGATGGGCTTATCGGGGACAACAGCTGGGAAATTGTAGCCACGCCCAAAAAGGGCCGGAAGCTTCCCCGCTTCCTTTATGCAGATGAGGTCCTGGAGTTGCTGGAAGCACCACCGCGGGAGACACTCCTGGGTAAAAGAGATCGCGCTTTACTGGAAGTCATTTATGGCAGCGGTATCAGGGTAAGCGAGCTGGTCAGCCTGGATATAAATTCTGTAGATATGGATGAAGGCCTGTTGAAAGTTACCGGTAAAGGTTCGCGGGAAAGAACCGTCCCTCTTGGAGCCTATGCATCACGGGCCCTGTCACTGTACCAGCGGAAAAGCAGGCCATTTTTAGAAATCCGCAACAAGGAAATCCAAAAGACGGCGGCTCTTTTTTTAAATCGCTTTGGCACCAGGTTGTCCGATAGAAGCGCCAGGAGGATAGTGTATAAATATGGACAAAAAATTTGTGCCGGGTTCCAGTTAAGCCCCCACGTGTTGAGGCATTCTTTCGCCAGCCATCTATTGAATGCAGGGGCGGACTTGAGAGTCATACAGGAGCTGCTCGGCCATGTTTCTGTTTCAACTACGCAAATGTACATACACATTACCAAGGAAGAGCTGAAAAGAACATATCTGGGTGCCCATCCAAGGGCCTAGTAATGGATATAGAGGGTGAAGTACGGGTTGTTTAAAGCAACGACCATACTGGCGGTAAAAAAGGGACAAAACGTGGCTATCGGCGGTGACGGGCAGGTTACCATGTCCGGCAGCATTATCATGAAGCACCAGGCCCGAAAGGTTAGAAAGCTTTACAAGGACAAAGTTGTTGCCGGGTTTGCCGGGTCGGTTGCCGATGCTTTCACGCTGTTTGAAAAGTTTGAAGAACAGCTCGACAGCTATCACGGCAACCTTAGAAGAGCCGCTGTCGAACTGGCCAAGGAGTGGCGTACCGACCGTTACTTGAGAAGGCTTGAAGCTTTGCTTGTAGTGGCTACCAGGGACAGCCTGCTGATTGTATCAGGTACGGGGGAGGTTATCGAACCTGATGATGGTGTTGCCGCCATCGGGTCGGGAGGTGCGTACGCCCTTTCTGCCGCAAAGGCGCTGTTGAGAAATACGGATATGGGCGCTGCCGAAATTGCGCGCACTGCCCTGTTGATAGCGTCGGAAGTGTGTATATACACAAACGACAGTATTATTGTTGAAGAAGTATAAAGGTATAAAGGTATAAAGGACCGCTTAATATTTTAAACGTGGAGGTGCCCGCTAAAAGGGTTTATGACTGGACTGGATACAGAGCTGACACCAAAAGAGATTGTTAGGGAACTGGATCAATATATCATCGGGCAGGATGAAGCCAAGAAGTGCATGGCTGTTGCGCTTCGCAACAGGTACCGCCGCAGGAGAGTAGAGGGGAGTATCAAGGACGAGATTATTCCCAAGAATATTATCATGATCGGCCCTACGGGGGTAGGCAAAACCGAAATTGCCAGGAGGCTGGCGAAGCTGGTCAATGCCCCCTTTATAAAGGTTGAAGCAACCAAGTTTACAGAAGTAGGTTATGTAGGTCGTGATGTGGACTCCATAGTCAGGGATCTTGTAGAGACTGCGGTCAGGATAGTAAAGGCGGAAAAAATAGGCTTTGTTAAAGAAAAGGCTGCCGAGCTGGCCGAAGAAAGGCTTTTGGACCTTCTTGCTCCCGCTCCCAGAAGACAAAAGAGCGCTGTTAACCCCCTGGAACTTTTTTTTCAAACTTCGGGGGACTTCGATTCCGCACAGGAGGGCCATTCCCAGGAATATGCGGAGGCACTGGCCAGGTCGAAAGAAGAGCGCGAAAAGATGCGCGATATGCTGAAAAAGGGGGAGCTGGAAGAAGACCTGGTCGAAATTGAAGTGGAAGATCGTTCTCCGCCAATGCTGGATGTATTTTCCGGGCTGGGGATGGAAGAAGTGGGTTCCAGTATCCAGGATCTTTTCGGGAACATCATGCCGCGCAAGAAAAAAAAGAAGAAAGTTCCTTTGAAGCAGGCCCGCCGAATACTGCAGCAGGAAGAAGGGGAAAAGCTGATTGACATGGATGAAGTGACAGGCGATGCTGTTGAGAGGGCCGAGCAGACCGGCATTGTATTCCTGGACGAGTTGGATAAAATTGCCGGCAAAGACTCTTCCGGGAGCGGACCGGATGTATCGAGGGAGGGAGTGCAAAGAGATATACTGCCGATTGTGGAAGGATCTACTGTAATGACCAAGTACGGGCCAGTAAAAACCGATCACATGCTCTTTGTTGCTGCAGGTGCATTCCATTTTACGAAACCGTCTGACTTGATTCCCGAGCTGCAGGGGCGCTTCCCGATCAGGGTGGAGCTGCAGAGCTTGACAAAAGACGACTTTAAAAGGATACTGACAGAACCGCAAAATGCTCTTACCAGGCAGTATTATTCGCTGCTGATGACGGAAGGTGTCAGCCTGCGCTTTACCGAAGATGGCATAGAGGAGATTGCCGCGTTTACCAGTGTCTTGAACGATGATATGGAAAATATAGGGGCCAGGAGGCTGCACACGATCATGGAGAAGCTGCTGGAAGATATTTCTTACGATGCCCCGGAGCTAAAAGGCGAGCAGTTTGTTATTGACAGCGATTACGTGAAGAATAAATTGAGAGATATTGTTAAAAATAGAGATTTGAGTAGATTTATTTTATAATTTAAGCTATAATTTTAAATTGTAGGACAATAAGTGAAAGAGGTGAAAACGTTGATAACGTCCCCTTTGTTAGAAAAAACGCGCCGAATTAATAAAATACTTCAAAAAACGGCCGGCCAGAGGGTAGATTTTTTTGAAGTAGCAGAAGTATTAAAAAATGTAATCCATGCCAACGTTTATATTGTCGAAAAGGACGGTAAAATACTGGGCTATGCCCTGGTTGATGAGTTTGAGTGCGAGATAATGGTTAACCAGGTGCTCAAAAACAGCGAGTTCCCGGAGCGTTACAATGAATTCCTTCTGCGCGACGATGAGACAAAAGTTAATACGCCGCAGAAGACTAACGACTGCGTGTTTGTGAGCGATGAAACCTGTCTTTTTACCAATAAGATTTCCACAATTCTTCCCATACTGGGGGGTGGAAAGCGGCTCGGTACTTTGCTGCTGGCTCGCTTTGCCGAATCCTTTGATGCCGAGGACCTTATCCTGGGTGAAATAGGTGCCACTGTCGTAGGAATGGAAATTTTGAGATCTAAAGCGGAGAAGATCGAGCTGGAGGCCAGGAACAAGGCCGTAGTGCAGCTTGCCATTGGGACGCTTTCTTACTCCGAGCTGGAAGCGGTGGAGCATATTTTTGAAGAGCTGGATGGCGATGAAGGCCTCCTGGTTGCCAGCAAAATTGCCGATCAGCTCGGTATAACCCGCTCTGTGATCGTCAATGCCCTGCGCAAGTTTGAAAGTGCAGGGGTAATCGAGTCACGTTCCCTGGGCATGAAGGGGACGTATATAAAAGTGTTGAATCCTTACCTGCTGGAGCAGCTGGCTAAAAAGAAAAAGTCCTTCCACAAGTAAGAATACAACTAATAATAAGATCTTGACCCTTTATAACAGCCGTACGGCTGTTATTTTCTTGTTGGTCTGCCCGGGCATAATAATATATGGGCCGGTCTAGTATAAATGGAGGCAGCCGCTATATTATCCTCCCTTTACAGGAAGCTGCATGGTTAAATTAGCTTAAATAACAGCATTATTGCCATTTCCGCTAAACTGTGTTATACTACGTAATGGCTTTTTAAGCTGCACCAAAACACACACAGCAGTAATTCCGGAGAGGTGCCCCACAGGGCCCTCCGGCATAATGACCTGCGGTGGAGGAAAAACCAGAAGGAGGAAGACAAAAATGCCGGTTGTCAGCATGAAACAGTTGTTGGAGGCAGGGGTTCACTTTGGCCATCAAACCAGGCGCTGGAACCCCAAGATGCGCGATTTTATTTTTACGGAGCGGAACGGGATCTATATTATTGACCTGCAGAAAACGGTCCGCCTCATGGACGTGGCTTATAACTTTGTTAAGAAGCTGACCATGGAAGGCGAGAAAATTCTTTTTGTAGGGACAAAAAAACAGGCGCAGGAGTCCATAGTTGATGAAGCGACCCGCTGTGAAATGCTTTATGTGAACCAGCGCTGGCTCGGAGGTATGCTGACCAATTTTAAAACGATACGCAAGCGCATAGACAGGCTCTTTGAGCTGGAAAAAATGGAGGAAGAAGATGTTTTCTCCGTTTTGCCCAAAAAGGAAGTCATAAAGCTGCGCCATGAGCAGGAAAAGTTAAGGAAGTTTATTGGTGGTATCAGCAGCATGCAGGAGCTTCCTGGTGCTGTATTTATTGTCGACCCGCGGAAAGAAAAAATTGCCGTGGCCGAGGCCAGAAAGCTGCAGATACCAATTGTAGCCATAGTGGATACAAATTGCGACCCCGATGAAATTGATTATATAATACCGGGTAACGATGATGCCATAAGGGCTGTCAGGCTGATAACTTCCAGGATGGCCGATGCTGTCCTCGAAGGAAAACAGGGCCTGCAGCTTGCCGAGCAGGAGGCCAGGGAGAGGGCCGAAGGTAAAGAGCAGGCTGAACAGCCGGCAGATGATGCAGAAGTAGAGGGTGAGGAGACAGCTGCTGCCGGCAGCCCCGAGCCCTCGGGGAAAGAAGAAAAAGAAGAAATAGAAGAGAAAGAAGAAGGACCGGCCAAGGAAGAGGAAGAAGTCGAACGTGCCTAAAGATAACAACAAAGCCGTTCCAGGCTGCATCTAAACAAAACGGAGCTAAGGAAGTGATTGCCTTGATAACCGCACAAATGGTAAAAGAACTCCGGGGCATAACCGGTGCCGGGATGATGGATTGCAAAAAAGCCCTCGTCGAAACCGGGGGAGATAAAGAGAAAGCGATTGCTTTGCTGCGCGAAAAAGGGTTGTCCAAGGCAGCCAAAAGGGCCGGCAGGGTTGCCTCGCAGGGCGCCATAGATTCTTATATCCATCTCGGGGGCAAGGTCGGTGTTATGGTGGAAGTAAACTGCGAAACTGATTTTGTGGCACGCAACGAAGATTTCAAGTCTTTTGTCAGGGATATCTGCCTGCAGGTTGCCGCTGCCACCCCGCCTTACCTGAGCCGCGAGCAGGTCCCGGCAGATGTTGTTGAAGAAGAAAAAGAGATACTGCGCAAGCAGGTTATTCATGAAGGCAAGCCCGAAAAAGTGATCGACAAAATTGTCTCCGGGCGCCTGGAGAAATATTTTGAGGAAAACTGCCTCCTGGAGCAGCTTTTTATCAAGGACCAGAAGATAACCATCAGTGAACTGCTCACCGAAAAAATTGCCCAGATAGGGGAAAATATCGTTATCCGCCGTTTTGTTCGTTTTGAGCTGGGAGAAGACCTTGAGAAAAGGGGTTCCTGCTCACAGTAAAATGAGAGCCGCTAAAGAACACTTTCAAAAAAGTGTTCTTTTTTAAAGGATAGCCGCCTGGAGGTTAGTGATGAATGTGCCGGTTTATAAGAGAGTCGTTTTGAAGTTAAGCGGAGAAGCAATGGCCGGGGACAAACAGTACGGGATTGACAATAGTGTTGTCAAAAATATTGCTGAACAGATTAAGGAAGTAAAAAAATATGGTGTTGAAATAGCAGTTGTTGTTGGGGGAGGCAATATCTGGAGAGGTTCCTATGCCAGTGATAGAGGCATGGACCGTGCCACGGCCGATTACATGGGCATGCTCGCCACTGTTATTAACGCTCTTTCCCTGCAGGATGCCCTGGAGAGCCTGGAAGTTGATACAAGGGTGCAGTCGGCCATAGAAATGCGCCAGGTAGCCGAACCGTACATCCGCAGGAGGGCCATCAGGCACCTTGAAAAAGGCCGGGTGGTAATATTTGCAGGCGGCACCGGGAACCCTTATTTTTCTACCGATACCACCGCCGCCTTGAGGGCGGCCGAGATTGAAGCGGAAGTTATACTGCTGGCCAAGGGCAAGGTGGACGCCGTTTATAATATGGACCCCCTGGTAAACCCGGAAGCACAAAAGTTCAGTGAGCTCAGCTATATTGACGTCATCAAGTGGGGATTGGGGGTAATGGATTCCACGGCAGCTTCCCTGTGCATGGACAATAAGATAACGCTTGTTGTTTTTGGGTTAAATAAGTCCGGCAATATCAAGAGAGTGATAATGGGGGAAAGATTGGGAACAATTGTAAGGGGGGAGGTTATCTAATGGTAATGGAAGATATTTTTAAAAGCTCAGAGGATAAGATGAAAAAAAGTGTAGAGGTCTTCAACAAAGACTTGAGCACCCTCAGGGCTGCTCGAGCGGTTCCTTCCTTGCTTGACAAGGTTAATGTTGATTACTTTGGCAACCCTACCCCGCTTAACCAGTTGGCAAGTATATCAGCACCTGAACCGAGGCTGCTCGTTGTTCAGCCGTGGGACAAAAGCATTATTGCGGATATCGAAAAAGCACTTATGAAATCGGACCTCGGCCTTACTCCCAGCAATGACGGCAATGTAATCCGCCTGACCATACCGCAGCTTACCGAGGAAAGAAGGAAGGAACTGGTTAAAGTAATACGCAAGAAGGCTGAAGAAGCCAGGGTTGCCGTGAGGAATATCCGCCGGGAAGCAAACGACCGCCTGAAATCGGTAGAGAAAAAGGGAGAAATAACAGAGGACCAGCTGAGGAATAGCCAGGAAAGAGTGCAGAAGATAACAGACAGCCAAATAGAGGAGATCGACAATATTTTTGAAACCAAGGAAAAGGAAATAATGGAAGTATGAGAAACCGTGGTGAAGCGACTGCAGTAGTTGATGACATACCCGATGTTACTGCCCTGCGCCTGGATGAAGCCATCGGTGTGCTTAAAGAAAAGGGGTTCTCTTTTTACCTGAGAAAAACTGCCTCTTACGGTACTGCCGGAGCGGGGCCGGGCGAATGTCATGCAGAGATATACCGTGTTGTGAGGCAGACCCCGGTCGGGAAAGAAGAATTGGAGCTTACTATAGCCGCGGAAGCCTGTCATAAGTAATAAACAATAGTTACTTACTGGCCTTTGCCCCCTTAGCGGGGGTTTATTTATAAGTTTTGCCGGGTGATAAAGTATGAACGAAAACGTACAAAGTGAAAAAGAAGGAACTTTGTTCGAGCTGGTTCACAAAAACAAGCTCCCCGAGCATGTGGCTATTATAATGGACGGCAACGGCAGGTGGGCAAGGGAGCAGGGGTTGCCCCGCATGACCGGCCACAAGGCGGGCATGGATACTTTGATCGATATAGTTGGCTGTGCAAACGAACTGGGCCTCAAAATAGTTACTTTTTACGCTTTTTCTACTGAAAACTGGAAAAGGCCTTTGCAGGAGGTCAGCTTTTTAATGCAGCTCCCGGAAGAGTACCTGCAGAAAGAGCTGCACAGGCTAATAGAAAAAAATATAGTTATAACGGTAATGGGCGACCTGGAAGGGCTCCCCGGCAATACCAGCGTTGCGGTTAAGAAAGCGCTGCAGGCTACCCGGAATAATAAAGGGATGATCCTTAATTTCGCCTTAAACTACGGGGGCCGCTCTGAGATACTGAATGCCGTGAAGCGGGTCTCCAGGGACGTCAGTGACGGTGTGCTGGATGAAGAACACATTACAGAAGAAGTCTTTTCAAGCTACCTCTATACCGGCGGATTCCCGGACCCCGACCTGCTCATTCGCCCCAGTGGAGAGCTGAGGATAAGCAATTTTTTGCTCTGGCAGATGGCCTATACAGAGTTGTGGTTTAACAGCATACTGTGGCCCGATTTTAAAAGAGAGCATTTTTTGGAGGCCATCCTCGATTACCAGAACAGGGAAAGAAGGTTCGGCGGTATTTAAAAGCAGCCGGGGCAAGGCGGGTGTTTGCAATGTTAAAAACAAGAATACTGACGATCTTGATAGGGACCCCGGTAGTGCTTTTTTTTATCTACCTGGGGGGATACTGGTACGGGCTGTTCGTGGCCATTGTTTCGCTCCTCGGTATCAGGGAATACTTTCATTTAATGCGCAGGGCCGGCTGGAATGCTGTTGAGCTCTCCGGCTACCTGTTTGTTCCCCTGGCCCTTTTTACCGTTTACAGCGAGAGCCCGGCCCTGGTAATATCTATATGGGTGCTCTTTTTTATCTCCATTAACCTGTTTTCGGTATTCTGGTATACCAAAGTTAAAATATGGGATTCGGCGGTTACTTTTTGGGGAATAATATACACCGGCGGCCTGGCCTCGTTTATAATTGCCATCAGGTTACTGCCGCAGGGCCTTGAGCTCACTTTACTATTTTTCCTGCTGATATGGACCACTGATGTAACGGCTTACATCGTTGGCAGTTTCTGGGGCCGGAGGCCCATTGCACCAATTCTCAGCCCCAGTAAAACAGTGGAAGGGACTTTCGGCGGCCTGGCGGGAAGCAGCCTGGCGGGCATGCTTCTGCCGGTACTGCTGCTGCCCGGCTTGATAAGCCTGCAGGAAGGTTTTTTACTCGGTCTGGTTATCGGTATTATCGGTGCTGTAGGTGATTTAAACCAGTCTGCTTTTAAAAGAAATGTCGGCGCCAAGGATTCCGGGGATATCCTGCCGGGGCATGGCGGCATACTGGACCGCTTTGACAGCCTTTTTTTCGCCTCACCGTTTTTCTACATGATAATAATTTATTTAATATAATAGTATTTTTAACCAGGGCCGGTTAGTATTTGGCGACATTATCTGGTATAATTATCAAGAGGGAGATGGGTATGTCAAGAAGGATAATAATACTGGGTTCTACCGGCTCTATAGGAACCCAGACCCTGCAGGTTATAGACCGCTTTACCGCTAAGTTTACCATCGCCGGTCTTTCCGCTGGTAAGAATATTGACCTGCTGGAGCGCCAAATCAGGAAATACAGGCCTGAGGTCGCCGCAGTAGCGGACGAAGAAAGAGCGGTGCAGCTGAGAAATCGCACCCGCGACACCCGCACAGCGGTCATCGGTGGAGAAAAAAGCCTGCTGGAGCTTGCTTCATGGCCCGGCGCGGAGCTCGTCGTCGTTGCACTGGTCGGATTTAGCGGCTTTCAACCCACCCTTGCGGCAGTAAAAGAGGGCAGGACGGTTGCGCTGGCCAACAAGGAAGCACTGGTGGTAGGTGGAGAGCTTATTACCGCTGCGGCAAAACAACGGCAGGTCTTCATTATACCTGTTGACAGCGAGCACTCAGCCATTTTCCAATGCCTTCATGCGGGCCGTGAAGTTGAAGTAAAAAAAGTTATCCTTACTGCTTCTGGTGGTCCATTCCTCGGTAAAAGCCTCGAGCAGCTTAAAGATGTTAAGCCTTCAGATGCCTTAAATCATCCCAACTGGGAAATGGGACAGAAAGTGACTGTCGATTCGGCCACTTTAATGAACAAGGGGTTTGAAGTACTGGAAGCCCGCTGGCTCTTCGGCCTGGAGCAGGAAAAAATAGACGTGGTCATACACCCGGAAAGCATTGTCCATTCCATGGTTGAATTTATAGACGGTTCGGTTATAGCGCAGATGGGGCTGCCGGAGATGCTGCTTCCGATCCAGTACGCCCTCAGCTATCCGCAGAGGTGGGAGGCACCCCTTCCGGCACCGGATTGGAAGAAGGGATATACCCTCAACTTTTTAGCCCCTGACCGGGTGAGCTTTCCCTGCCTCGACCTTGCCTGCAGGGCCGGGGAAAAGGGAGGGACTCTGCCGGCCGTTCTAAACGCCGCAAACGAAATAACGGTGCACAAATTTTTGCAGGGGAAGCTGTCTTTTTTGCATCTACCGGTAATATTGGAAAAGGTTATGGATAGGCACGAGGTTAAATATAACCCTTCTCCTGGTGAAATAATAGATGCTCATTACTGGGCAATAGAAGAAGCTCGAATAGGGCTGGAGGGAAATGGCCCTCTCTAGAAAACTAAGGTAGGGGAGTTTATCATGTTTAACTTGAACACAATAGTAGCAGCAGTTATAATATTTGGGCTGCTTGTGTTTGTTCATGAGCTTGGCCACTTCCTGGTGGCCAGGTGGGTCGGCATCAAGGTGCTCGAGTTTGCCATGGGCTTCGGCAAAGTGCTGTTCGGATGGGAAAAAGAGGGAACCCGCTACACTTTGAGATTGTTTCCCCTGGGCGGTTTTTGCCGCATGCTTGGTGAAGACCCCGATGATTCCTATAAAGAAGGAAGTTTCCAGAACAAACCGGTCAGATCTCGTTTTGCCGTTATCGCAGCCGGTTCCTTGATGAATTTTTTGCTGGCGGCGGTCCTTTTTTCACTTGTTTATTTTCTTTTCCTCGGTGTGCCGCAGACTCAGAGCACGCAGATAGGGCAGGTCCTGGAGGACAGCAGGGCTTACGAGGTCGGTATTAAAGAAGGGGACGTTATCGCAGCCATTAACGGTAACGAAGTAGACGACTGGGACAGTGTTGTCTCCAAGATTCATGCCAGCCCCGAAGAGGAAATAGTCCTGCTGGTCAGCCGTAACAACGAGCAGTTCACTGTTCCCGTAATTCCCCGGGAAGAGGGAGGGCGCGGCTTTATCGGTATCGCCCCTGTTTATGAAAAATATGCCCTTTTCTCTTCTATTTACCTCGGTTTTACCTACACCTGGCTTTTTATAAAGCTGATATTCGTCAGTTTGTACCAGATGATAACCGGTGCTATCCCCGCCGACGTTGCCGGCCCGGTAGGTATAGTAGCCGTGGTCGGCGAAGTGGCCCAGGAGGGCCTGGGCAACCTCTTTTCGCTGGCGGCAATCATCAGCGTAAACCTGGGTATTATCAATCTGCTTCCCATACCGGCCCTCGATGGAAGCAGGCTGGTATTCCTTGCCATTGAATGGGTCAGGGGCAAACCGATTGATCCCCAGAAGGAAGGCTTTATCCACTTTATCGGTTTTACCGTTTTGATACTGCTTATGATACTGATCGCTTTCCAGGATATATCGAGGCTGATGCTGTAAACGGCCCTAACTTTTGCAGCACGCTGCGGCCGGGAGGAGTGATGAAAGCTGCGTAAAGAAACAAAGGCGGTGCCGGTAGGAAATGTTACCATCGGCGGCGGGGCACCCGTTGTCATTCAGTCCATGACCAATACTGACACGGCCGACATTGAGGGGACGCTGCAGCAGGTATACATGCTTGCCGAGGCCGGCTGCGAGGTGGCGCGCATTGCCGCTGTTGATGAAAACTCGGTAAAGCAAATCGGTATTATCAAGAGATATTCCCCCCTGCCCCTTGTGGCAGATGTGCAGTTTGATTACCGCCTGGCCCTGCTTTCCATTGAGGAAGGGGTCGATAAAGTCAGAATTAACCCCGGCAATATCGGTGGGGAGGATAAACTAAAAAAGGTTGCCCTGACGGCAAAAGACAGGGGTATTCCCATACGAATAGGCGTTAATACGGGCTCAATCAGCACCGAGATGCTCAAGAAATACGGGGGCCCCACGGCAGGCGCACTGGTAGAGTCTGCCCTGCGCACGGTTGACTGCCTGGAAAGATGTTCTTTTTACGACATGATCGTATCGCTGAAAGCTTCCAGCGTCACTGCAACTGTAGAGGCCTACGAGGAAATTTCAAGCCGCATCCCCTACCCGCTGCACCTTGGTGTTACGGAAGCGGGAAAAGGCTGGAAAGGGATCATCAAGTCTTCTGTAGGCATCGGTTCCCTGCTGCTGAGGGGAATTGGAGATACTATAAGGGTGTCGTTGACGGGAGACCCCCTGGAGGAAATATACGCGGCCAGGGATATCCTGCAGGCTTCAGAAGTACGGTATTTTGGTCCTGATATAGTGTCCTGCCCAACATGTTCCCGCGCCACTATTGACGTTTCCGGCCTTGTGGACCGGGTTGAAGAGATGGTTAAGGATATTGACTGCCCTGTTAAAATAGCCGTAATGGGCTGCCCGGTGAACGGACCCGGTGAAGCCCGTCATGCGGATATAGGGATATCCGGCGGAGAGGGTTTTGGTATTGTTTTTAAAGAAGGAAAGGTGACAAAAAAAGTAAACCTGGAGAATCTATGTGCAGTCCTGGAAACGGAAATAAGAGAAATAGTGTCCGCAAAGGAAGGATAACTGTCTCAGTAAATGAATACCATTGCAATAATCCCGGCATTTAACGAAGAAAAGACCATTGGAAACGTGCTTTCAGTTTTGCAGAAGGTCGCTCCTCCCCTGGACAGGATTATTGTGGTCAGCGACGGTTCTACTGATAAAACTGTCCAAACAGCGCAGAGTTTTGGTGTTGAAGTGGTTGCACTGGCTAAAAATCGCGGCAAGGGCGCAGCGTTAAAAGCGGGCCTGGATAACTTCAGCACCGACATCGTCCTCCTGCTGGATGCCGACCTAATTGGTTTAACACCGGCGCATGTCCACAGCCTCCTTGAACCGGTGCGGCAGGGGGAAGCGGATATGACCGTGGGCATTTTTGAAAAAGGGCGCATAGCCACGGACCTGGCCCAAAAGCTAGCCCCTTACCTTTCAGGCCAGAGAGCCATTCGCTCTTCGCTGCTGGCAGAGATAACGGACCTGGAGAAAGCCCGCTATGGTGTTGACCTGGCCTTAAGCCGTTTTACCGAATCGGCAGGCCTCAGGGTAAAAGAGGTCATCCTGCCGGATATGACGCACGTTATGAAGGAAGAAAAGCTCGGGGTGTACAGGGGCCTGGTGGCCAGGATGAAGATGTACTGGGAGATAATCGGCTATTTGAGCAAGTTTAACTCCCTGAAGTAGCTTCTCTTGCACATTTCGAGGAGATATGATAGAATATTTCTACCAGTATAGCAGGAAAATGCGTAGAGAGTGGGCTTTACCCCACTCTTTATTCTTAAAAAAACAGGGGAGATGTATTGACAGTTATGAATACCGGCAGCGGGAAGAACAGGAAAGTTTCTGTCGATGTTATTGAGAAAATGGCGGAAGATGTTGTTGGAGATATGGGAATGGAACTGGTAGGAGTTGAGCTGAAAGTTTTGCGGGGAAAACCGCACCTAATTGTCTACATAGATAAACCGGGAGGGGTTTTTATTGAAGACTGCGAGCGTGTCAGCAGGGCCCTTGAAGAGATAATGGACATTGAAGACCCCATACCCTCCAGCTATGTACTGGAAGTATCGTCGCCCGGCATAGAAAGGATTTTAAGTAAGCGGGAGGACTTTGCCCGCTTTGCTGGGGAAGAGGTTAAAATAAAAACATTTCAGAAAATAACGGGCCGCAGGAACTTTACCGGGGTATTGTTGGGTTGTGAAGACGAACTTGTAACCATACGTACAGAAGAAGCGGAAAATGTGACAATACCCCTGGGCCATATTGCTAAAGCCAATCTCTCGGGTAAATAATAAGAGGAGGTAAAAAAGGTGAACCACGACTTTATGGCTGCCCTGGAAGCCATTGAAAAAGAGAAGGGGATAAAGAAAGAAACTCTTTTTGAAGCCATAGAAGCGGCCCTGATTTCAGCGTATAAACGCAATTTCAACTCCGCCCACAATGTCAGGGTTGTTATTAAAAGAGAAACGGGCGATATAAAGGTATATTCATGTCTCAACGTTGTGGGATCGGTTACCAATCCCCAGCAGGAGATATTAATTGATGAAGCCAGGCGTGAAGACCCGCTGTGCGAAGTAGGGGACGTAAAAGAAATTGAGGTTACTCCCAAAAATTTTGGAAGGATTGCCGCCCAGACAGCCAAACAGGTGGTTATCCAGAGGATAAGGGAAGCGGAAAGGGAACTGGTATACGAGGATTTTATAGACAGGGTGGACGATATCATTACCGGCGTTGTGCAGCGTTTTGAGCAAAAGAACGCTATCATTAATGTCGGCAAAACAGAGGCCATTCTTACCCCGTCTGAGCAGATCCAGGGAGAAACGTATAAACAGGGAGATCGTATAAAGGTATATATAACCGAGGTGAAAAAGACGACAAAAGGCCCGCAGGTTTTTGTGTCGCGCTCACACCCCGGGCTTTTAAAGCGTCTGTTTGAGCTGGAGGTTCCGGAAATATATAATGGGGTTGTAGAAATCAAATCGGTGGCACGTGAACCGGGCTACCGTTCCAAAATAGCGGTTTGCTCTCTTAGCAAAGACGTTGACCCGGTGGGAGCATGCGTCGGCCCGAAAGGTTCAAGGGTCCAGGCCATTGTGGGGGAGTTAAGAGGCGAAAAAATTGACATTATCGAATGGAATGATCACCCGGAGGTTTTTGTAGCCAGCTCCCTGAGCCCCTCCAAAGTAGTAAAGGTGGAGATAATGCCGGAGAGCAAGTCCGCCACGGTAATTGTGCCGGATTATCAGCTTTCCCTTGCCATAGGCAAGGAGGGCCAAAATGCGCGTCTGGCGGCAAAGCTGACCTCGTGGAAAATTGATATTGTGAGCGAATCAAAGTACAGTGAAAGGAAGGCTGAAGAAAAAGCCGCTGAATCTTTAACAGGGCAGGAAGAAGAGGAGGCCGGGGAAGAAGATACCCTGCCGGTTACTGAGGCAGTGACGGAAGCACCGGCTGAAGACAGTGCAAGAGAAGACGAACAGGAAGCAGAGCTGGAAGGCCTTCAAATCAGTACCGGCGGCGGCGATCAGATAAACTACCGGCAAGTTGAAGATGAAGGGGTTGAAGGTGAGCAGCAGAACGAGGAGCAGCAGAACGAGGAGCAGCAGAACGAGGAGCAGCAGAACGAGGAGCAGCAGAACGAGGAGCAGCAGAACGAGGAGCGCTGATTGATCGGCAAAGGGTTTTAATGTACCTGTACGCATGGGAAAGGAGGACGCTGCTTGAGCGATGGCTAGGAAGAAGCGCAAGGTGCCTTTGAGGATGTGTCTTGCATGCCGTAAAGGCAGAGATAAAAGAGAGCTGATCCGTGTGATCAGGACCCCGGAGGGTGAAATAGAACTGGATTTTACGGGAAAAAAAACGGGGAGAGGAGCATACATCTGCCCCGATTTACCGTGCCTGCAGAAGGCCATAAAAGGAAAAGCACTGCAAAAAAGCCTGCAGAGGACGATCCCAGAAAACATTACGGAGGTTTTAAAGCAAAAGCTGGAAGAGGAAGCTAAACAGGGGTAGTTATTTTAGCAGATCTCCTATGTCAATATTTAAACATCGACTGGTAACAAGCCAGGCCGGTAGTTTTATTAAGATTGCGGCAGCTTTAATATCAAAGGGAGGTCAAAAAATGGAGGTGTAATAAGTGGCTAAGGTAAGGGTTTACGAGCTGGCCAAGGAGCTGGGAATAAATAGCAAGAAATTAATAGCTGTTTTGAAAGATTTTAACGTAGAAGCAAAAAACCATATGAGCACCATTGATGAAGAAACAGCCAGGCAGATAGTTGATAAATTAACCAAAGGTGAAAAAAAACCCCCCGTTTCTGAGTCCGCAAAAGATGAAAAACAGGAAGTAGAATCAAAAAAAGAGCCGGAAAAGAAAAAGGTTCGCCGTAAGAAAGCGGGAACAAAGGAAAGGTCTACCAGGGAAGGCCGAAAGGCCAGGAAAGCAGCCAGAATGGCTATGGAGAAAAAACCGAGCAGCGAAGAAGTCATTTTACTGGAAGGAAGGGTGACCGTCGGTGAACTGGCCGGCAGGTTAAACGTGCCAGCCTCTGCAATTCTATCAAAGCTCCTGGAGCTGGGCATTATTTCTAATATCAACCGGCAGCTTGATGAGGATTTGCTGGAGATACTGTCCGAAGAATACGGGATCGTTTTTAAGCTAAAAAAAGACCCTAACGAAGAAGAGCTGCTGGCGCTTTCTGAAGAGGATATCGACAGCAGGGCTGTCAAAAGCAGGCCCCCGGTAGTAACTGTACTCGGGCACGTGGACCACGGGAAAACTTCGCTGCTCGATGTCATCAGGGAAACAAACGTTCTTGCTTCGGAAGCAGGAGGCATTACGCAGCATATCGGCGCTTACATGGCCGAAGTTAACGCTAAGAAGGTCGTCTTTCTGGATACACCGGGACACGAAGCGTTTACGGCAATGCGCGCGCGGGGGGCACAGGCAACGGATATCGCCATCATGGTGGTGGCGGCGGATGACGGTGTGATGCCCCAAACTATAGAGGCCATCAACCATGCCAGGGCCGCGGGAGTGCCGATAATCGTGGCCCTGAATAAAATTGATAAGCTCAACGCCAACCCCGACAGGGTCAAGCAGCAGCTCTCAGAGGTGGGCCTTGTACCGGAAGAATGGGGTGGCAACACTATTTGTGTAAACGTAAGCGCTATCAAAAAAGAGGGGCTTGAAGAACTTCTCGAAATGGTGCTGCTTGTTGCTGAAATGTCCGAGCTACAGGCCAATTACTCACGGCTTGCCAGGGGCATAGTAATAGAAGCGAAACTGGACCGGGGACGCGGGCCTGTGGCCACCATGCTTATTCAAGACGGGGTAATGGAAGTTGGAGATCCTGTTATATGTGGAAGTATTTACGGCAAGGTCAGGGCAATGATTGACGACAAGGGTAAGAGGATTAAAAAAGCGGGGCCCTCAACGCCTGTAGAGGTGCAGGGGCTCACCGGTGTCCCGCAGGCCGGAGATAACTTTACGGTTGTCAAGGATGAAAAGCTGGCCCGGCAGATAGCCTTAAAGCGGGGGGAAAAGTTAAGAGAAGCGACCCTGCGCAAAAAGCAGAAGGTGAGCCTGGATGATTTCTTCAAGCAGATCCAGGAAGGTGAAAGAGAGCTGAACATCATTATTAAGGCTGATGTTCAGGGATCGGCCGAAGCGCTGGATGAATCGCTGCAAAAAATAGAGAGCGAGCAGGTCAAAATAAAGATTATCCACAAGGGAGTGGGGGCTATTACAGAGTCGGACGTAATGCTGGCGTCAGCTTCCAATGCCATCATTTTAGGGTTTAATGTCAGGCCTGAGGCAAATGCCAGCAAGCTGGCCGAAAGAGAACATGTCGATATTAAGCTCTACAGGGTTATTTACGAGGCCATCGATGATGTAAAAGCGGCCCTGCTCGGTTTACTGGAACCGGAGTACGAGGAAGTAGTTCTCGGGCGCGCGGAGATCCGGCAAGTATTCAAGGTGTCCAGGGTTGGTAACATAGCCGGGACCTACGTCACCGAAGGTAAAATCAGCCGCAATGCAGAAGTAAGGCTGCTCAGGGATGGAGTGGTCATACATGAAGGGAAAATAGATTCTTTAAAACGCTACAAAGATGATGCAAAAGAGGTAAACAGCGGATTTGAGTGCGGTATTCTGCTGGAAAACTTTAACGATATAAAAGAAGGGGATATCCTGGAAGCATTTCTATTACAGAAGGTTGTTCCTTCATAAGCTATTTACTCAAAATATGGAGGGTTAAAAATGGTACGACAAAGGGCACAAAGGCTTGCGGAGCAGATCAAAAAAGAGGTAAGCGAGATCATTCAACTGGAATTAAAAGATCCCGGTTTGGTAAGAATGATGAGCATTACATCGGTTGAGGCTTCCAGGGACCTGCGCCATACCAAGATTTTTGTGAGTATATACGGGAGCAAGGAGGAGCAGGAGAAGATACTGAAAATACTGGAAAAAGCCAGCGGATTTATTCGCACGGAGATAGGTAAAAGGATCCGCCTCCGGCATGTACCGGAAATTGAATTTCGCATCGACAGTTCTATTGAGTACGGCGATCATATTGAGCGCATGCTTAGAGACCTTGATGTGAAACCAGGAGCTGATAATCCGAGGTGAAAAGTGCCAGCACTTGCTCACTCCTGAACAGGTATGACCAGTTTTACATTTTTACCCACGTAAGGCCGGATGGTGATGCAATAGGGTCTTCCCTGGCATGGGGCAGAGCCCTCCGGCTCGCGGGGAAGAGTGTGCAAATATTTTGTCCCGGTGTAATCCCCGATAAGTATCTTTTTCTTCCCCGTGCCGGCGAGATCAGGGACCGGGTGCCGGACGGGAACGGGGCTGTTCCTGCTTTTGTACTTGACTGCAGCGACCTGAACAGGCTGGACTACATGAAGGAAAAGGTCCAGGAGCTGGGTGAGATAGTGAACATAGACCACCACGTTACCAACGAGAATTTTGGTGATTACAATATTGTAGACACCTCCTCGTCGGCAACGGCTGAAATAATATACGACCTGATCGGTGAATGCGGTTTTAAGCTGGACCGGGAAATCAGCCTTTGCCTTTATGCGGCCATTTCTTCAGATACCGGATCCTTCAAGTATGAGAATACTACTCCGCGTACCATGCGCATAGCCGGGAATTTACTGGAATATAATTTAAACCCTTCCGTGGTGAGCCGGAAGCTGTTTGACGAGTATCCTCTTTCCACCATTATGCTTTTACGGGACGCCCTGGCAACCCTGCGGTTTGAAGAAGAGCAAAAAATTGCCTGGATGAGTGTTACGGCGGAAATGATCGCTGTAAATGGAGCAAGGCCGGAGGAACTGGAGAGCTTTGTTAATTACGTCCGCAATATAGAGGGTGTTGCGGTGGGGATATTATTTTACCATACTGGAAACGGGGAAACGAAAGTAGGACTGCGCTCCAATACCGTTGACGTTGCCGCCATTGCCTGGGAGCTGGGCGGCGGTGGACACCCGCGCGCTTCGGGCTGCACTATTTCAGGTGATGCTTCTACGGTAGAGAAAAAAGTAATAGATCTTATTAAGGTTTTTATAAGTGAGAACGGTACACCAGCGGTTGAATAGATAGATCTGTTAGGAGAATTATATTGCACGGCTTTATAAATATTTTAAAACCTCCCGGAATGACTTCACATGACGTTGTCGTTTTCGTCAGGAAAATATACCGCAATTCCAGGGTTGGCCATGGCGGGACACTGGACCCCGGAGCAGCCGGGGTTTTGCCGATCATGGTCGGAAAAGCTACCAGGCTTTCTTCGATACTGCTGGACTACCCCAAGGTTTACCGGGCGGAGCTGAAGCTTGGCACAGTTACAGATACAGACGACTGTTCCGGCAGGGTGCTGTCCCAAAAAGACGTCCCGGCCCTCAAACTGGAGGATATAGAAGCTGTCCTGGACCGGTTCAGGGGAAATATCAGGCAGCTGCCGCCCATGGTTTCAGCAGTGAAGGTAAAAGGCAAGAAGCTCTACCAGTACGCCCGCCAGGGGGCTGTAGTTGAACGAAAGCCGAGGGAGGTAAAAATATATTCACTGAATGTGGTCAAATACGTTCCCCCGGAAAGGGTGCTGCTGGAGGCAGACTGTTCAAAGGGCACCTACATGAGGGTTCTCTGCGCGCAGATAGGTGAAGAACTCCGCTGTGGAGGACATATGTCCTTCCTGCTGCGCAAAAAAGCGGGCCGTTTTGAACTGCCGGAGGCATATACACTGGAAGAGGTGGATTATTACCGCAGAAACCTGCGCTTAAATGAAATTCTGCTCCCTGTTGATTATGTGCTGGCAGATATGGATAAGCTGCTGCTGGGAAAGCACAGTGTAAAACGTTTGTGCCAGGGGGGGCACCTCTCGCTGGAAGCAGTGTTACAAGAAACGGGAGATACCATACCCGGACCTGTTGACGGGAAGCTAGTGCCGGTATATACTACAAAAAAGGAATTTGTGGCCCTGGCAAGGTGGAAGTCAGTAGGTAAAAGCGTATTTTTGTTGAAACCGGAAAAAGTTTTCAAGTCAATCTAGAACAGGGTGAATTTGATGGAAACAATATACGGTGCAGGCAATGCGGATATTTATAACAACGGCAGGTTGATTATCGCTCTCGGCAATTTTGACGGACTGCACCTGGCCCACAGGGAAATTATTAAAAGGGCCAGGCAAAAGGCCGTGGAAGAAGGCCTCAAGAGCGCCGTTTTTACCCTTGACCCTCATCCCGTTAAGGTGCTGTACCCTCATAAAAACGTACTCCTTCTGTCCACGCTCCAGGAAAGAGCAGAAAAAATGAGCAGCATGGGTATAGATTACCTCATCGTGGAGAGGTTTACAAAAGAGCTCTCTACCGTACCTCCCTTCCAGTTTGTCCGCAATTACCTTGTCGATACCATGAAGGCGGCAGGCGTGGTTGTGGGCTTTGATTATACCTTTGGACGGAGGGGCAGGGGGAGTGCCGCCGATTTACTGAGATGGGGACAGAAATTTAATTTCATGGTCGATATTGTTCCGCCGGTAACAGTGGGCAGCGAGGTTGTAAGCAGTTCCCTGATCAGGATCCTGCTGGCCAAAGGAGAAGTGGAAGAAGCTTCCCGTTACCTGGGTTACTGTTTCGAAAGAAGAGGAAGGGTAATCCACGGCGAAGGAAGGGGTAAAATAATCGGCTATCCTACTGCCAACCTCGATATTGCCCCACAGCTTCTGCTTCCGGCAAAAGGTGTTTACCTCAGCGAAGTATCCTGGAAAAACCGCAAGTTGTTTGGCCTCACCAATATAGGCAGCAAACCCACATTTAACAGCGGCAATGAAACCTGTGTAGAGGTTCACCTGCTCGATTTCGAGGGCAATCTTTACGGCGAAGAATTAAAAGTTGTCTTTTTGCAGAGAATTAGGGAAGAAAAGGCTTTTTGTGATGCCGGTAAATTAAAAAAACAGATCGAGCAGGACTTAGCCTTCGCGCGCAAGTATATCGAGAACAAGTACTCCGATTTGAAAGAGAAGCAGTGTATCTGAAAGGGGGCCGCTTGCTGTCTTATTTACAAAACCGGCACGGTATGATAAAATTTCCTTGTCTCAGGGAGGCTTAGGGAGGCTTAGAAGGGGGTGAAGCATATGGCTTTGTTAGGCGGGACAAAAAAGAACATCATTGAACAGTACAAGATTCACGATAATGATACCGGTTCCCCGGAGATTCAAGTCGCTATCCTGACCAATAGAATAAACCAGCTGACCGACCACCTTAAAACTCACAAGAAAGACTTTCATTCAAGGCGTGGACTGCTCAAAATGGTTGGTAAAAGGCGCGGCCTTTTGAATTATTTAAAAGAAAAAGAGCCCGAAAGATACCGCAGCATTATAGAAAGACTCGGTTTAAGAAAGTAGTATGACATGCTGGAGCGGGGCTTTATCCCGCTTTTCTGCAGAAAAAAGGAGGAATGCTGATTGGAGATCTTTGAACATGAAATAGCTGGCAAAAAGCTTTCAATGGAAACCGGAAAAGTTGCCGGCCAGGCCAGCGGCGCGGTAATGATGCGTTACGGTGACACAGCACTTTTGGTTACGGCTACTGTTTCCGATCAACCCAGGGAAGGGATAGATTTTTTCCCATTGACCGTAGACTACGAAGAAAGGCTCTACGCCGTGGGCAGGATACCGGGTGGCTTTATAAAAAGGGAAGGCCGGCCCACCGAAAAGGCCATCCTGGCGGCCAGGCTTACCGACCGGCCCCTCAGGCCGCTTTTCCCGGGAAATTTTCGCTACCCCGTGCATATTGTTGTTACGGTGCTCTCCGTTGACCAGGACTGTATCCCGGAGCCTCTTGCCATTACCGGTGCCTCCGCCGCACTGTCAATTTCCAAAATTCCATTTGACGGCCCTATTGCCGCAGTAAACGTAGGTATTGTTGACGGCAAGCCGGTTATAAACCCCACTGTGGAGCAGAGCGAGCAGAGCACACTTAACCTTGTGGTGGCCGGTACGGAAGATGCCATCATGATGGTGGAGGCCAGCGCCGACGAGGTTACTGAAGAAGAGGTGCTGGATGCTCTGATGAAGGGCCACGAAGCTATCAAGGAACTGATTGAAACGCAGAAGGAAATGGTAGACAGAGTGGGCCGGGAGAAGATGAAAGTGGAGCCCTTCGAGCCGGACCCGGTTATAAAAGAAGAAGTGGAAAGGCATTGTGAAGACCTCGTCGGAGAGGCCTTGAAGATTGAAGAGAAGCAGGAAAGAGAAACAGCCCTCAATAACGCCAGGACTGGGACAATGGAACATTTCCTGGAGCTTTACCCCGAGAATGAGCGGGACATAAAAACAACCATTGGCAGCCTCATAAAGAGGACCATGCGCAGCATGATTTTAAAGGAAAAGGTGCGGACCGACGGGAGAAGAAGTGATGAAATAAGGCAAATATCCTGCGAGGCGGGGCTTTTCAAGCGCACCCATGGTTCATCACTGTTTACCAGGGGGCAGACGCAGGTACTGAACATCTGCACGCTCGGTGCACTGAGGGATGTACAGATGCTGGACGGCCTCGGTATTGAAGAGTCGAAAAGGTTTATGCACCATTATAATTTCCCGCCCTACAGCGTCGGCGAAGCAGGATTTATGCGCGGGCCGGGCAGGCGAGAGATAGGGCATGGGGCGCTGGCTGAAAGAGCGCTTGAACCGGTTATTCCCGGTGAAGATGAATTCCCCTATACCCTGCGCCTCGTTTCGGAGGTGCTGGAATCGAACGGCTCTACATCAATGGGCAGTGTCTGTGCCGCCACTCTTTCCCTGATGGATGCCGGTGTTCCGATAAAGTCGCCGGTTTCGGGTATAGCAATGGGATTGATCAAGGAGGAAGATGATATCGCCGTGCTTTCCGATATTCAGGGCATGGAGGATTTTCTCGGTGACATGGACTTTAAGGTTGCCGGTACAAGAAACGGCATCACGGCGCTGCAGATGGATATTAAGGTCAGGGGACTTTCGCGGGAAATACTGGCTGAAGCATTGAGCAGGGCGAAAGAGAGCTATCTTTTCATACTGGACAGGATGATAGAAACAATCAGCGAGCCCAGGCCGAAGCTTTCAGAGTACGCGCCGCGTATTATTACCTTGCAGATAGACATTGAAAAAATCCGCGATGTTATCGGGCCCGGGGGTAGGATCATCAACAAGATCATCGCCGAGACCGGTGCCGAAATCAACATAGAGAACGATGGAAGGATCTATATAGTATCCCGTGATGCTCAATCAGGGGAAAAAGCACAGAAGATTATTGAGAACCTCACCGCCGACGCTGAGCCCGGACGTGTTTACCTGGGCAAGGTCACGCGCACCGAAAAATACGGTGCTTTCGTGGAAATAATCCCGGGGAAAGAAGGTCTTGTCCACATTTCCCACCTCGAAAAATACAGGGTAGACAAGACCGAAGACGTGGTAAACGTCGGTGACCAGGTAATGGTCAAGGTTCTCGATATTGACGACCGCGGAAGAATCAACCTGTCACGTAAAGAGGCACTTCCCCCGGATGAACGGGGAGAAGGTGGAGACAAAAAAGTGCAGGAGCGAAGCAGAGATAACGATAACAAAAAGGTGGCCAGTTTTTCTAAGAACAGACCTTACAAGAAAAAGACATAAGCCGTTAAGGTTTATGTTTTTTTTATGTACGGGCATATTTATCACCGCCGGGTAATATTAATAGTAAACATTAAAGAAAGGGACTTAATCGATAATGAGAAATTATTGGCCCTTTTTTTTTGCTGGCCCTGGTACTGATTGCTGTTTTTAGCTTAAGCATGAATCCTTACTATCCTCCACCTGTATACCAGGTTGAAGGCCTCGGTAAGGAAGTTTTTTTTACTTTTAACGTCCTCTGGGAAAAAAAACACCTGCCTGCCATTCTCGACTTCCTGGAAGAGCGCCAAATAAAAGCGGTGTTTTTTGTCTCCGGGGAGTGGCTGAGCAGCTACCCGGAAGAAGCTGCGGACATAATTGAGAACGGGCATTACCTCGGCGGAAGGTTATTTTCCCAGCACCGCCTTTTACTACTGGAGGAAAAAAAAGTTATCAAGGAAATAGAAACCTTTAATCAATTGAGCATGGAGTTGCTGGACTACAGGCCGCTTTTTTTCAGGCCCCCGTACGGCGATTATAATGACGCCGCAGTTCGAATTGCCGGGGATTTTAACTGTGTGACCCTGTTGTGGAGTATCAACGCTTTAATGCTTTCGGAAGCAGATGCCGGTTTGCTAAATACCCGGCTTGAAGAACGACTGCACAGCGGGGCGGTTATACTTTTCCACACTGCCTCACCGCAGATCCACGAATTGCTGCCCGAATTGGTTAATTTTCTGGAATGGAAGGGCTATTCCATAGCCTCTCCCGAAGTGATACTGGAATACTCCGGCATTTCGTACTGAAGCCGCCGGCCGAAGCTGCCGTTTAAATCGGCCCGGCCCTGATGCGCCGGAGGTATCGGTGGGAAGGAGCCTACCTTGTTCATTGTATTTATTTCTACAAAAACGAGGATAACAGGGATTCTTCTGCTGCTTGCTGTAGCGGCCCTGTTTTTATGCAAAGGAAGCATTGTCAATTATTTTTGCGGTGTTAAGCGCGGTGTTACATTTATGGAGCTGGAAATGGGCGGGTTATCAAGGGAAAAGGTAAATGAGATAGTGGCGGCCAGGTTGGGCGAGTGGCTGCTCAGTCCTGTCGATGCCCACTTTGATGCCCACTCCAATTCTGTTGTGCCGGAGCTGTGGGGTTACACCGTGGATACGGCAGAAACCGTCGACCGCATTATGGAGGCACCTGAAGGGACAGCGGTACTGCCGGTGCTGGTTCCGCAGCTTCCTGCTATAAAAATGGATGATTACCCGGCTGCTGTCATAAGCCGGGGTAACCCCCTGAAAAAAGAGATAGCCTTTATGATAAATGTAGCCTGGGGGACTGAGTTTATTGTCCCAATGCTGGAAGTACTTCAGTATGAAGAGGCCCTGGGCTCATTTTTTGTAGTGGGCAGGTGGGCGTACCAGGAAGAAGACATGGCTAGAGAAATTGCCGAGAGGGGCCACCTTATTGCCAACCATGGTCATACCGATGCTGTGGTCTACAGTGAGCTTTCCGCCGAAGACTGCCGCCGGGGGCTTGTGGAGGTAAATGACTACATTGAGCAGGTTACCGGGAAAAAACCACGTTACTTTACTCCTCACAAGGGCGAGTACAACCGGCTGGTTCTGGAAGTCGCTTCACGGGAGGGCATGCGTACGCTTCTGTGGTCTATTGACACCGTGGACTGGATGGAACCCGGTGTAGAAAAAATGAAGTCCAGGGTCCTGGATAATCTTCACGGCGGGGCCATAGTGCTCATGCATCCAACCCGTGACACGGTTATTTTTCTGCGGGAGACAATACCGCTTATAAAGAGCAGGGGTTTTGATATTGTAACGGTGGAACAGCTGTTGAACCCTGATTACCCTCCCGCACTGCTGCAGGCAGGAAAATGAGAAAGACGATTGTCCTCATTATTAACAGTACTGTTCTATCAGTGTTGCTGTTAATAATCCTTAGCGGTTACCTGGCTTTTAACTTCCGTGACAGTTATAATAGGTTGAGGTATGGTGTAAGCGAGGGGGTCTGCCTGGAAAATATACCGCTTCAAAACATGCTCGAAGACGAGGTAACCAGGCTACTGGAAGATTTAAACAGGGAGCGATTCCAGCGTCCCCGTAATGCCTACCTGGACAGCGCCTCCGGTGAAATCCTTCCGGAAGTGTCGGGCAGGAAAATCGATGTTCATGTTACAGGGAAACTGATCATGAACGCAGAGCCGTATGAGACGGTCTTTCCGGTTTATATAATGCTTGACCCGGAAATTACCGCCGATGTCTATAGAAACATTAACAGTAGATTAGGTTCTTTCCGGACCTGGTACGGGGGAGGCGGCAGGGGTGTAAACATCAGGCTGGCCGCAAACTCACTAAATTATTATCTCATTGCCCCGGGAGAGGTTTTTTCATTTAATGCGGCTACCGGCCCGCGTGTACCTGAAAGGGGGTATAGGATGGCACCGATTATTGTCGGGGGTGCCGTTGTCCCCGGGTACGGGGGAGGGGTATGCCAGGTTTCAACAACGCTGTATAACGCCGTGTTAAACGCGGGGCTGGAGGTCGTGGAGCGCTTTCCGCACAGCAGGCCGGTGGACTATGTCCCCAGGGGAAGGGATGCTACCGTTTCCAATTACCTTGACTTTAAATTCAGGAACAACACGGACCGGTTTAAAATGATCTGGGCTTCGTCTTACGGTGCCTGCCTGGAGATATCAATATGGGAATAAAATTCTAAAGCGGGTGATTAAAATTGCCAAAAGAAGAAGTGGTAAATGTAAAGATTGTCACGCTGCCGCACGGCAAAAACCTTGCACTGCCGTCTTATATGAGTAAGGGAGCTTCCGGTATGGACCTTTACGCCGCAGTTGAAAAAGATGTTGTCATATACACGGGAAAGTTCCAGCTGATTCCCACCGGCGTAGCGGTGGCCATCCCATCGCGGTACGAGGGGCAGGTGCGCCCAAGGAGCGGACTGGCCCTGAAACACGGCCTTACCCTCTTAAATACTCCTGGAACGATAGATTCAGACTATCGCGGAGAGGTAAAGGTACTGCTTCTTAACCTAGGCGCTGAAAGCTACACCGTTAAAAAGGGGGAACGTATAGCCCAGCTGGTAATCCAGGCACTGCCGGAAGTTAATCTTTCCGAGGTGGACGAGCTTCCTCCCACCGGGCGTGGTGAAGGGGGCTTTGGACATACCGGGTAACTGCAGACCTCTCTTCACAAATGCATAGAAGTGACCCGCTTGGAAATAATACAGTTAAACTTACAACTTGCACCAGGAGGGTTTAAAATGGCAAAAGCGGTAATAGGCGTATTTAGCAGCGAAGAGAGGGCCAAAGAAGCTGTTAACGATCTGAAAAGACAGGGATTTGATGAAAAAGAAATATCATTAATAGCGAAGGAAAAAAGGGCTAAAGGGGCAGGCGGCGAAGAGGGTGAAAGAGATTTCGGCGGCGAAATGACCATGGGTGAACAGAATATATCCGACGGGGTGCTGACCGGCGGGGCTATAGGCGGTATTGCCGGAGTCCTGGCAGGTGCCGGCGCTCTGCTGATACCGGGTGTAGGGCCTATCATTGCAGCCGGTCCCCTGGCCGCATTTCTTACCGGTATGGTCGGAGGAGGCCTGGTCGGAGGCCTGGTAGACTTCGGTATACCGGAAGAGAGGGGACGTCATTTCGAGGAGAGGGTCAGGCAGGGTGATATACTGGTAACCCTTAAGGTTGAAGAAGAGCAGGTCCGCAAGGTTTCTTCTCTACTGGAGCGCTACGGGGCAGAAGACGTAGAAGCTCACTGAAATCCACTGCCGCTGTAAAAAAAGGGGGAAAGCGAAAGCGGCTTTCCCCTGTTTAAATATATTCCATCTGCACCACTGAAGACAATAAAATGCGCCGGCAACGGCGTGTTTTAGTTTGTACGCGGGCGGGATTAAGCTCACATTATCTCTTTATCCTTCATAACATATACAATAAGGAAGTTATTGTAACCTGGGCGCTGGGAGCAAAGCTTCCAGACTGCCAGGGGGAGGATTATGCGCTGTGGATGTTAACCTTGCCGGAATAAATATACTTATTATTGGTGGGGACAAAAGAGAAGTCAAATTGTATTTTCACTTAAAGAAAATAGGGGCCAGCATTTGCATGTATGGTTTTGAGAAATACCAGTATTTAAAAGAAATTAAGCTCAGTAGCAACCTGATTGAATCCGTCAGCTCTGCGGACGTCATTATTACCCCTCTAACCGGCATTGAAAAAGACGGTAAAGTTTATGCTCCATACGCCGAAGAAATAATCTACATGAACAAGGAGGCCCTCTTGAAGGCAGTTAACCCGGGGACCCTTTTTATCGCCGGGTATGTTTACCCCGGTTTGAAAAAGAGCATGGAAAAAGCGGGTATGGCCGTTTGCGAGACAAGGGAGATGGATGAAATATCCATTCTTAACGCCATACCAACTGCCGAAGGAGCAATACAGGTGGCCATGGCCAATACGGACATTACCATACACAACAGCCACAGCATCGTACTGGGCTTTGGACGCTGTGGATCGGTAATAGCCCATACTTTGAAGGCCCTGGGAGCCGAAGTTACCGTTGCAGTTAGAAGACCGGAAGTTCTTGCCTGGGTAGAAGCGTTTAAAATGAGGCCTCTGCCCATGAGCAGCCTCGCTGAAGAGATCTGCAGGGCCGACATCATTTTTAATACTATTCCGGCCCTTGTTATTGACGCGGAGGTGATTCACCACATAAAAAGCACTGCCCTCATAGTAGACATTGCTTCTTATCCTGGAGGGGTGGATACCGCCGTTGCGGAGAGATTAAATATAAAAGCGGTCATCCTGCCGGGGCTGCCCGGGAAAGTTGCTCCCAAGACCGCGGGTAAAATACTGTGCAAGGTGTATCCCCGCTTAATAATCTCGTTTTTGAAAGGAGGAAAATAACTTGAGCCTTCAGGGAAAAAGAATCGGAATGGCCTTAACCGGGTCACACTGCACGGTTGAAGCCGTATATCCTCAAATGGAGAAGTTGATACAGGCCGGCGCCATTATCTTCCCTATTATATCTCCGTCCGTTGACGAAACGGACACCCGTTTTGGCGAAGCAGAACAGGTCAAGGAAAAGCTGTCGCATATTACAGGTCACAGTATTATCACAACCATTGTCGAAGCGGAGCCGGTCGGCCCGCAAAAACTGTTCGACGTGCTTGTTATAGCCCCGTGCACGGGAAATACGCTGGCAAAGCTGGCAAACGGGATCACGGACAGCGGCGTCTTGATGGCAGCGAAGGCCCAGTTAAGAAATCAAAGGCCGGTAGTCCTTGCCATAGCCACAAATGACGCCCTCGGCTTAAACGCCAGGAATATTGGCACACTTCTGGTCACCAAAAACATATACCTGGTCCCGCTCGGGCAGGACGACCCGCTAAAAAAACCAAATTCCCTTGTCTTTAAAGAGCATCTACTGGTATCGGCAATAGAAAAAGCGCTGCAGGGAGTACAGCTGCAGCCCATTTTAATATCCCCTCTTTAGCTTGTATCCACTAATTTTTCACTGGTCGTTTTTCCTGTTTGAAAATGGATGGCCCTTTTGATATAATAAGCACAAAATTCCGGAGGAGGTTTAATTCAGGTATGTTCGGTTCTATGATCACCGCAATGGTAACTCCTTTTGATAGTGATTTCGGGGTTAATTATGATTCACTTGTCGAACTGGCCGGGCACCTTGTTAAAACGGGCTCAGACAGCCTGGTGGCAACAGGAACTACGGGAGAGTCAACTACTCTTTCCAAGGAAGAGAAGATAGACATATATAAAGCTGTCGTCGGCGCTGTCAAAGGGAAAGCGAAGGTGATTGCCGGAACAGGCGTTAATTCGACCAGGGAATGTATCGAATTGAGTTTAAAAGCCCAGGATGCCGGAGTGGATGGGGTAATGCTTGTCACCCCTTACTATAACAGGCCTCCCCAGGAAGGTCTTTACCAGCATTTTAAGAGCGTAGCCGATGCTCTTTCAATACCGGTTATGCTTTACAATGTGCCGGGCAGGACCGCGGTTAACCTTGCAGCTGAAACCACGCTGCGTCTGGCCGAAGTAGAAAATATCGTGGCCATCAAAGAAGCAAGCGGCAACGTTGAGCAGATTACATACATCTGCGCAGACACACCCGATGACTTTGCTGTATACAGCGGCGATGACTCCATGACCCTCCCGGTTTTGATCTGCGGCGGCAATGGCGTGGTAAGCATATCCGCACACCTGGTGGGGAACGAGATAAAAAAGATGATCGACAGCTTTTTGGTTGGCAATGTACAGGAGGCTGTACGGTTACACCAGAAGCTGATGCCTTTATTTAAAGGGTTGTTTATGAGCACCAACCCCGTTCCCTTGAAAGCAGCACTTTCAATGGTGGGCATGAATGTCGGCCAGCCGAGATTGCCGCTCACCCCTCTCCCGGAAAGCCAGGTACCGGAGTTGAGGAAACTGCTGCACAGTTACGACCTTATTAGTTAGCATACATCCCCCGACGAATCAGCTGCCGGGCTTTTCCTGCCGCCCGCTGTTTGCTTTTGGCGCTCCTTTTATGCAAAAGGGGCGTTTTTTATTTGCTCTCTGCCAATTTATAGAGTATAATATATTATTGGAAAACAGGAACGGGCAAATAATTTAAAAAAGGAGTGAGATTTTTTTTTGAGAAGAAAAAACAAAAGAAAAAACAGTAAGGATAAGGACAGCCTTCTTGTTATACCCTTGGGAGGAATAGGGGAAATAGGGAAAAATATGTTTGTTGTTCAGTTCGGTGAAGAGATAGTAGTACTGGATGCCGGTCTTAAGTTTCCAGAAGAGGAAATGCTGGGGGTTGACATAGTTATCCCGGACCTGGGCTACCTCCTGGAGAATAAGAAAAAAATAAAGGCAATTATATTAACTCACGGCCACGAAGATCACATTGGAGCTATCCCTTATGTGCTCGGTGAAGTCAATGTACCCATTTACGGTACGAGATTGACACTGGGGCTTTTAAAGCGGAAGCTGGAGGAATTTGGGCTGCTGGATGGTGCTTCCCTCAATGAAATCAGTCCCGGCAAGGAACTGCAGCTTGAACGCATAAAGGCGGCATTTTTTGCCACCAACCACAGCATACCTGATTCCGTAGGTGTGGTTCTTTATACCCCCGCAGGCAATATTGTTTACACCAGCGATTTCAAGTTTGACTATACACCGGTAATGGGAAGAACTACTGACTTACACGCTATTGCAGACGTGGGCAAAGAAGGGGTGCTTGTTGCTCTATCCGACAGCACAAATGCCGAGCAGCCCGGTTTCACGCATTCCGAAATAGAAGTAGGGGATACACTGAACAACATTTTTTCTTCCGCTGAAGGAAGGATAGTTACAGTAACATTTGCTTCCAACGTGCACCGCATCCAGCAGATCGTCAATGCCACCAGTTTTGCCGGAAGAAAGCTGGCCGTGGACGGGAGAAGCATGGTCAATGTTGTTGAGATTGCACAGGAGCTCGGTTACCTGCATATTCCTCCCGGTCTTCTTATCGATGTGGATGAGGTCAATAAATGCCCCCGTGAAAATGTTGTTATTCTAACAACGGGAACACAGGGAGAGCCGCTCTCTGCTTTAACCAGGCTTGCCAATGCGAATCATAAGAAATTTGAGATTATACCCGGTGATACAGTTGTAATAGCGGCAACGCCTATTCCCGGGAATGAAAAACTGGTATCCCGAACCATTGACAATCTCTTCAAAAGAGGTGCTGAAGTAATTTACGAGGCTGTATCAGGGGTCCATGTTTCCGGCCATGCCAGCCAGGAAGAGCTCAAGCTGATGCTGAACCTTTTACGGCCCCGTTACCTGATACCGGTTCACGGCGAATACAGGCACCTCATACATCATGCCAACCTTGCAGAGAAAGTGGGCCTGAGAAAAGAAAACGTTTTTATTGTTGAAAACGGCACTGTTATGGAATTTACAGCCGAACGCGGCAGTGTTGTAGGATCGGTACAGGCAGAAGGGGTAATGGTCGACGGCCTGGGCATCGGTGATGTTGGCAGTATAGTCCTGAAAGACCGGCAGCTCTTATCGCGCGACGGGATTTTCATAGTGGTGGTTACCATAGACAGCAGTGAAAACAAAATTGTCAGCGGTCCCGATATTGTTTCCAGGGGTTTCGTATACGTTAAGGAGTCGGAGGAGTTAATGGAACAGGCCCGGGAAAAAATTGCCTGGGCATTGGAAGAAATGCTAGATAAGAAAATAAGTGAATGGACAGCTATAAAAAACAGTATCAAAGATTGTACCGGCAAGTTCCTGTGGGAAAAAACAGGACGGAGGCCGATGATACTGCCAATAATAATGGAGGTGCGTACGGCAAAGACAGCACAACAGCCTGCCAGGTAGCAGGCTGTTGTTCCGTTGAAGGGTGTTAGGCGGACCCGGAATTAACCGGAATTTAATTTCTCATATATTTCCTCTGTTAACTGGGCCCGGCTTTTGCCTTCTACATCAAGGCCCATGCTGGCCGCCGATGCAGCGAGCAGCTCAAAAGGGTAGCCCCGCAAGGTAGAGAAGGAACCTTTTCTGATTGTTTCCATAAGCTGCTTATTTTGCTCATCATTTTCTTCTTCGAATTCTACCAGGGGTAGCTCATGATCAGCCCTATGGAGAAGTTGCCGTGAAGGGTCTGCGTTAGAGGCTGCCACCAGGGGTAAGCAGCCGTATACTCCTGCCACGGTAGGTACAGTACCCCGAAGTGCGGGTGGATAAAGATTGCAAAAGCAATTACTGCCAGCATGGCGGAGAAGGCAATTACTGAAAAGCCCTGTGCCGGCTGTGACTGTTCTCTCCAGGGGCGGTGCTCAAAGGCGTTTTTAAACACCAGGCTCATGATCAGCACGAGCACGAAGAAAGAGACAATGGCCAGGGCTGATTGTTCCCGTGCAATAACACCCCCGATTCCCTGAAAGACCAGGATCTGCTCCCCCCTGACGCGCAGTATGATGGGGACGTCAAGGGTAAAGCTGGCGCACCCGGGGAAGAGCTTGTGTATTTCCCCCGGTTCGTGTTCCACCAGGTTGCCCCTGTAACCCGATTTTTCCATCAGCTCGTACCCTTCGGGATAGAAGGTAGAAGGTATATACATCGGTATTTTCAAGCAGCAGAAACTCGATATTTCCAGTGAAGCGCTGGACATTTTAATGCAGTATGATTTCCCGGGCAATGTAAGGGAGCTAAAAAATATTATCGAGCATGCTTTTATTAAGTCCGACAGCCTGATCATTGAAAAGTGCGACCTGCCTCCTTTTGTGCTGAAGGGCTGCAGGAGCAGTACCGCTAACGTTGATGTTGATAAGGAGGTCAAGGGCGGGCATCCTGCACTGAAGGAAGTATCCAGGGAAAAAGAAATTGATTATATACTCAGGGTGATAGAAGAGTGTCGCGGCAACAAGAGCAAGGCTTCCAGGATACTGGGAATATCCCGCAAAACCCTTTATAACAAGCTGGGAGAGAGACTTAAGAATTAATATCGTCCAAAGTTGACAAGTGACAAGGGGTGACAAGGGGACGGGGTTGACAGTTGGTTGACAAGGGGACGGGGTACTTGTCAACCTCGAGGGCGCAGATACACTGCCCGGAACATGTTCATTTACGCTTTTCAGGGCTGCCAGGTATTAAACTTTAAATACCGGGCAGCCCCTGTTTTTTTCCATAATAAAAAAAATAATTTCATGATGCCTGAACAAAGCAGGCTGGTCCTGCAACATAGAAAGTAGAAAACTGATAACGGCTGCTGCTACATGCGGAGCAGGAAAGGGATGCCAATTCGAAGAATAGTTAAATTATGTTTCCATGTTCAAATTGTTCAATTTATAATCCTGCTTTCATAATCCTGTTACAGGTCAATAAAGTAGAGGGGTGGTGTGTCTTTAAGGTGTACCTATTAAGTTAAAAGGAGGCTTCCAGTATGTACTGCGGTAAATGTGGAACAAGTATTGAAGAGGGATATTATTATTGCCCGGACTGCGGTGCCCCCGTGGAAGAACCGGTTCGGCCCGGTTCCGAGATCAGGCAGCGTAAGATTGCACCCAGGTTAAAATATATACTGCCGGGGTTGGCGGCCCTGGTGGCGGCGGTGATTGTGGGGGTAACCTATTTATCTTCACCTTTTATTGATGTTCCCGGTGACTACTCCACTATCCAGGAAGCAATTGATGCTGCCGAAGATGGTGATACCATAGTGGTGGAACCGGGCACCTACAGCGAGAACATTGATTTTAAAGGTAAAAACATCACCCTGCGCAGCACCGACCCCGATGACACTGAAGTGGTAAATAATACCATCATTGACGGAGGGGGCAGCGGTTCCGTGGTCACCTTCCGCAGCGCAGAAAGCGAAGAAGCTGTATTGTCGGGTTTTACCATCACGGGTGGGAGCGGTACCTGGGAGGAGGCCGAGCTTATGTACCAGGGAGAACTGAGGGAAGTGGAAGGTTATGTTGGCGGCGGCATCCTGGTTATATACGGAAGTTCACCGCTGATCGAGAAAAATGTCATAGAAGGAAATACTTCCAAACATGGCGCCGGCATTGGCATTTATCACCAATCTTCCCCCAGCCTGCTGCACAACACCATTGTGAACAACATATCCGGAAGCGCCGGGGCCGGGGTACATATCTCTCTAAAGTCGTCTCCCGTCATACAGGAGAATACCATAGCTAACAACGAGGCCAAAGCCGGTGCTGGGGGGATAGCTGCCATTAATGGCTCTTCCCCTCTTATTAAGGGAAATATCATTACCGATAACATCGCCGAGGGTGCGGGTGGCGGCATTTTTGTTTTTCTGTCCTCGCCTGATATAGAGGGTAACACCATTGCCGAAAATGTGGCGGTGGAAGACGGCAGCGGCGGGGGAATATCTATTGTATTCGAATCTTCCCCTCGTATAGAAGGCAACACCATTACGGGTAATACGGCAGATAAAGAAGGAGGCGGGATATATATTGAGCGTGGGTCCTCCCCCACCATTGCAGGAAACACCTTCACCGATAACTACGCGTTTCACGCCGGTGGCGGGATAGCCGTTTGGTATAATTCTTATCCCCGTATAGAAGGCAACACCGTCTCTGATAACCAAGCATTAGTTGGCGGTGGCATATTTGTTGCCTATGAGTCTTACCCCGAGATTACCGGCAACACCATTTCTGATAACACCACCGATGTCGGCGGTGGCGGTATATTCGTTTGGGAGAATTCTTCCCCCCATATAGAAGGCAACACCGTCACCGGAAACGAAACAGCTGGTATTGGTGGCGGCATAGTAGTTGACGAAGATTCTTCCCCCCGCATAGACGGCAACATTATTTCTACCAACGCTGCCGATACGAACGGTGGGGGGATTTTTGTTGGCCCTGGATCTTCCCCTGCCATTGCGGGCAATACCTTCGAGGAAAACCGGGCCGGTATGGAGGGCGGGGCCATCTGGTTAAGTGGCGACTCCAGCCCCCTTTTAAACGACCCTATCGACAATACTTACAGTGGCAACAAGCCCGGTGACGTCTACCGGCAGTAGGCAGTGTCAGGCACCGGAAAAAGCAGCAGTTCCAGGTTGGGCCGGAGGGGCCGGCCTGTGTTTTTAACAATTAACTGGAGGTGGTCAAGTGATGATGAAATGCAGTTCTTGCGGCGCGGACCTGGTTGAAGGATCAAAGTTTTGCATTATCTGCGGGCTAAAATTGAACGAAATAGTAGAAGAAGAGAGCGATAAGGAAAAGGAAGGACTGCCGTCAAATGAAGAAACAAAAGAAGCAGTTTGCCATTCCTGCAAAGCACCGCTGAGAAAGGAAGCACTGTTTTGTGTTTCTTGCGGAGCCAAAGCAGGTGAACCGCAGGAGAAGCCGGCTGATCCCGCCCTGACGCTGCCTCAAGAGGAAGAAAAGGCGGGAGAAAAAGTTTGTCCTTCGTGCAATGGTGCTTTGAAAAGGTCGGCCAACTTTTGTGTTCACTGCGGCACCCCTGTATATCAAACAGAGGATGAAATTGCCGATGCTCTTTCAACGGCAGAAAAGAAAGAGCAATCTGAACCGGCTGTTACGGCTGGTGAGGAGAGGCAGGAAGAAGGTGCAGCTGAATGTGCGGCGGATTACGGTTTGCTTGAAGAGGTGAGCAGCCAGGAAAAAGTACTCGAAGAGGTAAACAATCACGAAAGAGTACCGGAGCTTGATCCAGTTTCCACCTCTACCGGTGATTACAGGAGTGGCCAACAGGAGCCGCTTAAAAACTGGGAGGTTACTGCAGGCGAGGAGCAGGACAGGCAGGCTGATAGCCTTGATATAATCCCGTTCAGCAAAGGGGTTGTTTCGCGGATCACTTTTCGTGAATCACCACAGGCCCCAAAAGTGGTTGTCAGGGGTAAGATCAAATGCCACGGATGCCGGAAGCAGACCCTGTTTACAATTACGTCGCAACGGGGATGGGGGGGTGCCAATGACCCTGTAACCTGTCCCTGCGGAAACGATATTGTAATCGGTGAATACTGGAAAGAGAGCATCGATGCCATCTTTGTTTGGGCTTCTCTGGAGCCCCCTGATGAATCTTACCGGCACTGTCCTCTGTCAATCTTTATAAACAGTGTCACCGCAGAATAAAACCACCAAAAGCAAATGACTTCTGTAATACAGGGGGCGGGTTGAATCTCCAATAGTAACGTCAGCAGGGAATGCTGCATCACTATAATTACTTTAATTGGGAAATTGGGAGGCTGAAGCGTGCCATGTTTTGCACAAACTGTGGGTTCAATAATGAAGATGAGCATAAATTTTGTATGAAGTGCGGCTTCAAACTGCGCGAAGCGGCCGCCGTTCCACATACGGCGCCACCGGATGTGCTGCCTGGGCAGCCCAGTGGACAGCACGCTGCCGCAGTCCCTTCGAGAAGATGGCTGTTGTGGATTGCCGCTCCTTTAGTGTGCCTTCTGGTACTGGTTATTGTTTTTCTTACGCTGCCTGAAAAAGATGTCGATATTGTCATCATACAGAATGCGGGAGAGACAGCCGGCAGTTTTGATATTTGTTAAAGTCGCTGGCCGCATGCCGGCCGTAGAGAAGTAGATTATAAGGGAGAGGAATGTAATGTACTGTATAAGTTGCGGCAGGAAAGCCGTAGATAACTCCCAGTATTGCAGTGAGTGTAAGCCTGTTGGGGGACCTTTTACCTCCAGCCTTGATAGGGGGCAGGAATTAAACAGCCGTTTCTTTCTAATATCCCTATCGGCGGGCTTATCAGTTGTTTATCTGGCTATTGCGGGCATGGGCATGGATGTATCCGTTGCCTACGGCGAAGAGACAGCTTTATTTACTTTTTTTTCCTTTGTATTTATATTAACCATTACCTTTCTAGTCGTAGTGAAGCTGGTATTTATTTATAAGACATGGGCTTTAATACAGGACGGTTACGCCCGCACAACACCCGGTAAAGCTGTCGGCTTTTTATTTATCCCCTTTTTTAACCTTTACTGGGTATTCCAGGCCGTGTGGGGTTTTTCCAGGGATTACAACAGCTTTATTTACCGCCATTCCGTTAACACTCCCCGGCTGCCGGAGAAGTTATTCCTCGCTTATGCGATCGTTAATACAGCTGTCCTGATCCCCGCTGCCGGATGGGTGATTGTTTTACTGGTGAACCCGCTCTTATTTATCGTCATGGCATTTAAAATATGTGAGACGGTCAGCATTGCATCTGCCGGCACGGTGCCGGCGGCGGACCGGCACGCTGTTGGTGCTCCACGACGGTCATTTTTTGCATTTCTTCCCTGGCCGCGCATTGAAAGCTTAATAAAAAAGGCCGCTTTACGCGATTGCAGGCGTTTTGGTAGTATTAGCGGTCCTGGCTGTTGCCTTTTTGATTCCCCGGCCCCGGTTTTCCGTTGAAGCTTTGACGGTCCCCGAGCAGGTTATTGCCGGGGATAATTTCACTGTTGCAGTTATAGTGGAAAATACAGGCAGAGCAGAGGGCACGCGGACCCTTTCTTTAACCATAAACGAAGAGGAATATTTGGAGAAAGAAGTTTCTGTGGGAGCCGGCTCTGAAGAGACTGTACAGTTCGAAATTGAAGGGATTTTACCCGTCGGGGTGAACCAGGTTGCCCTGGAAGAGCTGGCCGGCGAGGTGAGGGTATTAAAACCGGCCCAGTTTGAATTGAGTAACTTTAGCCTTGGCCCGAACACTCTGCGGACCGGCGAACAAACGGAGCTGGCCGTGGACCTCAGCAACCTGGGCGAGGTCGAGGGCAGCTATACCCTCTCTCTGACAATCGACGGGGAAGTAGAGCAGACAAAAGAAGTTACCCTGGCCGGTGAATCGTCGACCAGGGTGTTTTTTCCCATTATAAAAAATAAACCCGGCAAATATGCGGTGGCTTTAAATGGCTTCAGCGAAACCCTCGAAGTTTGGCAGATCGAACGCCCGGCCAACGGGACTGTCTTAATTAACGATCTTAAAGGCGGTCACGGGCATCTCAGGATATATAACGGCGACGAGCGCGATGCCGTGGTGGTGCTGTCATCACCTTCCAACCCCCAAAAGGCACTTTTGCAGGTTTATGTGCGCAGTAAAAGCAGGCATACTGTTACGGGAATTAAAAACGGTACTTACCTGATCTATTTTTCGACCGGTGAAGATTGGGACAGCTACTCCAGTAGATTTACAAAGAGTCCTTATTACCAAAAGTTTGAGGAGAGGGCCTTATACACGGAGGTATACCCCCGCTATAATATAATCTCCATTGAATTTAGCGTTGCAGAAGGTGCTGCCATAACGGAACGGGTTCCAGAGGACCAATTCCCCAACTGAAAGCGATCGATATTGAAAATTAACATTTTCCACCTTTCCAATAAAATGTCCCCCGCTTGCAACTATAAGATAACTGATTCAAAACTAGACACCATTTGTGCTTTAAAAGGAGAGATACTTATGTTTGAAAGCGAACCGATGAATCCCCAGCTTAAAGCTTTTTTGCGGCGCGGCCTTACACTGCTTATTTCACTTGTTATCCTGGCTTTTATCCACGCCATTGCCGCCCGACTGCCGGGAGCGGGACTGTACGTACTGCCTGGATACGGTATCATAGCTGCCGACCTGATCTCGGCGGTTATTGCGGTAGTCGCCATAATGCTGGTATGGCGTTTTGCCCGTGAGACTGGCCCATGGGTTGCGAAAGCTGTGCCCTGGCTGCCGGAGGCGGATTCCCTAATGAAAAGCGCCGTGCAGTTAATTATCGTGGTGATAGCATACACTGCCTTCATCAGTCTTATCATACCGTTCCTGGCACGTATTGGCCTTGTCTGGGTATATTATGCCGTTTTTCTGGGCCTGGGCGCTTATCCTCTATACAACGTGGCCCGCATCCTCCTGGTGAATGCAGACCGGATCGCCGCACTCATTACGGGGGACAAAGAAGGTGCCGGGGGGGCAGATCCTGCTAAAAGAGGCACCGGCGGCAATGATACTCTACCCGGGCACCCGGGAGAAGCAATGAATAGAGCCCCTGAAAGCGGGAGGTCGAATAACTGCCCCCAATGTGGTTCTGTTTTACTGCCGGAGGGCCGGTTTTGCCCGGGGTGCGGGCGAGAAAAAAAAGCTTCAAGCTGAACTTGAACACTACAGCAGCCCGATTGCTTGAAGTACAGCTTCCTAATTAAAGTGAAAGGGCGGTGAAGTAAGGTGCAAGCTCTGGCTATGGAATATCCTCTATTATTTTGGGCACTTATCGGTTTAGTTGTTTGGAGAGTAATTAAGTCAATGTAGAGCTTCTTTCCCTATCGGTTCTATCACGATAGACTCAATAAAAGAGGCTGACCCGGCGATGTAATAATAGAGGGATTTTGATCGGCGCGCTCTGCCGGAGGCAGTACCTATGAATATCTTTGAAACGACGGCTGATTATACAACTTGTCCTGCAAATCTTGCGGTATACGTGGACTATATCCTGCAGGGAACCCATTTTTCTGGTCGGGAAGAGATAGAAGATCACCTGGCCTGCTGCCCTAAGTGCGCTAGTGAATATGCCGGCCTGCTGGGCATGGCCCTTGGAAACATGATCTATCCTCTTCTTGACCTGGTCCTGGATGTAGAAGCGGGGGCGGTAGACCTGGATTTATTAATTGAATATAACCGCCACTGGTTTGAGATATGCACCCTCCTGGAAGAGAATGCCGGGGCCGCCGCGGCCCTGTCACACATAGGGTTACTTCAGAGCTTAGATAGTTGCCTGGGTTGACAAGGGGACGGTTGACAAGGGGACGGGGTACTTGTCACCCTTAGTTAAATAATGCGGGAGGTGCGAAAGATGGCCTTTTGTAGTCGTTGTGGCAACAAATTTGAGGAAGAAGGGAAATTTTGTGCGGAATGCGGTGAACCTCGCAGTGAGGCTAAACCGGATTTGCCGCAAGGGAACAAGAGTGAACGCAAACCTGCAGTGAAATTCGTGGTAGTTATTTTTACTTTATTAGTATTAACCGGTGTGGCAGTAGCAGTTGTCTCCTTTATGAATGGTGATGATGTTGAGGTGGCGGCAGATAAAGCTCAGAACGATATGTATGAATTTGAAAATGAGCTCGAGGTTGTGGAAGATATAGCCACAGATGATATGTACGAAGACGAGGTTGAGGGTGCAGTAGATACAGTCCCGGAGGAAGTGCAAGAAGATGAAGTAGAGGTTACGGCAGAAAGAACCCCGCACAATTGGCAGAGTTTTCAGGGCCCTGGATTCGCGTTATCGCTCCCCCCCGGATGGGAGGGAGGTACTGAGGAAGAGATGGATGCAATCATCGAGGAATTAAGATTGTTAGGGCCGGAGGGAGAAAAGCTTGCCCAGGAGATAGATTTTTACAAGCAATACTTACTCTTTTGGGCGTACGATGCTGGAAGTTTGCATCCGGAGCAATTACTGGTAAATGTGAACCTGGTCTCGGAAAATGCCAATATTTCTCTTGAAGAGTACATGAAGGCTAGCTATGAAGAATTAAAACAGATGTACGAATCGTGGGGCTACCAGGAAAAAATTATTGAACAAGGTGTTGTTTCCCTGGGGCAGAACGAGAGAGTGGCCAGGACTATTTTTGAGCAGGAAATATTTGGTGAACATACCATATGTGCCCAATATATAATAAAAAAGGGTAATACATTTTATCTTCTCACTTTTTCTGCAGAAAGCAACAAATTCAATCAATACAAGGAGACCTTTGACCAGGTTGCCGGCACCTTAAAAATAATTTAAATTAATCTATGTTAAATTCAGCTGCCTGCTAAGGGTGACAAGGAAGTTGACAAGGGGGACGGGTAATCAGTGCTTTATCTGGATCCCATGGAACTGATTGAGAGCGTCTTTTGTCCCTAGCAGACTGTGTGAAAACACTTACCAAAATTACACATTGAGCATGGTGGTCCGATTTCATAAAGAAATAATCGTCCGGGGAAGAATATCGATGAAGAATCTGGTAGTGCTGACGGCACAGATACGTCATAGACCTAGACATGGGCACCAACCGGTCTTTGCCAAACTTGCTGTTCTTCACTTCCAGAGATTTTATGGGAAACGATTACGAGTGATATGCCGAATCTTAAAAAATATTGTTTCGGCCTTCCAGTAGCAGGACAGCTTCTTGCGGTAAATGGGGTTTAATCCTGGCCAATATGTACCTTTCCGGGCTTCCCGGCGCCAGCCCCAGGAATGTGGCAAAATCCGCAAATGCCGCCTTAATATTTCCACTGTAGGTCAAGGCCAAACCCCGGTAATAGTAGAGTTCCTTAACTTCCGGCGAAAAGTTTATACTCCTGTCCAGCATTTCGATAGCCTGATCATATTTGCCCAGTAAAAGAAACGCCCGGCCCGCGGAAAGATCATGTCCTATTGGATATCTATCGGGAGGAACAGTGGCTTTCCGGTAGTATTCTGCGGCAAGGTCGTGCCGCCCCAGATCACTATGGCATAGGCCTATCTTCAGGTAAAGAAACTGCAGGGGGAACCAGGTCTCGATTGTTTTTTGGGGTCTTTCTCCGGAGATTAATTGGGAGAAGATATCCATCTGCAGCACGGAAACGGCCAGGCTGTACCAAGCCAGCTCCATTTCATAGGATGCTGCCTGGGCAACAGCAAACAGGTGGAGATTAATACGGTAGTTGAAATCCATATCCGGATCAGGAAGCGGCAGCACTCCGTCGTCCAGAAGCCCGGCAGCTTTGCCGTAATCCTCCAGGGCTGCCTCATAGCGCCCTTGATTTGCATAGCTGGTAGCCCTCATGACATAGGCTGACTGGTCGCCGGGGTTTATCTCGATTGCCCGCGTTAAGTCGGCAGCCGCCAGTTCAAAGTCTCCCCTTTTAAAGTAGAGGTCGGCCCTCTTGGTGTAGGCGGCTAAATTGTCAGGATCAAAGCTGATGGCCTCGGTGTAGTCACCGATGGCTTCTTCCGGGCGGCCGGCAGCATTGTGGGCGATCCCCCTGAGCGTGTAAGCCACGCTGCTTTGCCTATCAAGGAGAGGTTCCCGCGAGAGCAGGTCGACCGCTTCATAATATGCACCTTTTAATAGATAAATCTGGGCCAGTTGAATATAGGGCCACATGAACTCAGGGTTGGCGTCAATGGACTGCTCATATAAGCGGGTGGCGTATTCCAGTGTACTGTCGACCCGTTCCTGAGGTATGTAATTTGGGGAGTGTCCTCCGGGTGAAACCTGAGCAGGGGTCAGGCCCAAAACCTGGGTCCGGTAGCCCTCGGCAAAGTAGTAGGCACCAAGGAATGTTGACGAAGAAGAAAAAACGAACACTCCCGCTAATAGTAGCCCACCCAGTGAATAAAGCCCTCTGCCCGGGAAGGGACGGGAGAAAAAAAGCTTCAGCCTCAGCTTCCCGGCCAGCCGGCTTACCGCGCCCCATGCGGCGAGAACAATAAGCAATCCGGCCAGCAAACCGGGCAGGAAGTGGATAGCATTTTGCCAGGCTTCTACGGCGGCGGCAGAAAACGAAGCCGGGGAGGGCGATGCCAGGCCTTCAATCCTGAGGACATTTTCGGCAATCTCCGTGGGAACAGGCATGCTGTAGGCCAGGTTTTTTGTTAAGGAAGAAAGGAAATGAGCCACAAAGAAGCCACCGCTGCACAGCACTAGATGAGAAACTAACAAATATGCCCGCCGCCAGGCGCCCTTTTGCCGGATCGCGGGGGCCAGCCCCGCGCCGACCAGTATAGATGCCAGGGACCAGGGCAGAATACTCCCGGCAAGTGGTGAAAGCGGCAGGGTCCCGGTAAGCCCAAAAACGATGAAACCGGCAGCCAGGGAGAGTGACCAAACGGGCCGGTACAGCGCGGCAGGGTTGATAACAGCCTCCAGACGCTCCCAAATGGTAGGGTCAGGAGCGAACAGCCACTGTTTAATTGTCGCAGAGCCGGGCAACTCCCTGGAAACGGCCCTGGCAATACTACCGAAAGCCAGGCGCCTGGCGCCTCTGAGATTCGCGGCCCCGCCGGCGGCTTGAAATGCGGCCAGCCAGGAGAGCGCTCCTTTAAGGTCTTCCTGCCTGCCCAGTTTGACCACCCGGGCGTCGGCGTATTTCTGCCTGAACCTGCTCAATATGTTCATTATTACATAGATTACACCCAGAGAGACAAGCGAGACGGCAAAGCTGATATCCAGGGCAACGCTGCGCTGCTGAAAAAATATAAAAAGACCAAGGGAGCCCAGCACCTGGAAAAAAGCGATCAGCACCCACAAGGAAAAATACGCCTTTACCAGGCTTTCGGCAATCTCGGTCCGGGTTACATCTTTGTTGGCAATATGGGCCAGTTCGTGTGCGGCTATGGCTTCCAGCTGCTTTGTCCTGCCCTTAAAACACTCCATCAGCCCCCGGGTAAAACAGATCCGGTACGGGCCGAAGCCTTTAAATACAAAAGCTTCCTGGGTATCTTTCGGGCTCCAGTAGAAAAGAGGCGCAACACCAATGCCCATCTCACCCAGCAGCGCCTTAAAACGCTGTGCCAGCTCCGGTTCCCTGCCGGAGAGCTCTTCAAGTTTGTAGCTGCGGAGAAGGCCGGCCGGTTTGATCAGCATCAACAGCAGCGCCAGGCAGGCTGTAAGCGGGAAAAGCATGAACTTAATCATGAAGCCGGGGACTGCAAAGAGCCATTCCAGTGTAAAAGAACGCGGCAGCAGCGTCTCTTCAATGAGAAGCGAACTTAAGTAGGCTTCCGCAGCCGGGTTGGCCACTTCAAAGATGGCTGCCCCGGCCAGGCCCAGGATCAAGAGGATAAACAAAAGCGCGGTCAAATCAAGGAAAGAGGCTTTTCCCTTCCCGGTATTTCTATCATAATTAATATTAGCCAAATGGATGGGCCTCCAATTGTTTATTATAAGCTCCAGGCCTGTTCGATACCCAAAAATTTATTTCTTTCGACTACGCAAATATTCTATCTTAATAAACAATTTACCTTGAAATTAATCAAAATATTTTTGTTCCGTGCCCAATAATAGCTACCTGTATTACAACTAATGTATAGGATTTCCAAGAAAAAGGCAGCAAACGGGGTTTGTTGGGATCACGTCTGTAGCTTATTAAAAACAGACAGTGCGGGCAAATACTGGAAAGCGCCAACTGAAGTGAAGGGAGGAGGTGAAAAATTTTGTGCAGATGTTTCAAGTGTGGAAAGGTCTTAAAGGAGCCAAGTGGTGTATTTTTGAGCTTTAGGCAGGAAAACACAATTAGGGAGGGAAAGAGAAATGGGCCTATGTGACATTTGTAACACCCCCGGTATGGGAACGTCAGTCAGTTCGGTACAGATGCGGGAGGCCGTCTTCGGGAAGGGGTTTAATCCATATTCGTCAAATCTTGCTACCAATCCTATGGCTGCCATTGTGAGCAGCGAAGAAGCGTATCAAAACTGGAAGTCGATGGTTGCGCAGGACACTTCGGATTGGAATGTCTGCTCCAAGTGCATGAAGGCGCTTGCACCTTACATGAAGAGCGCTCCCCGGGCCACCGGTGTCAAAACATCAACTGCATCAGTAAATCCTATTGTGGCAGCCGGGGCAAGAGAAGAAGCTGAAAAAAAGTATGCGAAAACTCAAAAACCGGAATTTATGTACTGTACAAAGTGCGGCCAGGCCAATGTTAAACGGGCACGGTTTTGCCAGGAATGCGGGACCAATCTTTCCGGAACTTCCAGGCTTTTAGACGGCCAGCAGGCAGAAACGGCAGCGGGCGCTGTTAAGGCACCCCAATTGAGGGGTGTGCCCAAAATATCCAGGGGGTTTTTCCTCGGTTCAATAGCCGCAGGGCTGGGGCTTTCATACCTGTTAGATTTGCTGGCTTTGCTAGTTGCAGGGCAAGATGTAGGGGTCGCAATGTCACTGCAAGAGATCTCTTTTCTCCCCTTCCTTTACGGATTAATTGTATGGCTGGTCCTTATTCACAGAATGTGGAGTTATATCCAGGATGGATATGCCCGGACCACCCCTGGAAAAGCGGTGGGGTTTTTGTTCATTCCTTTATATAATATTTACTGGATCTTTCAGTCTGTCTGGGGATTTTCACAGGACTACAACAAGTTTATAACCCGGCACCGGTTCAACACTTCCTCACTGCCGGAAAACCTGTTCCTGGCATTCTCAGTTATCTGGCTGGCTGCAGGAGTTACAGCGCTGTTTATCCCTGCTGTTAGCCTGTTTTTGGGCATTGTCAGCTACATCATTTTACTGCGGATGGTGTCGGCGATTTGCAATGGTTTAAACTCTCTTCAAGATATTTGGTAAACATGAAATTTCGCTTCACCATTAATTGAATGGCGCCTGGGAAGGAATAGCTAAGCCAACCAAAGATGGCTGGAACACTTCCGAGCGTTAGAGCTGGGCTTGCGGATAAATTTACTTATTTATCACTAGGGTGCCGGCAATTATATCATGGAGGGCCTGTTTCTTTCCTGTAAACGCTGCCATAATATACCCGATTAATAAGGAGATGGTAGATAAAAATTTGGCAAAATGTCTTCCTGTTGCTCGGCCAAATCCGATGCGCTCGCTGTTTAGGCCTGTAACTTTAATTCCCAGGGCCATTTTTCCAGGTGTTCCTTGCTTGGAGGAACTTTCCATGCTCGCAAAGTACAGCCATGCGATAATTATACCTAAAATAGAACCCGCAGTATCGTCTGAAAAAGCAGGTGACATTATAAAACCAATAACAAAAAGGATAATGACATCGATAAGTACTGCTGCGAAACGTTTCCAGAATCCGCCAATTCCCCCGAAGGACAGCCTTCCTGCGGCAACCTGCGGCGTCAGCTCGCCTCCCTGCAGCGTGTTTAAGAGCTGCTCCACAAAGTCCCGGCAGAATTGGTTAAAGAGGGTCTGC
>PWRZ01000182.1 GCA_003563385.1 Syntrophomonadaceae bacterium
CCAGGATCAAGCGAGATCGCTCCTCCCCGTGGGCTTCCATCAGAACGATTCAATGCTTGGTTTTCGCATTGAACTTCCAATGGTTGCGGTAGGCACAGATAATAGTGGCCTAAACGATTCCTCACGATTCTGAAATCATGATTGACATTCTTGATCGCTCCAGCCTTGATCATCTTGCGTGATCCGTTGAAGTGACCTGCTGCCTTGATATCCAACAAAAAGCCAAGGTAGTTATTTGGTTTCCCCCAATCCCTGTGATTGATGGCAATGCTTTGTTGACGGTCTTTCTTTGTCCGAAATTTCATGTCGCCATCAGTACCCCTGGCACGACAATTCTGATGAGCCTTTAGAAAATCACGCACTGCTTCATCACGGAAGGGTCTTGGCGTGTCAAACACCCAGCTATATTCCTCCTTTTTCAATAGTTCACTGTCGCGATTGACGCAATAGTGACGTAGGGGTTTGTCAATCGGAGGAACTATGCGTTCTTTGACCCCATAAACGCATTGGTTGTAAGTCCAACGAACGGTACCGTAAAATTGCTTGAGCTTTTTTCTCTGCTTCGGATTTGGATAAAGACGGATTCGTTGTACTTTCATAGGACCATGAGACTTTGTCGGCTTGGAGGACTTTGCAGGAGGAGGAGCTGGAGGAGGAGCTGGAGGAGGAGGAGGCATGGTTGACTTAGAGGGCGTCGCAGAAGCACCAGTAGCAGTCTTTTGTTCGTTGTCTTTCTTGGAGACTAGTCGGCGCTTCTTCTTGGGTGGACTCTGAGCACTTTGTTTGATTATGTTCAAAAGGGACCACAACCAGCTAGGATCGGGTGCCTTGTCCGAAGCCTGGTGGACTTTGACCGTGAACCACGAATATTCATTTGTTTTCCATAGCGAGTGGGACTCGGGCAGTTTCATTTCCTTGAACTCCGAACACAACCTTGCCGAAAGGTATTCGGAGATTTCATTCCAAAAAAAGTCCCTGTTGCTCGATGGTCTGCCTTCTTCGTTGTCGACTCGCTTGCGCTTCCTCGACTTTCTGGTTGTTATTTGTTCGAGGGGAGTGTTGGCGAATTCCTTCAAACTTGGTCGGGCCATGATTTTGTTTGCAAGTTGATCACCATTGCTTTCAGTGGTGCTATAGACCTTTCTTATCCAGTTCTTCACTGGTACGGTCAGTCGTCCCTCATATCTTCCATTCAGCCAATTGATTACAGCTCCATAGGAATACTGGCGTGGTTCCAATTGTTCACCTAATTGTTTTGGCGTAAAACATAAAGGCGGGCGATTCAGTTGACCACATAGCCATCGTATGTCATCGCGAAGTTGTTGGTTGTAAAAGGATTCCCTATGAATATAGTATAAGGTGATATGTATATGAAACATAACATAATGATAGAATCATACGAGTTTTCAGTTGCATTGTCAGTCGCTTTTGATTCTTCACGTTCTTTCTCTTTGTTTCTGTTATGGGGATAGGTTTCATTAGTTTGCATCGCTTGATTTCAAGAAATAGAAACAGACACAAAGCAATATGAATGTATTGTACCGCTTGAATCGTTTACGTTTCTTCTTGCCTGTTGTCCCCACAGGAGGGGGTGGGGATAAATTGCCCCTAGTCTTTTTTGCTATACTCTTTCGCTTCATGATGTTTGTTTTTTGTTGTTTTTGTATTGTGGTATTTGTGGTTTATTTTTCGCTCGCTCGCCAACCTTTTTATACCTATTACGGTCAAATTTAGTCAACTTCGATCGTTCAGCACTCGAAATTTCCTTTCTGCGACTGTAAATTTCGAACCTAGTGGTTATTTAGACTTGATACTTTGCAAAATTCTTTTGATTTACTCATTGTGATAGTGAAATCATTTTGGTGTGCAAAAAATGGACATTACTGAGGACACTGAGCGAGATTTCCTCGGCCCTCTCGAAATTTCGTCTGGCTGGCCTGAAATCCTATCAAATTGGCAGGCAAGACCTGATGTTGGTTCTAGGTGATGTTATTGTTGATGAAGAAGATGTATGAAGCTCAATGATTGATTTATATAGTTTGTTTTGTTGTACTTTCGATCTATCATGTTTCAAGCTTTGTTCACTGGTGGAAATTACTTCTGAGTGATTTAGATCTTCCATCATGTATATGAATCACGCGTTCTATCATGTGTGGAACCCCATACGTGAATCATGTATGAAGCATAGGGGTACAAAATAGGATAGAAAGGAATCGTATATAACATCATGCGTGATTCATGCATAAATCATACGTGCGTCATGCTTAAAATTTCCACCGGTGCCGTCCAAGGACGTCGATTTGATTAAACAACATTCCGAGTGATTTAAATTTTGACAATGGTTTTTTCCATTTTCCTGTAAACAACTTTATTTCCCTTCATGAATAAAACCGTCGAGACAATTTTGGAAAACCGCGCACTCCAACGTGCAGGTTCACAGGCTCGCAAGATGGGGTACTGTATTTGTGCATGAAAATCGATACTCACAGTTTCAATATATACAATATGAAAGTGAATAACTAA
>PWRZ01000012.1 GCA_003563385.1 Syntrophomonadaceae bacterium
TAAAACCCTCCGAAAGGGGGACCAGCGCAATTATATCCCTGTCCTTAAGGTCCGCAGTGACCGCTTTTTGCCGCTCCATGACCTTCTGCAGGGAAAAATACCGGTCCCGCAGCCGGGCCGCTTTTTCGTACAGCAGGGCATCGGAAGCCGCCTTCATTTCTTTTTCTGTTTTCTGCAGCAGGCTGTTCTGGCGGCCCTCCAGGAAAAGGATCACCTGCTCTACTACGGCGCCATATTCACCCGCGCAGAGCTCCCCGCGGCAGGGGGCCAGGCAGCGCCCGATCTGGAAGTTGAGGCAGGGCCTGGTTCTACCTCCCCCCTCGTCGAGAGGCTGGCGGCAGCTGCGCAGGGGAAAAATTTTCTTAATCAGGCGCATCGTCTGCCTCATGGCGCCGGCATTGCTGTAGGGACCAAAATAGCGGCGCCCTTTTTCCTCCACCCTGCGGGCCACCTCCAAACGGGGATAGGTTTCATCAGTGGTCAGGCACAGGTAGGGGTAGGCCTTATCGTCCCTGAAGCGGACGTTATAACGGGGAGAGTGCTCCTTGATGAGGTTGCTTTCCAGTAAAAAGGCTTCGTCCTCGGAATCGGTCACGATATAAGAAAGGTCTGCTATATTTTGAACCAGCATCCTCAGGCGGGGCGAGGGATGCGGCCCCTTCTGGAAGTAGGAACGCACGCGGGCGCGCAGGTCGAGGGCCTTGCCCACGTAGATGACCCTCCCTTTCTCGTCCTTGAACAGGTAGACCCCCGGCCCACGGGGAAGGTGTCGTGCCTTAAGCGCCGGTGATTCCCTGGGCTCCGGCAAGGTCAACCACCTCCGGCAGCGGTTTATCAAGCAGTTCTTTTTTCAGGTACCACCCCGTATAGGAAGCCTCCACGGCGGCCACTTCCTCCGGCGTGCCGGAAGCAATAACCAGGCCGCCGCTTTCGCCGCCCTCAGGGCCAAGGTCGACAACGTAGTCGGCCCTCTTGATAACCTCCAGGTTGTGCTCAATGACAATAACGGTGTTGCCGCTCTCCACCAGCCGCTCCAGGACATGGAGGAGCTTTTTGATATCGTCGATATGCAGGCCGGTTGTGGGCTCGTCGAGAATATAAACGGCCTTGCCGTTGCTGCGCCTGGAAAGCTCGGCAGCAAGCTTAACCCTCTGGGCTTCACCTCCGGAAAGGGTTGTCGCCGGCTGGCCGAGGCGAATATAGCCCAGGCCGACGTCGTAAAGGGTCTGCAGCTTTCTCTGCACGCGCGGGATGGCGGCAAAGAAGTGCAGGGCTTCCTGCACGCTCATATCGAGGACCTGGCTGATGTTCTTCCCCTTGTAGGAGACCTCCAGCGTTTCCCTGTTGTAGCGGCTGCCCCTGCAGACCTCGCAGGGGACGTAAACATCGGGCAGGAAGTGCATTTCTATACGCAGTATCCCGTCTCCCCGGCAGGCTTCGCAGCGCCCCCCCTTCACGTTGAAGCTGAAGCGTCCCGGCTTGTAGCCGCGCACGCGCGCCTCCGTGCTGCGCGAAAAAAGCTCCCTGATACCGTCAAAAACGCCGGTATAGGTGGCCGGGTTGGAGCGCGGCGTCCTGCCGATCGGGGACTGGTCGATCTCGACCACCTTGTCCAGGTACTCCTCTCCCAGTATCTGCTCGTATTCCCCGGCACGCTCCCTGGAGCGGTGCAGCTTTTGGGCCAGTGCCCGGGCCAGGATCTCGTTGACAAGGGGGCTTTTCCCGGAGCCCGAGACACCGGTTACACAGGTAAAAAGACCGAGTGGGAATTTAACGTCGATAGATTTAAGATTGTTGGCCCGTGCTCCCTTTATTTCCAGCCGGCGCTGGCCCGGCAGGCGCCTCATCGGGGGGAGAGGAATACTCTTTCTCCCGGCCAGGTAGTCGCCGGTGATAGATGAGGGCTCCGCGGTGACCTGTTCGAGAGCTCCGGCCGCGACGACACAGCCGCCCTTTTCGCCGGCCCCGGGCCCCATGTCCACGATAAAGTCGGCACAGCGGATCGTTTCCTCGTCGTGTTCTACGACGATCACCGTGTTCCCCAGGTCGCGCAGCCTGGCCAGAGTCTGCAGCAGGCGGCGGTTGTCGCGCTGGTGCAGGCCGATGCTGGGCTCGTCGAGGATGTAGATGACCCCGGTCAGCCCGGAGCCGATCTGCGTGGCCAGGCGGATGCGCTGGGCCTCGCCGCCAGAAAGAGTGGCTGCGCTGCGGTCAAGGCTCAGGTAGTCGAGACCGACGTCCAGGAGAAAGCCCAGCCGGGCCGAAATTTCTTTCAGTACCTGCCGGGCGATATAATACTCTTTTTCGGTAAGCTGCAGCCCGGCAAGAAAATGCTGTGCTTCTTTTACAGTCAAGGCGGTCAGGGTGGCGATATTCTTATCTCCAACCGTTACCGCCAGGCTCGTTTTTTTGAGCCGTGCCCCCTCGCATTCGGGGCAGGGCTTTGTGCTCATGTAACGGGACAGCTCTGCCCTCGTCTCGTCGTTATCCAGTTCCTGGTAGCGCTCCTTTAACAGCCCCA
>PWRZ01000160.1 GCA_003563385.1 Syntrophomonadaceae bacterium
AGATAAGCATCTGAGATTCGTGCAAACAACGAGTATACACCCCTTTTACAAGCTTTTATAGCATCTTGACAAGAATTGCATTATATGGGTATAATAACCTTTCTTGCAACATCACTTTTTTGCATCACGTGGGTGGTGCAGGTGCTGTGAGACAGTCCTTTCAAAAAGGAAAACATCATGAACAAGGCCGGAGCTAAAGCCATCCTTTTACCGGCGCTGACCGATTCTATCTCGCGTTCGCCGGCATTCAAGAAAAAGATTCGGGAAATTCAGGGACGATGTCCGAACATCACCGATGCGGAGATCGAGGCGTGGGTACAGGAAGCCCTCAACCAAGCCGTCGAGCAAGCCCTTGCAGGAGGAACCCCCCTAGACTCGAAAGCACTAAAGGAGGCAATTGAGCGATCAATCGGGGAACTTGATCCCGAACAGATCGCTCATGGCTTTTTTAGCCAGGCAGTTAAGAACGCGCTCTCGTAAAGAGAAGGAGGATATGGGCGGCTGGATCATCGCCGTCATTGCGGTAGCGGTAAGTGTCATACTGGGGATACTGATCTGGACAGATCAGACACCCCGTACTCCATCAGGATGGACACGCCCACTGCAAACGAGAGACCCGGCGCCTGACATGGATGTCCGCTGGACATACACCGCGCCAAAAAAGGTTCCGCCTCAATGGCACCCGTACACGCTCAAGATCGAGCGCTACGCACTGGCACGATTTCACTCGTCCTGTGAACTGTGGATTCGGATCACCGTGAATGGACAGAAACGACCCATCCGGTACTCTCGAAACACCGCACGAGCAGGGAAAGCGGAACTCCTTGTCAGAGCCCCGCGCGGGGTAATACTGGAGATATGGATGCCTCCGGGAGCAACGACTCATGTGGACATGCGCCGCGTCTCGCGACGCGAGGCGGACAGACTCGCAAGCTCCCATCCTCCGTATTGTTCATTGTAAGCTTTGGCGGTGTGCACTCGTATGCCGCCAAAGCTCATTAAATCCTCACGTGCCGCTCGCGATTACGGAATCGCGCCCGACACGTCAGGATTTCGAATGTACCTTATACAAAAATTGGAGAATACAATGGTTACCGTAGTACTAATTTTGGCGGGGATTGTCCTCATTGTCATGGCGGTACGCGTTCCAGGAACGCCCGGACGACGTGCCGCATCGGCCGCTATCGGCATCATGCTGATCATGGCCGGTATGTGGTGGTATGCAACGCAACCGGAAGAGCAGCTTGCACCGTCGCTCGCTGTAGTTGATGGGCTAGATGAACGGCAACCGGTAGAAACACCTCTGCCGCCGCCATCGCAGATCGTAAGCACGGAAGCACGGAACATAATCCGCGGAAACGCGCTTGCGTTCCACGAAGGAGTGCGTGAGGCAGAAAGGATGTACCAACACATTCCTACGCCGAGAACTCCGCCAAGCCCACCAACTGTTCAAACGCGAACACAAGAGAACGTTTCGGCAGTCCCGGACGGAAGAAACGGCGTAATTGTTACCTTTTTTGGATACTCCGGAATCATTGAAACCGGATTGGTTCTCAAAAAAGGACAGACCGCCGAGATTTCCACTCCGCGAATGGTGGACGGGCTGGCAATAGGGAGAGCGGCATCCCCAAGGATGGAACTGCACTTCCCAACCGAACGTCCGGAAGATAGCATCGTGTGGTCAAGCGTTCCGGCACACGAGTTGACAAGGACGTTTACCTACACCCTGATGTCAGTGCCGCAAGCAATGGTGGTCCTAGACACGAGGCGTGTAGGGGCGCCGGGTCCGCACACCGTTCATGTAAGGATGGTGCCGCACAGGGTTATGCCCGGCACGGACGCCCAAGGAAGACCCCTAAACAGGATCTACCCGTAGTCCCACCGCGCCCGTCTCTTTTGAAGAGAGACGGGCGCTTTTCTTTATGCGCAAAAACGCACCTTCGTGTTTGAGGTGCGTTTTCATGTTTGTGTTTTCCCTTGATTACGCTATATGGCCCCTGCCGGCACGCCCCCGCCAACACCACGAACCACAAAGTTCACCAGCGCAGCAGCGACACCAATCACCACGATACCGATTATGGCGTTTATGATAATTCGTTTTGCGGACTCGATCTGATCTTCGTTACCTGCAGATGTGATATACATAAATCCGCCGTACACAAGAACCGCAAGCGCAATAACACCGACGATTGCAAGAACGTAGTTGATGATACGCAAAATTACATCACCAAGATTTCCTTGTGCCGTACCAGGAGGGGTAGGAGTTCCGAGAAGTTGCGCAAACGCAACAAGCGGCACTACCCATAAAAGCCCGGCGAGAGAAAATCGTGTAAGATATTTTATCATGCTATATATCACCTCCTTGCATATCCCGCGCCGAGAATAACGGCGGTAGAAATGAATAATAATTTCATATTGTTATAACGAAACCGTGCCTCCGAAAGCACCAATGACAAAATTCACCAACGCGGCGGCAATCCCGATCACCAAAATACCGATTACGGTATAAATAATAATCT
>PWRZ01000205.1 GCA_003563385.1 Syntrophomonadaceae bacterium
GGGCTGGCAGCGCTGCTGAAATCATCCGCATCCGCTCCCACAGTGGCTTTCAGGGCCGATATGGATGCCCTTCCCCTGGTTGAAAAAACAGGACTGCGCTTTGCCTCAAAAAACCACGGCTGCATGCACGCCTGCGGGCACGATGCCCACATGGCCATGGTCCTGGGCGTGCCCCTGGTATGGCAGAAGCTCAAAAAAGTGCCCCTGGGGAACCTTCTTCTCATTTTTCAGCCGGCGGAGGAAAAACCGCCCGGGGGCGCTCTAAAAATAATCGAGGCCGGAGTACTGGACAATCCCCACCTTCGCTCTATTTACGCGCTCCATGTCAACCCCTACCTTTCTACCGGATACCTCGGTTTAAAACCGGGTGCCCTGATGGCTGCCACCGATTCGTTTAGCTTAAGGGTTATCGGCAAAGGCGGGCACGGTGCAGCCCCCCACCAGGCTGTGGACGCTATTACCGTGGGCAGCAGTATTATCACGGCCTGGCAGCAGGTGCCCAGCCGTATGGTCGATCCGCGGGAACCGCTAGTTGTAACCGTGGGGACGGTGAGGGGGGGGCAGGAGTTTAACATAATTGCGGATGAAGTGGAAATGACGGGAACTGTAAGAACCCTGGATGAAAGTCTTCGCCAGGAGATACCGGGCGTCCTGGAGCATATCGCCGAAAACATTGCCGCTGCTTTTGGTGCCGGCTGTGAATTCAACTATGAGCGCGGTTACCCCATTTTATACAACGACGCTGAAAAAACGGCCCTGCTGAAAGAAGCGGCCCGGTATATTTTTAATGAAGATAAAGTGCTGGAGCTGAGCGGACCTTTTATGGGTGGCGATGACATGGCCTACATGCTGCAAAAAGTACCCGGCAGCTACGCCCTGTTAGGAGTGGGGCTGCCCAACCGCAAAACAACCTACCCCTGGCACAGCCCCTATTTTGACCTGGATGAAAAAGCGCTCCCGCTGGGCACGGCACTGTTCGCTGCCGCAGCCTGGCTTGAATTTCTGACCTTAGAGCGGTAATATAGAATAACTGCTGGTGGGAAGAGGAGAAAAGAATGAGGTTGTTGTTTCACGCCCCTTTTCCACGCCAGCATCTTCCATGCCAGCTATTTATTTCCAGGCTTTCTCATTAAAAAATAACAGGGGTTCAGTGCCCCTGTTATGTTATGGTCGGAGCGGCGGGATTTGAACCCGCGGCCTCTTGGTCCCGAACCAAGCGCGCTGCCAAGCTGCGCTACGCCCCGCTGTTTCGCTTAACCGTGCCTGCAAATGCAATTATAACACAGTAGGGAGCGAAAGACAACTTGTAAAGCTGTTATCTGATTAAAATGACACCTTGCAAAATACCTTTATTAAGTGTTATTATAAACTGCAACAAACTGCAAGATTAAAGTAGAAGCAGCATTTTAGTAGGAGATGAGGTTGATGCTCGTTTTAATCGCCATGGAAAGCACTTGGCAACGTTAAGTTAATAAAATAACTTGTTTTTGGACTCTTGACATGTTTGGGGTATTCTTATATAATCTAAAAAAATTATCTGAAAATTTGAACTATGATAATTTATTCACAATTACACCATCCTTACCCCAATTCAGTTGATTAATTAGATAATATTAACTAATAATATTATTAAGAAAGGGTAAGAAAATGAGCAGGAATAAGATTTTTTTTCTTTTATTATTTATTGTATTGGGAGTTATTTTTGTGATTCCGGTTTTCGGAAACCAGGACCACAGCATTCCTTCTCCCGATGAAGTGATAAACAATTACTGGGGACTTCACCAACAAGGAAAAATAGAAGAATGCAGGGCCCTGTTAGCAGGTGATAGCGTAAAAATGCTAAAGAGCGATGAAAGCAGGCCTATAATCATAAAAATTGGAAATAGAGTAGAAGAGATCGGGTGTTTTGATAAAATATTTATAGATAATGTCGAAATAGAAGCAGTTGGTTATGAGGAAATCGTTGATAAAAAAAGGTTTGCACTTTTTGGTACGAAGGTGGCAGTAGCAGATGTCGTCGTAACTAAACCGGATTTTGAAATGGCTTTTGATAGATTTTTGGGAGAAGGAATGGAAGAGCTCTCCTTAATGAACAATAATGGTGCCAGTTCCCAGGAAATAAAAGAAAAAGCCGAAGAAATACTAATGATTCTGCTTGCGGAATCGGAGGAGATTACCCACCGGGAACAGGTTGTGCTTCGTTTGATAGATGTCCTTTCAGCTGGTGGAGACAGGGACGGATGGAAAATTTATAATTGGAACTTTGATTCCATAAATGATAGGATAGAGAAAATCAATAAAAGAATGAACGATGAGATTGCCGGTTTATGATTATCTCCTAATACAGAAGGGTGCCGGTAGAATGAGTTTTTTGCAACAGCTAAAAGAGGCTGCTTTAGTTTCAGAAAATGTTAAGGCAGAACTGAGCCAAAGAAAGTATTTTTTTGGATTAGCTCCCTATATAGCGGCAATAAGCGGTGTTATCTTCGGTATCGGCAGCTACTTTGCCACA
>PWRZ01000031.1 GCA_003563385.1 Syntrophomonadaceae bacterium
ACAGAGAGAGAAACAGAGACACCCCGCAGACTCCAAGTCATCGCACCCACTCGCCAAGCAGAACTTGGGAACAAGGTGAAAGTTTGAACTTGGTCACAGTTCTGGCCAAAATTTCTCTCCAAATAGCCAAAAAATCGATTGACACCCTCAATTGCTTGCAAGTACAATTGTATTCTCAAAACTCAACAAACAAATGGAGGATCACCACAATGCTGAAACAACTGCTACCCGGCCTGCTGGCCCTTTTTTTGCTCTTTCCCCTCTCGCTTTTCGCCGACTCCAAGATCAATGTCAATAGCGCATCTGCCGAGATGATGGCCAGCGCCTTACCCAATATCGGCCAGACACGCGCCAACGCAATTGTCACCTACCGCACCGAAAATGGACCGTTTCGCAGTATTGAGGAGCTGGTCAGGGTCTCTGGAATTGGCCCGAAAATAATGGATGGGATAAGAGATCGGGTAAAGGTGAGCGATGAGCCGACGCAGGCCGAACCGACACAGGTCGAGCCGACACAGGCTGAACCGACGCGGGTCGAAACGACGCAGGTCGAGCCGTAGTTGCAGGAACAAAGAGGGGGATTTATCCCCCTCTTTTTTTAAAAAAATCCATCTTTTTAAAAAATCCGTCGAGAGGATAAAACCATGCAGCGGACACCACAGCGTGCCTTGACCCTGCTGGAGATGCTAATCACCCTTGTAATACTGAGCATCCTGCTCACCATGGCCGCTCCCGCCTTTCGCGACATGATGGAGAAGCAGCGCCTGAAAGGTGCCAGCCGGGATGTCTACCTCCTGTTTACGTTAGCGCGTAACGAGGCGATTGCAAAATCGACCGATATCCGAGTAGCCGCAGTTCGCAAGGATGACGGCTGGTTTATCGGCATCACCGATAAGGATAAACACTGCGACCCGAGCCTGACCGTTCCCCGCCTGGATGACCGCTCTTGCACCTTGCGCAACTATCGGGGTAACGACCTCCCCACCTTAGCGCGTCTTAGCCATGAACGCTACCCCGGCATTACCCTTGACAACAACCGTAACCTGATCTTTTATAGTCGTGGAACTGCCTACAACGGCAGCTTTACCCTAAAAGCCGAGCGCATCGGTGAGCAGCGGAAGGTCATTGTCAGCGTGATTGGGCGTACTCGCACCGAATAGCCGGGAAGCTGCGACAGGTCGTAACCCATGCACTGAGTGATAGGAGCGATGAATCAATTACTACTCTAGCGGAATACTGGAAAGAAGAGGGAAGAGAAGAGGGCCAGCAGCGCACCCTCAAAAAATTAATTCAACTGAAGTTTGGGGAGGTTCCGCCATGGGTCGAGGAGCGCCTGGCGAAAGCCGATAGCGAGCAACTGGATGCGTGGACGGCAGCGATTCTGAGTGCAGAGAGTTTAGATCGATTGCTTGAAGTGTAGGTCTTGAGATTCGAGATTCGAGCGCGTAGGTTGGGGTGACGCAAGGAACCCCAACAATGCCAACTATCTTTCATCGTATTATCAAGGAGATCCACCGATGTCAGACAATATTTTTTCTCTGCATGATGATCATGAGAGTCTCAAAAACGCTGCTTTTGTTAGCTCCATAGTCAAGAAATACACCGACAGAGATCCGATAGAGAATCAATCTATAACCATTAAAGCAAAGAAAAAGAATATGCAGTACAAGCTCATACGCCTAACGGATGATCAATTTCATCAGTTACGCAAAAATAGCCTCACCATAGCTGAAGACTACTTTCATTTGATGTGTTTATCCGAGGATAAAAGCATTATTTATCAAAACCTTTCCAAGATGTACTCTGCATTAAAATGGTGCTTTGGAGAGAGCAGTGACTATTATGACCCGTGGAAATGCTCCTTCTCTTTCCCCTTTTTGCTCAGTTTTAGCAAAGAGGGGGTAGACTTTGACTATCTAATGTACATTATTGACATTAGAGCATCAATAAATTTTCAAGTAGCCAAAATCATCTATGCAGACGATAAAACATACCGTAGAGAGATCGTCCACGAACCATTTACAGAGTTACCTAGAGAGGAGATAAACTACTGCATTAACTTTATTACAGGGTATCTTACCGGACTTTTCAAGGTACTGCATAAGCAGTACGCAAAACCCTTCCTTAAACACGTCAGATCAGAGCTTGTTATATATGGCTATAAAGATGGAGATTTCTTTGAGCATCAATATGATAGTGAAGAGGAAGTAGAAGAGGCAGTGCAGGAATTGACAGCAGCGCCAAAGGGTGCGATAAGGCACGAACCGCCGGAAAACGGCTAGACTTATCGGAGCGGTGCCTATTGCGTTGCTACTGGATGCGTGGACGGCAGCGATCCTAAGTGCAGAGAGTTTAGATCGATTGCTTGAAGTGTAGGTCTTGAGATTCGAGATTCGAGGTGCGAGATTCGAGGCGCGAGATTCGAGTGCGTAGCGCGTAGGTTGGGGTGACGCAAGGAACCCCAACAATGCTAGGTTCGAGATTCAAGCGCGTAGGTTGGGGTGACGC
>PWRZ01000114.1 GCA_003563385.1 Syntrophomonadaceae bacterium
CGGCTCCGATGCTTTTTTCCCTTTCCGGGACAATATTGACCGGGCTTACAATAGCGGCGTCAAATACGTGGTTCAAACAGGGGGTTCCCTGCGGGACGACCTGATCATCGAGGCCTGCAACGAATACGACATGGTCATGGTCACCACGGGAATAAGGCTGTTTCATCATTAATTAATATTTGTGCGCGATCTTGTAGGGGCGGATTCCATATTCGCCCGCGGTGATAGGGGCTGTCATGGGTGTCTGTCCCGCTTTCCGGTTCAAATCAGCGAAACCGCTTGAGCAGGAGAAAAAGATAACCCAGGTGGGTGAACAGCCCTGCCCCAAGGTAAAGCCAGTAGGCGGTGCTGTCCCCTGCCAGGCCTGCCAGGTAGGCCTGGGGGATCCAGTAGTGGGGGACAATGCCTGCTATCATGCGCCAGGGCGAGGCGAGCAGGTAACCGGCAAAGGGCGCCCACAGCACAATGGCAATAATCTTGGAGAGGGCCAACCCCTCCACCTTGTTTCCGGCTACCGTTCCCAGGAGCAGCGCGATCAAGGGTGCGCCCAGGGAGGCCACGAGCACCACCGGGAGCACGGCCAGAGGCTGAAACTCCACCAGGTCCGACAGCAGAAACAGCATCACATAACTGAGCAGCACACCCGGCAGCAGCGGTACTGCCAGCCTGTAGGCGATGTAGCCTCTCTGCATCAGGGGCGTTACGGAGAGGTAGATTAGAATCTGTTCGTCTTTTTCGTCGAGGAGCAAAAATCCCACCAGCATGCCGATCATCATGGGGGAAAAGAGGATGAGCAGGCCGGCGATAAAGGGATAATGGGGCGCCAGTTCAAAATTGAACTGTTCCTGCAGCAATGCAGCGCTAAAGGGCAAACCGGTGCGCAGCACAAAGGCCAGCAGCAGCGGGGCGCTCATAGCCATGATCAGGATCACATCCCGCCTGATGTTAAGCACATCCCCCCATGCCAGGGCCATGATTTTCCTCAATTACCTCCACCCCCCCGTCCGTAAATTACACCAACAAAGGTATATAATAAATTATACATAACGGCAAAACCAGCGATAAGCCCAATAGTAAGCAATCCCTGTCCAGGCAGTTAAATTGACCAAAGCCGCCGCCAGTTCCCCCGGGGTTAGCGGATCAGGCACGAAAGCAGCACCGATGAGCAGCAATGAGGCGTGGCCGGGGGGGAGCCAGAGCAGGGGCAGCTCAATAATACCGAAATAGGTGAAAAGAGGTAGCACAAAAACGGTCATGTAAAGGGGTGAGACGATAATGTACTCGTTCAATGTTCTCACCCTTGACGCCAGGGTAAAGCCGAGCAGGGTAAAGACAAAAGAACCCAGCACCACCCCTGCAACAAGGGGCAGGGGCTTAAAGGCAGGGCCGAACACCAAAACGGTGATGAGCATGCTGGTTGCCAGGGCCAGGAAGGTCAGGGAAATTACTTTGGCAACGAGGTATTCACCCACCTGAAAGGGGGTGACGAAGAGGTTTTGCAGGATGTTCTGCCCCCGCTCCAGGAGCATGATGCCGCCGATAAAAAAGAATCCCAGGAAACTGGGATCGGAAAAGATGATCACCGGGGCGATGAGGCTGCGCGGTTCGGGCGGCAAGAAGCGCAGCACCACCACGTAGACGGCACTCACAAAAAGGTAAACATAGTAGAAACCATGGCGCAGCTGAAAGGTGGCGTCGAATTTTATTGCCTGGGCCAGCCTCATGTCAGGCTCCTCCCTGTAACCTCGATGAAAATGTCCTCCAGCGAGGCTTCCTGGGTGTGCATACGTTCGATGGATTTTTCGTTCAAGAGGCGGTAAAACTCTTCATTGCGGCCAATTCCCTCCAGCTCAAATTCGACTACCCTGATTTCTCCGTTCTCCCTGTATTCAACCCGCACCGCTTTTTTGCCCCTGCTGATTTTCAGTTCCCGGGGCGAGTCGATCAGTTTAATCTGCCCGTCCACGATAAAGGCAACCCGATCACAAAGTTCCTCCGCCGCAAACATGTTGTGGGTGGTGAGGAGAATTGTCTTCCCTGCCGCCTTTTGTTCCAGGATGATCTCCTTGATTTTCCTGGCGTTAACCGGATCGAGACCGGATGTGGGTTCGTCCAGGAAGATGACCTCGGGCTGGTGCAGCAGTGCCCGGACAAAATTGAGACGCATTTTCATCCCCTTGGAGAAATCTGAGACACGGGTGTGGGCATCTCCGGCCAGCCCCACCAGTTCCAGCAGCTCTTCCGGCTTTGCCACGGTGCCCCCGTAAAGGGAGCCAAAAAAATTAAGGTTCTCCAGTGCGGTGAAGCGGCTGTAAAAGTTGGGGAACTCAAAGGCAATGCCGATCTTTTCATAATAATCATTCTTGACCTGGCGCAGTTCACGCTGCAAAACTTTGACCTGCCCCTCATAATGGCGGAGCAACCCGATCAGGATATTCTGGGTCGTGGTCTTTCCTGCCCCTGAGGGACCGAGAAAACCGAAGATTTCTCCCCTCGAGACGCTGA
>PWRZ01000054.1 GCA_003563385.1 Syntrophomonadaceae bacterium
ATCCCCTACGTTTTTAATCCCCGCGATAAGGTAACCGACTTCACCGGCTGCCAGCCTCTCGACAGCGGTCATCGCCGGCCTGAATACTCCCACTTCACTAACTTCAAATATTTTTCCGCTGGACATCATCGCTATCTTCATGTCCCTGCAGACATGTCCATCTCTCACGCGGATATAGGTAACAATACCGCGATAGGGGTCGTAATGGGAATCAAATATGAGCGCCCGCAGGGGCTCTTGTTCCAACCCCGACGGTGGCTGAATCCTTTTCACTATCGCCTCCAGGACCTCTTCAATGCCGATCCCTTCCTTGGCCGACACCAGCAGGGCCTCCCGGCCGTCCAGGCCGAGGATTTCCTCAAGGTCCCTTAATACACGCGCCGGGTCGGCATTCGGAAGGTCGATCTTGTTGATCACGGGGATGATATCGAGGTCATGGTCCAGGGCCAGGTAGACGTTTGCAAGCGTCTGCGCCTCTATGCCCTGGGCAGCGTCAATGACAAGAAGCACACCCTCACAGGCGGCAAGGCTGCGCGAAACCTCGTACGTAAAGTCCACGTGACCGGGGGTGTCAATAAGGTTGAGCATATACCGGCAGCCGTCGCCGGCATCGTACAAAAGGCGAACAGCCTGCAGCTTGATGGTAATCCCCCTCTCCCTTTCCAGGTCCATGGAATCGAGGAACTGTTCTTTTATTTCTCTACCGCTTATGGTATGCGTCAGCTCAAGGAGCCGGTCGGCCAGGGTAGACTTGCCGTGATCTATGTGCGCTATAATGGAAAAATTGCGGATATGCTGCTGCGGCAAACGATACACCCCCCGGTGCTTACCTTTGAAAAAGTTAGACCGTCCTGCACGGCAAATTATATCATTCCCCTGGAAAAGTAACAATCCTTCCGTGCAGTTCTTTCAGCTTCTGCAGGTAAAAGCGATGAGGAAACCGGTAGCTCCCGCCGGCAAAATAAAAGACCGTTTCACCACCCAGCTGTTCGATATGCATGGCCCGGCAGGGTTTTTCCAGTGCCAGCAACTCGTGGAGTCCTCTTTCAGCAACATTGAGGCCCAGGTAGACCAGGAAAAAGAGCATGACCAACCCCAAAAAAAAGAAGGCCAAAAGTTTTTTCACCAAGGTTTCCACCCTTATAAATCCTTTTAGCCTCTACTATTAGCTTAAAACGCTTTTTTTATGCCGGGCGGCCCTGTCAATTACTCAAAGGCGCCGGCAATGGCTTCGGCCAGGTAAGGGATGGCCCTTTTCACCTCTTCCATGCTGTTCTCGTGCCCTCCCACTTCTACAATAAGGCTGCGGCTGTGCAGGTGCTGGTTATAGTTAAAACTCTGCTTTCTTACGCCGCGCGAAAACCCGGGGTACTTTTCATTAAGTACATTATCCAAAAAAAGGGCGAAGCGCATGTTCCGGTACCAGTTTTCGTGGCGTGAGCCTACCACAAACAGCACCCTGCCCGCGGCAAAGCCGTCCATTTCCGTTGTTGTAACCTCCCTGGGCACCCCGTCCCGGTGCAGGTCCAGCACGACCTGGACCTGCCTGTTTCTATCCAGCAGCTCTTTGATGGCAGGATAGGCATTTTGATAGGCCTGGCGGCGCGGCACATCAAACACATCCCGGCAGTGCAAGACGGGAATGCCGTACTCGTCTTCCAGTATTCTTTCCAGGTATTCTCCAAGCACAACCACGGTCTGGTCAAGGTTATCTGTAAAAGCCTTCCCGGATACGGGAAGGAAAGACTCCGTGGTGTGGGTATGGTAAATTAACACCAGCGGGTCCTCTTTTTCTAAAAAGAGCGGCCTCTCCGACGGTGATTCCGGTTTTATGCCCCCCAGGAAAGTAACTTTTTCTTCTTCCGGCTGCATCTCATCCGGGGGAGCAGTTTCATCACCCTCGACTTCTTCCTTTCCCGTGCTTGATTGAGCCTGCAGGGCTGCGGTGTCGATATTATCGTCGGTGTTATGGAGCATTCTAAAAACAGTCAGTTCGCTTCCCACCACGGCGAGAGGATAGTTTGGCAAGCCGGCAGACGGATCTGCGCAGTCCGGGCCCGCTCCCGTCCCGGGCAGGGAGTAACGGACAACATAAATGCCGTCAAGGGGCAGGGCAGCGGAAAGAACCTCCTTCAGCAACCCTCCTGAAATAAAGGCCCCGGTCCCGGGGCAGGGAGAAAAAACATACAGCGAGAGCAGCAGGGTGAGGACAAACAGCAGCAACAGGACATCTGCAGCTGCAAAGCGCCTCCGCTTTGCACGGCGGGAGCATACCCTCACGCCGTGATACTCGTTTCCGGGGCCGTACATAAAATACCCCCCTTTTTAACAGTGATACTATATTAGTATGAAGGGGGGCAAAAAAATACTACTCAATGGACCTGTAGTCCTCGATAGCCTTGTGCAGGGCATCGGCAGCGAGGTTTGAACAATGCATCTTCGGCGGGGGCAGGCCTCCCAGTTCCTCGGCAACATCCTTGTTAGATACGGCCAAGGCCTC
>PWRZ01000128.1 GCA_003563385.1 Syntrophomonadaceae bacterium
CCCGGCGACCGGAACGGGCACGGCACACACATTGCCGGAATCATTGCCGGTGGCACCCCCACAAATCCGCTCGGTGCAGCACCGGCTGCGCGGCTGGTACCGGTAAACATTTTCAGCAGGGGATACGCCTGGGACTCTCATATTACAGAAGCTTTCCAGTGGCTGCTGGCCCCGGGCGGCGATCCCGACAACGCCCCCGACGTCATAAACTGTTCCTGGGCCTCCAGGCCGGAATACGTCACCGATTACCTGCAGTGGGAAATACTGCACAAACTGGAACAGGCGGGCATTTTTGTGGCCTTTGCCGCCGGGAATAATGGAACTGCCGGGCTGGGCAGCCCGGCCAGCTACCCGCACGCTTTTTCGGTAGGAGCGCTCAGCAGAGAAGGGGAAAACGTTAAGGCCGCTGCTTTCAGCAGCAGGGGCCCTGTCACCTGGCAGGGAGTGCAGTACACAAAACCGGACCTGACAGCACCGGGCACCGGGATCCGGTCCGCCTGGCTCAACGGCGGCTACGCTTCCCTGGACGGCACCTCCATAGCCACAGCCCATGTTTCCGGCGCTGCAGCGCTGCTCCTGGAAGCAATGCCGGGGCTTTCACCTGCTGAGCTCCGCCGTATCTTGAGGCATTCGGCAGGCTGGGATCCCTCCTGGGGCCAGGGAAGCGGGCCGCCCAACAACACCTACGGATACGGGCTCCTGGACGTTTACAGCGCATTAAATTATAAAAATGAAATTGTCCGCGCAGAAACAGAAACGCTCTTCCAGGACGGGGCTGAAGAGGGCATGTTAAGATGGACCACCTCGGAAGAAAGTCCCTGGGAAACAGGAGGAGAAAAAGTGTACCGGGGCAGGCAGGCATTTGCCGATTCTCCCTGGGGAGAGTATGAAGACGGTTCGCATTCATGGATGGCGCTCAAAGAACCGATTTTACTATGCGGTTACCATACCCCGGTACTTTCTTTCCAGCACTTTTATGAGCTCCAAAGGGGGATCAAAGAAGATGACTACGGTTACGTAGAAATATCCCCGGACGGTGAAAACTGGGTCCACCTGTACCGCTTTTCGGGCACGAACAAACAATTCGAGAAATTCACCCTCCCCCTGAACCTTCCTCACGATGAAGAAGGGCTCTACATCCGCTTCAGGCTGGAAAGCAGCAACAACGGCCCGGGCAGGGGATGGTATATTGATGACATCTCGGTATCGGCCTCACCGCTGCCACTGAGCGCCCTGAAAGAGCTGCATATAACTCCGGCAAAGACAATTTTGGGGCTGGACGAAAGCATAGACATAAATTGTGAAGCCATTTTCTGCACCCGACTGACCAGAGAAATTGAACCGGAGCTGCTGGAGTGGTCCTCTTCCGACCCCCAGGTGGCAGAAGTGTATAACGGCACTGTCACGGGAATATCCCCCGGCAGCGCTGTTATTAGCGGAAAATACGCCGGGCGCAGCGCCAAATTTGAGATAGATGTAATTGAAATAGAGCTTCCCGTCATTGACCCCGCCCCGGGACTGTACGCCGATTCAGTAACAATAACCTTAAAAAACGCCCCTCCCGGTTCCAGATCTTACTACACCCTGGACGGGAGCGAGCCCGACGACAAAAGCTCCCCTTTTACCAGCCCTATCATCCTCGATAGGCCGGCTGACTTAAAGGTAAGAACATACCTTGACGGCATTCCGGGACCGGTAATGGAGTTTTCTTACGATATAAGGGAAGGTGCCTCTGTCAAGGGAACCCTGAAGCTGCAGGGACGGCACGAAATAGATAATCAAACGGAGGCCTTCTTTATCTGCACCGAGGAGGGGATAGTACACGAGATTTCGTTTGGATCGGAAAAGGGTGATTTTGAACACCTGCTGCCCTTTGGCAGCTACAAGCTGGTGGCCAGGCGGCCGCAGTACCTGACCAGGGTGGTACATTTTGAACTGGCCGGTTCACACACTATGGAACCTTTAACTCTCTACTGCGGAGACATAGACAATAACAACGTCATTGACGTTTCGGACCTGGCCCTGCTGTCCCTTGCTTTCGGAAGCAGGCCCGGCAGTAAAAACTGGAACCCGCTTGCCGACCTGAACGACGACGGAATGGTCGATGTCCTCGACCTCAGCCTGCTGACGCAAAACTACGGTTTGCAGGGAGACAGCTATAAATAAACAAGGGGGTGAAAATGCAATGCCGGCCAACCTTACACCCCAGTACTACGAGGCAGAAGAAGCATACAGAAATGCGGCAACCGTGGAGGAAAAGATGGAAGCCCTGAAGGAAATGCTTTCCGTCATACCGAAGCATAAGGGCACCGAGAAACTGCAGGGCGATATTAAGCGGCGTCTTTCCAGGCTTCGAGAAGAAAAACAGAAAAAATCAAAAGCAGCCGCTTACAACCCCTTTAACGTGGAGAAGCAGGGGGCAGGCCAGGTAGTGCTGGTCGGGTATCCCAATACGGGCAAGTCCTCACTGGTAGCGTCGATGACGCGGGCAAAAGTAAAAGTAGCCCCGTATCCCTTTACTACAACAGTGCCCTCCGCCGGCATGATGCCCTACGAGAACATTCTTATTCAGCTTGTCGATACTCCCCCTTTGAGCAGCGAAGGTTTCCCGCCGGGCCTTTTAAACACCCTGCGGGTAGGCGACCTGCTCCTTGTCATTGTGGATGCAGGCAGTGATGACTGCCTGGAGCATGTTGAAGAGACCCTTTCCCTGCTCCATCAAAAAAAAGTAATCACTCCTGGCCCAGAATTAGAAAATGACCCTCACTGTATTCCCTTTCTGGTCGTGGCCACAAAAATGGATCTGCCGCAGAGCAGGGAAAACCTCAAAATAATTCAGGAGCTCAAACCCGACTTGCCCATAACAGCTGTCTCCGCCGGGGGAAATGATGAAGAGGCTCGTCTCCAGGCAGTGAATATTCTGGGCGAAAAATTGTACCGCGCTTTAAAAATAATCAGGGTATATACCAGGGCCCCCGGAAAGCCGGCGGACCTGGAAACACCGTTTGTACTAAAAAAGGGCGGCACAGTGGTAGAGTTGGCCCATAACATCCACCGGGATTTTCCCGGTAAATTAAAAAATGCCCGGGTGTGGGGCTCGGCAAAGTTTGACGGCCAGACAGTAGCCCGCGATTACGTTCTCGAAGATGGAGACATTGTGGAGTTAAACGTTTGAACAGCATAATCATAGAATGAAAAAGGAGGACTAAAAAATGGGGAAAAAGGTAACTAGAAAAATTGTCCACATCGACGAAGACAAGTGCGACGGCTGCGGTCAATGTGTCCCGGCATGCCACGAGGGAGCAATACAGATTATTGACGGCAAGGCCAGGCTGGTGGCGGAAAACCTGTGCGACGGGCTGGGAGACTGCCTCGGAGAATGCCCCCAGGGGGCTATAAGAATCGAGGAAAAAGAAGCGGAACCCTTTGACGAGGAAGCGGTCCAGGAACACATCAAAGCGCTGCAGGAGAAGGAAGGCGCCGGTGAAGCCGTCGCCCGCGGCTGCCCCTCAACTGAAATAAAAACCATGGATAAAACCTTCCATGAGGCTGAAGCTGGAGAATGCCCGTCGATGCTGGGACAGTGGCCGGTCCAGCTGATGCTGGTCCCGCCCAGCGCCCCCTTCCTGCAGAAAGCCGAGCTGATGGTCGTCGCCGACTGCGTACCCTTTGCCTACGGCAACTTTCACCAGCATTTCCTGCGCGGGAACAAGGGCAATGCCATAGGTGTAGGCTGTCCCAAGCTCGACGATGCCCGCTTCTACGTTCAAAAACTGGCCGAAATATTTAAACTGAACGACATTTCCAGGGTCACTGTCATCGTCATGGAAGTGCCCTGCTGTGCCGGCCTGGAAACGATAGTAAAGGCTGCGTTGGAGCAGAGCGGCAAGGATATAGCTGTTGACAAGGTAGTCATCAGCTCAGAAGGGAAAATAGTAGAAGAATAACAAAGACAGCCGGGACATATAAAGAGGTATTTCCTCTTCATACCTGCGCTGCCGGTAATAATAAACATTAGATAAAGGTAGGTACTTCATGTCTAACTATGTTTTTCTAAATGGCAACTACTACAGTTACGAGGAGGCCAGGGTCCCCCTGGAAGATCGCGGCTTTCTCTTCGGCGACGGTGTCTACGAGGTTATCAGGATATACTCGGGCAGGCCTTTTTTGTTGGATAAGCATCTACAGCGCCTGCAGAAAAGCGCTGACCAGCTTTTCATTACACTGCCTTCAGCACTCCAGGAAATTGCCACCACGGCACACGATTTGATTGCCAAAAGCGGAATAGGTGAAGGCAAGCTTTACATTCAGCTCACCAGGGGCGCAGCACCGCGCGCGCACGAATTTCCGGTCCAGGTATCGCCCACTTTTTTCATGCTTGTCAGGGAAATGAGTGGCTATGACAAAGAATGGGAAAGAGGCGTTAAGGCAATCCTGTTACCGGATGAAAGGTGGGGGCGGTGTCATATAAAATCCCTCAATCTTCTGCCCAACGTTCTGGCCAAGGAGGTCGCCAAAAAAGAGGGGGCCTTTGAAGCATTCTTTCTAAGGGAAGGAGTGGGCCTTACGGAAGGAGCCTCCAGCAACGTTTTCGCCGTTATAGAAGACAGTATCGTCACCGCCCCCGAAGGCAACTACATCCTCTCCGGGATTACAAGGGACGTTGTACTGGAAATTGCGGGGGATGAAAATATAGCGGTCCAGGAGCGCTACCTGAAAAAAGAAGAGCTGCTCTCCGGGGCAGCTGCCGAGATATTCCTGACCAGCACGGTGGCCGAGGTAATGCCTGTTATAACACTCAACAACCGTAAAGTCGGCTCAGGCAGTCCGGGGCAGCTTACACGGATGCTGCAGCAAAGGTTCAACCAATTAATCAAATAAACTCAGGGAATTATTTTATTCAGGCTGTACTCGATAATGCCTTCAGCCCCGGCTTCTTTAAGCTGGTGTATTAATTCACGGACCTTTTTCTCATCTATTACCGTTTCCACGGCCACCCATCCGCCGCCTTCGTGCAGCTCTGAAATAGTCGGTTTTCTCAGGGCCGGTAGAAGCGACAGTATCTTGTGCAGGTTGGCCGCGTTTACATTCATTTTTAAACCAACTTTTTCCTCCGCCAGCAGCGCTCCCTTGAGGAGGGTGGCTATCTTTTCGATCTTGTTTCTTTTCCATTCCTCTTCCCAGCTTTTCCTGTTGACAATAAAACGGGGCGTTGATTCCATGATCGTTTCAATTATGCGGAGGTTGTTGGCCTTTAAAGACCTCCCCGTCTCCGTAAGCTCTGCAATGGCATCCACCAGTGCAGGAGGTTTTACCTCGGTTGCCCCCCAGGAAAACTCCACCTCGGCCTGTACATTATTGCGGCTCAGGAAGTTTTTAGTAACCTGCACCAGCTCGGTGGCAATTTTTTTGCCCTGCAGGTCGCCGACGCTCTCTATCTTCGAATCTACCGGCACCGCCAGCACCAGCTTTATCGGCCGCAGCCCCTGCTTTGAATAGGTCAGCTCGGTCACTTCTACTACGTCGGCCCCGGTCTCCGTAATCCAGTCTTTCCCGGATATACCGGTGTCGAGGACTCCGTTTGTGACGTAGCGGGGGATTTCCTGGGCCCTGATCAGCGTGCATTCAATTTCCTCGTCGTCTATATAGGGGAAATAGGAACGTTCATTTACATAAATATTAAATCCGGCCTTAGAGAACATCTCTATGGTAGACTTCTGAAGGCTTCCGGCGGGAAGCCCCAGTTTTAGTTTATTCATCTCAAGCATCACCCCTGCATTTATATATTACCCTCTTTGAAAGCACGGGGGCGTACCTCCTGCTTCCTTTTTTGGCAGGTCTAAGCTGCCTCCTTCGCTTGTATCAGGGAACGGTAGAGCGAAGCTGCGGGGACGGCAGACTGTGTGAAAGTCCTTTATTACGCCAAGATATGAGACAATTGTGGAGATCGTGCCTTGTTTTACTGTACAAAATATTGTCTAATCCCTATAAAAGGTTTAGTCAATGGTAAAGTGGGGATGTGCGTTTTTTAGAGTAATTTTCACACAGTCTGACGGTTAGAAAGCGACAAAGCCGTCCCCCCTACTTTGCAACCTCCGAAGTTCACAAGTAGAAGTTGACAAGTACCCCGTCCCCCTGTTACCAGAAGTTGACAAGTACCCCGTCAGACTGTGTGATAATTATTTTTGTAAATTGAATATCTCCACTTATGCCATATATTAAACCTGCATTTGGGGTCTATGTGTGATTTATGGCCCCAAAATGGCCCCGCTTTCCCACTTTGTTCCCTGGTTTAGCGGAGAAGAAGACTTTTCACACAGCCTGCCGTCCCCCTGTCACCCCCCTGTCACCGTCCCTCACCCACCGTCATTCAAGGCAGCTGGCACTCAGGACTCCTTTAAGCTGCGCTGAGGGGCCGGCAGCTATGTTGTTACCGGTTTGGGATAATCTTCCAGTATTTTTACGGCCTTCTTGATATCTTCTTCGGGAAGAGCGTAATCGATAAGCTGCCCTTCCAGGTAAGATTCGTAACCGGTCAAATCAAGCAGGCCGTGGCCGCTCAAGTTGAACAGTATCGTTCGGGGTTCCCCATCTTCTTTCGCTTTCCTGGCCTCTTCAATGACCGCGGCAATGGCATGGTTGGTCTCCGGGGCGCTGATGATGCCTTCCGTGCGCGCAAAAATTATACCGGCTTCGTATGTCTGGAGCTGGTTGTAGGCCCTTGGTTCGATCAGTTTGCTGACAACAAGCTGGCTGACCAGCGGGGCCACGCCGTGGTACCTCAGCCCGCCTGCATGGATAGGGCGGGGCAGAAAATCATGCCCCAGTGTAAACATGGGCAGCAGTGGAGTGGTAGCAGCGGTGTCGCCAAAATCATAGGCAAAAGGCCCCCTGGTAATAGTCGGACAGGCCGTCGGCTCAACGGCGACAACCTGTACTTCCTTACCGTGTATCTTATCCCTTATATAGGGGAAGGAAATGCCGGCAAAGTTGCTTCCGCCTCCCACACAGCCGATCACCACGTCGGGATATTCTCCCAGCATTTTGAGCTGCTTTTCAGCCTCCAGGCCGATGATAGTCTGATGGAGAAGGACATGGTTAAGCACGCTGCCCAGTGAATAGCGAGCATTGTCGGATGAAACAGCTTCCTCTATCGCTTCGCTGATCGCTATACCGAGGCTGCCCGGGCACTCAGGGTCTTCAGCAAGGACCTTGCGTCCAAAAGTTGTTTCCTGGCTGGGGCTGGGCACACAGTTGGCCCCCCAGGTTTTCATCATCAGGCGGCGGTACGGTTTCTGGTCGTAGCTGACCCTGACCATGAACACCTTGCATTCCAGCCCGAACATGGAACAACCCAGGCTCAAGGCGCTTCCCCACTGTCCGGCCCCCGTCTCCGTGCAGAGCTTTTTGATTCCAAAAGCCTTGTTGTAATATGCCTGGGCAACAGCCGTATTCGGCTTGTGACTGCCGGCCGGGCTCAAGGCTTCATTTTTAAAATATATCCTTGCAGGAGTACCCAGGTACTTCTCCAGCGCATAAGCCCTCTGCAGCGGGGTAGGCCTCCAGGTCAGCAGCTTTTCGAGCACTTCCTCAGGGATATCTATCCAGCGCTCCGTGCTCACTTCCTGCTCAATGAGGTTCATCGGAAAAACTCGCGAGAGGTCCTCCGGGCCGATCGGCTTACCCGTAGCCGGGTGTAGCGGAGGCTGCAGCGGCACAGGCATATCGGCCTGAATATTGTACCACTGCCTGGGAATCTCCGTATCCGCCAAAAATATCTTGGTAGTGTCCATCATTTTTTCCTCCTTTGTTGGCTATTGTCCCCTTTTTTAAACTAAAAACCCCCGTCCCAGGGACGGGGGTTATCCCGCGGTGCCACCCAGATTACCCCTCTTACAGGGATCTCTCTTCAGTCACGGGGAACTGTCAACAAAGAGCTTCCCCGCTGCCGCATCATTTTTAACGGTGAAACCCGTTCCAGCCTACTAAAACCTGCGCTAAACCAGGCTTTTCAGCCGGACACCTCCGGGACCCATTCAACCGGGGGTCTGGCACCGGGCTCACAGCTTTGGCAGCACTGCCTCAACCCGGCTCTCTGAACCGTCCTTCCGGTCTACTATCTCCCCTCACAGGCTTTTCGTGTTTAATTTGGGCTGATTTTATCACATTATTAAAGCATGTGTCAACAATATTTTGAAAGCTCGGAACCGGCAGCACGGGGCAGAACAGCCAGCTGAGTGCTCCCACCACCCCCGACTGCACTAATACGTAAAAAAAATTTCAGGAAAATTTCGGGACACATTGAAAATTATTAGGAAAATTTCGGGACACATTGAAAATTATTTCACGCCGATTTCAATTTCCACCCATTCTTCCGATGGAGAGCCTGGCGGTCAGCTTTCCACGGCTTTTATCAGCCTGGCGGCCAGCGATTCGCCCACCACGGCCAGGTCTTCCGTTTCCAGGTAGCAGTTCGCCGTAGCATCGAAGAGGATCGTGCTTTTTGTGGGCACCTCTTCGTCACCGGGGCTGAGGAGCAAAAGCAGCGGGACCCTGGGCAGCGCGAAAAGCAGGCAGCCCTTATGAGAAGGCACCTTTACCCCTCCCATTTTGAGCGCTGCTGCATAGAAGTGCTCCGGCCGCTTGTGGAAAAAAGAGGCCAGGGGCTTGAGCGCCCGCTGTTCGTAAGCTGCGTTGAAGCTCTGGCCGCCCCACAGCTCCTTAAAGCTGAGCCATTTTCCCTGCGGCGGTTGGCCCGTGGCCCGGGTTAAATAATGCAGTATAATCAGCGACGTAGGGAAAGAGGCCTCCCTGAAGGTGCCGTGCTCCAGCACTTCCCCCTGCGGCCACGATATACGGTAGATGCGTCCGAGATAGGGGATGACCAGGTAACGCACCGACAGGGGAGGATAATTGAGAAAGGCTGCCGCTCCCCGGGAGGCCATTTCCTGGGGATCGTTCTGGGCAAAGGTGAAGCGGGCGCTTTCCAGCACGCGGCTGTAATTGTCATTCATCATTGGCGCCGCCACTCTACTCGGATAAGCCTGCCGTTACTCCTTCCAGGAAAGCGGCCACACTGTCTCCGAGGGAGCGGTGGTTGTAACCCCCTTCCAGGGCGGCAAAAATGCGCCCCCGGCACTCTTTCCCGGCAAAAGAGCCCAGGATGCGGCCCATAGTCCCGTAATCTTCGGTTGTCAGCATTCCGCCCCAGTCCTTAACGTGGCGGTCAAACCCTGCCGAAACGGCTACAATATCAGCACTGATACCCTGCAGGTACTGCTCCAGGTTTTCTACAAAGTCAATGCTGTTTCGACCCTTTACATGCCAGAACGAAACAGCCTGGTTCCGGCCAAGAGCGTTCGATGTCCCGTCGCCGAAGTGCAGGTCAAAATCGATAATAACGGCCCTTTTGACACTCTCCTGCTGCAGCAGCCGCTGCACCGCTATGGCAATATTATTAAAGTAACAAAAACCCCAGCAAGAATCGGGGCTGGCATGATGCCCCGGGGGGCGGCACAGCGCAAAAGCGGGCTTCCCTTCCATGGCCAGATCTGATGCCTTGATGGCAGCCCCGGCCGCCAGCAGGGCCATGCTGTAAACCATCCCGTCACGCCGCACGCTTTCCAGGTGGAAGGGGGTGTGCACAA
>PWRZ01000135.1 GCA_003563385.1 Syntrophomonadaceae bacterium
CCGCAGTGCCGCAGCGGCCCCCCGGTAAGACAGCCGGGCCTCCCCTGCGGCACTGAGCAGCCGGACAGGATAGGGTGAAACACCCTGCGCCGCTTTTAGAAATTCTGCGCCGTCAGCGGCATCCCTTGCCGCACCGGTTGCCACCACCACGCCTCTATACACCTCTTCTTCGCGCATTACCTTCAAAAGAGCCCCCAGGGCTTCCACCGTCCTCTTCTTTGCCGGAGGGTAGAGACGCCCGTATTCCTGCAGCCCCTCACTGAGCCTGCTCTCTATCAGCTCCCGGCGCAGGGGCACTGTTTTGCCTTCCCCAGCTGCGGCTACAAGAAGGCGCAGCGAATTGCTTCCCAGGTCTATTGCTCCCACTTTATGCATATCTTACTCCCCCATAAATAACAAAGGCACCCTCCGGTGCCTGCGCAATGGAATAAAAAATACCCTGTTTTGAAAATTTTTGAAGAGCTGCTATAGCCCCTCTCCACTAGGCCGCGACGAGTTCCTGCTGCCCCTCTTGGAATCGGTATTGCGCTTCAGATCCTGCTGCTTCTCATCGCTTTCTTTCATAAAACGGGCCAGCTTGTCTTCAAAAGAAATCCTGCCCGTCCCCGATGAACGGGGATCCCTGCGGGACGTCCCTTTTTTGCTTCCCTGCGAGGCACGCTTTATGGAAAGACCGATCTTCCCATCGCCGTTAATAGAGAGGACTTTTACTTTTACCTTGTCCTTCTTCTGCAGATACTCGTTAATATCTTTCACGTAAGAATCGGCCACTTCTGAAATATGCACCAGACCCGTCTCGCCGTTGGGAAGTAAAACAAATGCACCAAAGTTTGTTATTCCCGTTACCACCCCTTCCACAATATTTCCGACTTGAACTGACGACATTAAAACAATATCCTCCTTAATAATAATTATACATGTTTTTTTTTTACATGTGGCCCCTAAAAATAGATTATACCTGCTTTCATTAAAAAGTCAAGAAAATGTCTATTTATCGACAAAATGCGAAAACACTATTCAACAACTGTAAAAATAACCTCGCCGGGGCGAACCATGCCCAGGTGCCTGCGGGCCTGCATTTCCAGGTATTCCTCGTCCTGGAGCAGCTCGATCTCTTCTCTCAGGCTTTCGTTTTCAGCGCGGACCGACTCCAGCTCGGCTTGCAGATCATTAAGCTCTCCACGGGCACTGAAATAAACCCATGTTTGTCCAACATATAAAATAACCCCTGTGACGATGCACAGAAGAAAGACCAGTACCAGCAGCTTCCGGGCATTTATCCTCCTGGACCGGCGTGGGTACTTGATCAGTTTTCCAGCCATGCGGCGACGCCCCTTTGGTTCATTCGTGCATTCCACCATTACTATCAGAATTAATTCTCCTTTTAGAGCAATATTCCTGCCACGCCACCTTCAGCTTTGACATTTTTTTAGACAGCGCCCTGTACATTTTGAAGAAAAAGAGATACTGCTTATATACATAACGGCTGCAAAATAGGTAATAGACAATAAGGCCGACCAGCAGGGCCAGGAAAACATACAACCTGACCTCTCCACGGTTGATAAAAAAAAGGGTGATGTAAACCGCCAGCATGGCTAAAACGCAGAACAGAAAATCAGCCACAAAGAAGGATCTTGGGGAAATATTAAAAACTTTTCCCCATGCCCTCAGCAGATCAAAGAAAACCCCGATCATAAAACCGAGAAAGCAGATGCACAAAAAAACAAGGAGCTGCTGCTCAACGGCCGGTTCAAGCATTACCTGAAGAGGCGCTCTATAAAGCTTTTGCCTCTGTCCCTCCTGGTTATGCCTCTTTCTTCTGAGTAAGCAAGCTCGAGGAGAAATCCTTCGATGATCAGTTCCCCCTGTTCCAGGTTGAGGTGCTTTATATGGAGGTCCTCTCCGCGCATGGCCAGCAGCCCCTGCTCTGTATCGAGAACTATTTCCTGGTCATCAAAGCTGTCAACATGCAGGACACCGAAAACCTCTACCTTCTCCCTGTTATCTATGATCAGCCGGTGCCGGCCCTGCTGCTGTTTGGACAACGCATATTTTTCTTCCATATCCACCTCTCCTAGTATGCCTGTCAATACAATTATATAGGAGAGGCCGGTAAAATATGCCTCACTTTGAAGCTAGTCCCAGAGAGAAATAATATCGATATCCCTGTAAAAGTAGTCGACAATTTCCTCCGGGGACATCCCTCTTTCAGCCATGGCCCGGGCCCCCCACTGGCACATCCCCACACCGTGCCCGAATCCTGTCCCGGACATGTTCAGCTTACCATCTTCGATGCCGAGCTCCTTTATATAGGTGGAGCGCATTTTTGTACTGTCAAGCGCCAGGCGCAGGCCTGGAGCGGATATTTCCCTGCCGTTGACCGTAAATAATGTAACCCTCCCCGAAGGCCCGGTTTCTTTTATTTCAACACTGTGCACCTCCCCGGGGTCCTCCCCGGTCGTTTCCGTTACGGCGCTGCGCACCTCTTCCAGGGAAAAGTTGGCGGACCAGTCCCCTTCTTCAGGCGGAATTATATCGCGGCCGGGGCTTTGAACGACCTGTATATAAGGGGGGTTGCCCTCTTCGAAGCCCAGCCCTTCATCGGCAAGGGCTGTCCTGGGACCGGCGTAAGCACTGAACCAGGCCCTGATAAAATCGTTGTTATGGCAGATTACTTCACCCCTGGTCAGCTGGACAGCTTCCTTTACCCTCCCGGTTACATCTTCGGCGCTGTAGGCCTGGAACTCTTCGATGTCCGTGGAAGCATGTGCATCCCTTTCGGGGACACCCCCATCTTCTGCAATTTTTTGCAGCGTAAAAGTCCTGGCAATGATAGCCTGGGCAGCGAGGGCTTCAATAGGCCAGTCCGGTTCCATTTCTCCGGCCACAACCCCTTCGATGTACTGCTCCATGGGCATCTGCTCAATAGCCCCCTTCTCGGCAATGTAGACGGTAAGAACAGGCTCCTGTCTTTCCCCACCATCTAACTCAGGCGGTACCTCCGGTTCCTCCCCATTGCTGCCGGGCGGCTCTACACGCGGACCATCCGACATGTCGCAGCCAGCCGGCACCAGCACAGCAAACAGGGACAGGAGGGCAAGAATAATGCAGCCGTATGATAATCTTTTTAATAACAGCTCTGCCCTGTACAGCATTGTAAACCTCCTTTTCTTTATTTTAACTCGACACTAATAGTTTGTTGCCGCACCGTCCCCTTTATACAGCCCGTCGTCGCGGAGCCGTCTTCGCGGAGTAACGATAAAAGCATACCTGGAATAGAATAAGTAAACGCGCCTGTAAGGCGAAGGGGGTAAACACTTTGAAAAAAGAGCAGTTACATAACGGCTGGCAGCTTGATTTTAGCTACCCGGTAAAGGAGAGAACGACCAAGGACAGGAGCAGGGGTATTACGATCATTTTTGACAAAGGGCTCGGCATCAGGGAAACCCGGGACCTGCTGGAGACAGGTGCGCCGTATATAGATTTCTGGAAACTCGGTTTTGGCACATCGGCTCTTTACAGCAGCGCCCTCCTAATGAAAAAAATTGAACTGGTCAATTCATATAACATAAAAATATACCCGGGGGGCACTTTCTTTGAAATAGTCTATACCCAGGGAAGATTGAAAGAGTATCTCAAGCGGGCATGCGAGCTCGGCTTTACCACCGTGGAGATATCGGACGGAACAATACAGCTTTCTGCCACAGAGCGGAGCAGGGCCATAGGGACAGCCCGGGAGATGGGATTTTGTGTGCTTACAGAGATCGGGAAAAAGGAGGCTGCAGCGCAGTTCGATCCCCATGAGGTAGCCGCCCAGATGGCAAAAGACCTGCAGGACGGTGCTTTTAAAGTTATCATCGAGGGCAGGGAATCAGGTAAAAACGTGACCATTTACAATGAAAAGGGTAATATCGAACACGGCAGGATGAAACAGCTGCTGCTGCTGGCCCCGGAGCAGAGCAGCATAATCTGGGAAGCACCCCTGAAAAAACAGCATATAGACCTGATTACCCTGCTGGGCCCGCATGTAAACCTGGGCAACATCTTCCCTGAAGATGCCCTCTCCGTGGAGGCGCTGCGCCGGGGCCTGCGCTCGGACACCCTTAAAATGTTTCTTCCCTACCCGGGAGGAGGAAAACGGGAGTCCAGGGCTCCCGCACTGAGACATGAGAAAATTCTACAGGGGGCAAACAGCTCATATAATCTAAGTATATGAACGGCTTTTTCTTTATACTGGTCATATTTGTCCTCGGTCTTGCTGCCAGGTCCAGCTCCCTGGTAATGGCTTCAGGCCTACTGCTGCTCATTAAACTCCTGCGTATTAATAGCATTCTTCCTCTCCTGGAAGAAAGAGGGGTAGAGATAGGGCTGCTTTTCTTGATGCTGGCCGTACTGGTTCCGGTAGCGCTGGACCGGATCGGGCCGGGGGAGATCATGGACACTTTTAAATCTCTACCGGGGCTGCTGGCCATTGCCGGGGGCATAATCGCCACAAGGCTTAATTTTATGGGCATTAACCTGCTGGAAAGCCATCCGCAGGTTATCCTGGGGCTTGTTCTCGGCTCCATCATTGGGATTGTCTTTCTCAAGGGTGTACCCGTAGGCCCACTTATGGCCGGCGGGCTGGCCGCTTTTTTTCTTTACCTGATTGAACTATTGAAACACTAATGAAGCATGGGGACTGAACAATGAAGCAGGAGAACCGTCCTCGTGCTTCATTTGCTGCCGGAGGTGCCTTTAAGATGATTGTTGTGGAGATTTACTTTATTTTCGTCGTCCTCGCAATGGCCTGGGTAGCAGCCTCCTTCCCCATATTCACATCGACAAGGGACAGCTACCGTTACTTTATGAAAAAAGCCGCCACAGCACGGCCCCGGGCAAGACGCCCCCCTGGTCGTAACCCCAGGCGGTAAGTCATATGACAACAAAAACACCGCGACCCTTACCCGAACTTGCAGACCATCTTCGGACAGGCCGCCTCCCCATACCGGGATTTTTTTCCCTTCATGGCACCACTACCAGAGCAGCCCCATACTATAAAAATGTATATATTCAATGAAGTGATGGCCGTCCCGGCTTTGCAGATGCCCGATAAGCAGCTGTTTCATTGATAATATACCAAAAAATGCTAAGGAGGTAGCTGTGGTTGAAAATGGTTGTCGATAGTAAGGCACTGAGCAAGGTAAAAACATCTTTAGATTTATCACCGCTGTGGAAAAAGGAAGACTGGTGGACGATCTGGATAGGCACCGCCATTATTTTTGCCGCCGTGCTGAAGCTCACTTCCGCTATCCCCGCACTGGGAACCTGGCACTTGAACCCGCTGGAGGCACTGTCAGGAGCAAATTACTTGCACCTGCTGCTGCTGGGCGGAAGCATGGCCCTGATAACTTTTCTGGCCGTAACCATCATGGAAGGAAACGCTTTAAAATACCTGCTCGGCTTCCCCTTCATATTTTCACTGGCCCTGCTATCATTCGTCCTGGGCAACCAGGTCATTCTGAGCAGGTACCAGCTTGACAATGTTATCTGGGCACTGGTACTAGGCCTTGTCATCAGCAACACAGCAGGCAGGCCGCTGTGGCTGTCCCAATCGACACGCACTGAACTGTTCATTAAGACAGGGTTGGTGCTGCTGGGCACTGAAATTCTGTTCAGCCGCATTATGGTCCTCGGTACATACGGCCTCGGGGTGGCCTGGCTTGTCACCCCCGTAGTATTTACTGCCATGTATTTTCTGGGCACGAAAATGCTGCGGACCAGTAGCAAGTCCCTCGTCGCCACAATCAGTGCCGCCACCTCCGTGTGCGGGGTCTCGGCAGCAATTGCCGCCGGTTCTGCCACTCGGGCTCGAAAGGAAGAAATAAGCTATGCCATCTCCCTTTCCCTGATCTTTACCATTCTGATGATGCTCGCACTTCCTTACTTGATCAGGGCTGCAGGTATTAACGAGGTTGTTGGCGGAGCGCTCATAGGCGGCACTGTCGATTCTACGGGAGCCGTAGTTGTAGCCGGTTCCATGCTCGGGGAAACAGCCATGGAAGTTGCCGCCGTTATAAAGATGATCCAGAATATGCTCATAGGGGTGGTCGCCTTTGTCCTCTCGCTGGTATGGGTTACGCGCGTGGAGAAAACGTCTTCCGGGCAGCGCGCTTCTGTCCTTGAAATTTGGGAAAGGTTCCCCAAGTTCATCCTCGGCTTCGTTTTGGCCTCGGCACTGTTTTCTTTCGTGCTGACCCCGGCACTGGGCTCCGCCGAAGTGGGAGAGATTTTAAAGGTGACGCGGGGCTTCCGGAGCTGGTTTTTCTGCCTGGCATTTGTATCCATCGGGCTGGAAACAAATTTTTCCCGCCTGCTGGAACTGGGCAAGGGCGGAAAGCCGATCTTTTTTTACCTCACCGGGCAGTCCCTTAACGTGGCCCTAACGCTCCTGGCAGCGCTGTTCTTTTTCGGTGGTAAATACTTTCCCCCACCCTTCTAGCATTAACCATAAAAACCAGGTCCTGCTGCCAGGACCTGGTTTTTTATTAATTAAAGCATTATCTCCTGTAATCTCCTGTAATCTCCTGTAACTGAAGAGCTGCACCGCTCAGCGTACGCGGGCTTTAAGGTTTTTACCCGCCTTGAAAGCAGGAATATTAATGGCAGGCATGTTGACAGTTTCTTTTCGGGCAGGATTGTAACCCTGCCTTTCTTTCAGCGGCCTGGTAAAAAAAGTGCCAAAGCCGATTATCTGCACTTTGTCACCGTTTTCCAGGGCCTCGCTGATGGTTTCAAAAAGCGCGTTAATCGTTTTCTCCAAATCTTTCTTGGTAATCCCTGTTTTTTCAGCCACACTACTGATGAGTTCTGCCTTGTTCATTATATCTGCGTCCCTCCTGATACTATTATAGCGAAAAAGTTCTACTGCTGTTTTCCTATTCGCTAACAATCATACTAATTCCTTCCTTTTCATCATTTATTTTCCCTTTTTTTCTTGATTTTTTGCTTCTTCCCACCAGCTGTCCAGCTCTTCCAGGCAAAACCTTGTAAAGTCACCGCCCCTGGACATTACCTGCTCTTCCACGTGGTTGAAGCGGCGCTTAAACTTGTCTATGGTAAGCCCAAGGGCCATCTCCGAATCAACACCGAGAAAGCGGGAAATATTAACCAGGGCAAAAAAGAGGTCTCCTATTTCCTCCTCTATTCTTTCTTTTTTCCCGGAACTATATGCATTGTAAAGCTCCACTATCTCCTCGCGCATCTTTTCCAGGGCGCCTTTTATGTCCGGCCAGTCGAAGCCCACATCTGCTGCCCTTTTCTGTATCTTCTGCGCCCTCATCAGGGCAGGCAGGTCAGGCGAGACCGAGAGCCGGCCTTTAATTCCTTTTTCCTGCCGCTTAATCTCCTGCCACTTCAAGCTGACCTCGTATGCACTGCAGGCCTGTTCTTTTTGGAAAACGTGCGGATGGCGGCGGTATATTTTAGTGGTAATGCCGTTAATAACTCTCCACAGGGAAAAGACGCCCTTTTCTTCAGCCAGCCGGCTGTGAAACACAATTTGCAAAAGCAGGTCCCCCAGCTCCTCGCAAAGCTCTTCCCCGTTCTCCCTGTTTATGGCACCAACCACTTCATAAGCTTCCTCCACAACGTAAGGCCTCAAAGTACGGTGGTCCTGCTTCCTGTCCCAGGGACAGCCGTCCGGGGAGCGCAGCCTTTCCATCATGTGGGCCATGTCTCCCAGCGTGTAGAGAGGCGACGCGGTTAGATGCATAAAACTCCAGCAGTGCGTCTCTTCACCAACCGCTATTCTCTCAAGCGGCCGGGGCCCGAGCATAAACAGCCCATCCCGGCCAAACCGGTATATATTGATATGGTGCTGCGGCGGGTATATCTTCAGGAGCTGCCTCTTTACGGCGGGTATGAGAGCACTGCTGCACGCAGGACCGACAATTATATCTCCCCTGGGTGGGTCGCGCAGCTCTTCCAGCCCAAGGGTGTCAATAAACGTAATCCCCCGGGGGAAAACGGCCCCGCCCTCATTTTCCATAAACTCCAGGACGCTGCTGCAGAGGTCTTCCCCGGGTATGATTTGGACGTCCGCTCCCACAGCTTCCGCGCGGGCCCGGAGCTCGCTGACTGCCCTGTCCCCGCTCCAGGGCCTTCCCGGCAGAAGATATACAGACGGTGCCTCCTCCGACAGCTCGTCCAGGATCAGCTCTGCCGTCCTGCAGGTCAGCTCCCCGAGAGAGCGGTCCTTCTCGCCGGCAAGAAAGCTCTCGATATCAACGACACGATAACCTTTTGCCCGCAGCTGCTCTTTGAGGTGCTCCGGGGCCGCATGCACGATACATGTTTGCACAGCGGAAAGCTCTCCCTGTTCCAGCCTGGCCAGCGCCGCCTCATCGCACCGTCCCAGGCCCACAATAAAAAGTTTTATCATATACGACTTCCCCCATAACGTAAAATACTGGACCGGCGCACTGAAGTGTGCCGTAATAAACGCTGCCTGCATACAGGAGACCAATCCTGCCATCCCTTTAGTAAAATCTACGCACAGCCATTGAAGCTGCTTAATTTCCGCTGACGGCCCTAAAAAGCAGGCCGGCAGCCGTTGGGGAACAGGTTCACAGGGAGCGCCTATTTGCGGATCATTTTCAGCCTGCGGGCGGCATTCAACAGCGGGCTCCCCAGCCGGGGCACCGCGCGAAGGTCTTCTTCGCGGACACCTCCCAGCAAAAGCAAAACAACCGCATAAACTGCAACTCCAAGAACAATTGTAACGGACAGGGAAGCGGCATGAGCCAACCTTTCCGATAGGGAGCCCGCAAAAAGCTGCAGAAAGAGGCCGTAAAAAATAAAGACGCCCCAGGCCATGACAAGCGCCGCCGCTGCCGGCTTAAGGAGAAGCTCCACGGCGTTAAAGCGCCACTGCGTGAGCACTGCAACCTTCCTGATGTTTAAAAACGACGCCAAAAAAAACCCGACAACCGTTGCCAGGGCTGCACCGCCTATA
>PWRZ01000109.1 GCA_003563385.1 Syntrophomonadaceae bacterium
CCTTATCCGTAAAGTCTTGCCTAATTTTGGCAAGAAATATTAACGCCGGAGGTCGCAAACTTCTTGCTAGAGAATGTCCCCGGGCCCTCCGCTGCGCTCCGGAAGCGCTCGCTCGCATGGTGATATTCCTCTGCAAGAGATGTGTCCCCGCACCAAGTGGATGCGTTAATATAGACAGGCAAGCGCTGGTATGATATGATATACCAGAAAACTGCATACAGTGCATACCAGGTGTCGAGGACTTAATAGGGAAGCCGGTGTGAGTCCGGCGCGGTCCCGCCACTGTAAGTGGGAACCATTCCCTGTAACCACTGGCCTGCGGGCTGGGAAGGCTGGAATGGTGATGACCACGAGCCAGGAGACCTGCCTGGGTGCATCAGTGCCCCCTTCGGGTGAAAGGGTAAGGTGAGGTTTATTTGGATGCCACGCGTTAACCGTGGCTGTTTTGTTTCATCACTGCTCCGGCCTGCGCTCGAAGGCGGGAGTTTTTCTTGTTTGGGAGAACGGTTGCCAGGAAATGATCGGACAAGGAGAGTGAACCATCAATGTTCATGTGCCGAAGGAATTACCTGCTGTTGCAGATTCTTGTGCTTGCTTTTGTGCTCGCCCTGGCTTTCTCCGCCGGTTGTGCCGTCGAAGGACCGGCGGAGGAAAGGGAGGCAGGGGATACGGAGGAAACGGCGGAGGAAGAGGCGGCGGAGGCCGGTGACGGACCCTTCGCCTCCCTCGTAGACCACAAGGGCCGGGAAGTTGTTATCCCGGAGAAACCGGAAAGGATTGTTTCCATTTCGCCCAGCAATACGGAGGTCGCCTTCGCCCTGGACCTCGGGGAAAGGATCGTTGCCGTTACCGATTACTGCAACTATCCGGCGGAAGCGGAGAACAAACCCAGTATCGGGGGGTTTTCTACCCCCAACGTGGAAGAGATAGTCGACCGGGAACCGGACCTGGTGCTGGCCGGGAGCATCCACGAGGAGGAGGTTTCCAAGCTGGAGGAGCTGGGTATACCGGCACTGGTGCTTTCCCCGGAGACGATGGAGGAGATATTCGAGTCCCTAAGAATGGTTGCCCTGGCTACCGGCAGCACTGCCGCTTACGAATCCCTTTCCCGTGAGATGAGGGGGCGCCTGGCTGCGGTGCAGGAGGTGGTTAAGCACATCGAGAAGAGGGAACGGGTACGGGTTTACTACGAAGTCTATTCCGATCCCCTGATGAGTGTGGGGAGTACTGCGGTAATCCATGAAGTTATCTCCCTGGCCGGCGGGGTGAATATCTTCGGCGATATCGACGAGAGCTATCCCTCCATCAGCGCTGAAATGGTGGTGGAAAGGGAGCCGCAGGTAATTCTCTTTCCCGATTACCACGGGACGGCGGAGTTCATGGTGGAACAGCTCCAGGAGAGGTCGGGGTGGGAGAGCATCCCCGCTTTAGCCAACGACCGCGTTTATGCCGCCTCCGATGATGCTTTTGCCCGTCCCGGGCCGCGGGTAGTGGAGGCGGTGGAGGAGGCCGCCCGTATTTTCTACCCCGCTCTCTTTTAATTGCAGGATAGCCACGCCGGAGCGGAGCGCCGGTTATCCGGCGCCTACATTTACATTGCCCGGGAGTAAACAATTCACCCCTCAGGATTATCACGGGGCTCATGCGTGTGCGAGTTTTTTAGCGAAGCCGAAAGCTGCGCTTTCCGGCCAAATACCTTTAGCCTTGCCTGAATGTTACCTGTTACAGAGACGATGAGTTAACCTTTTGCAAAAACCGGAGCTTTCACCGAAATAGAAAAAGGGGCGGACGCTGGTGCCTGCAGTGGAGAGCAGCAGAATAATACGATCACGTAAACGGGAAATTCAGATTAAGACGCTGGTATTCATTGCTTTGCTGGTGTTGTTTTTTTTGACCTTTACCCTTGGTGTGGTAATCGGGGCGGTGCGGATAGAATGGCGGGTGGCGGCGGGGATCATCTTTGATCCCCTGCCCTTTGTCTCCATGCTGCCGGGAACCACCGATGCGCACCGGGACATATTAATGGAGATCCGCCTGCCCCGTGTTTTGCTGGCCGCGGCGGTGGGCAGCGCCCTGGCCGTATCCGGGGCCACCTTCCAGGGACTTTTTCGCAACCCGATGGCCGACCCCTATGTTATCGGCATCTCTTCCGGAGCGGCCCTGGGTGCCGTTTTGGCCATGCTTACAGGAGCGGGGTTTGCCGCCGGCGGTTTCGGGGCGGTTCCCCTTTTCGCCTTTGCCGGGGGATTAGCCACAATGCTCCTGGTTTACAACATGGCCCGGGTAGGGAGCTCCGTGCCGGTGATGACCCTCCTTTTGGCCGGCATCGCCGTCAGCGCTTTTCTGTCGGCCCTTGTTTCTTTGTTGACGTACTTTGCCGGGGAAAAACTGCACCAGGTGGTATTCTGGATGATGGGCGGCCTGGGAGGGGCCTCCTGGCTGCGGGTCAAGGTTATGCTCCCCTACGTCGCCGCCGGTTTTTGCTGTATTTATGTTTTTGCGCGGGACCTGAATGCCCTTCTCCTGGGAGAAGAGACGGCCCGGCACCTGGGTGTGGAGACGGAAAGGTTGAAGAAAATCCTCCTGGTGGGGGCTTCCCTTTTGGTCGCCGCCGCTGTATCCACCAGCGGAATTATCGGCTTTGTCGGCCTGGTTGTCCCCCACTTTATCCGTCTGGTTACCGGTCCCGATCACCGCTTTTTGCTCCCGGCTTCCGCTGTTCTGGGGGCAACGCTCCTGATCGGCACCGATACCCTGGCGCGGACAATAATCGCCCCGACGGAGCTACCCGTGGGGATCATCACCGCGCTGGTGGGCGCGCCCCTGTTTATCTACCTGCTGAAAAAGCGCAAAAGACTGCGCTATTTTAACAGCCCGGAGTGATACATATGAGCTTAAGGCTTGCCGTTCACGGATTAGAGATAAGATACGATGCTTTTCCTGTGCTGCAGGGTACGGAATTTACTTTGCAACCCGGGGAGTTGGCAGCTCTTATCGGGGCCAACGGAGCGGGAAAATCGACCCTCCTGCGCACCATCAGCAAGGTAATCCAGCCGACAGAAGGATCCATATACCTGGATACCCGGGAGATAAAAAGGATAAGCACCCGCGAAACGGCGCGGATGATGGCCGTTGTTCCCCAGGATTCCGGCGCGGATTTTGAATTTACGGTGGAAGATATCGTCCTTATGGGGCGCCTTCCTTACCTTGGACGTTTCCAGAAGGAAGGGGAAAAGGATCGGGATGCCGCCTTTCGGGCGATGGAGATGACCGGTGTAGATCACCTTGCCCGCCGCTTTGTAACTTCCCTGAGCGGCGGGGAAAAGCAGCGGGTGATGATCGCCAGGGCCATATGCCAGGAACCGCGGCTAATGCTTCTGGATGAACCCACGGCCAACTTGGATATCGGCTACCAGTCGGCCCTGCTGGATCTGGCGGTGAAGCTGAACCGGGAGAAGGGCGTAACGATTATCGCCGCCATCCATGATTTGAATCTGGCCGTGCAGTACTTTGACCGCTTCCTGCTTCTGGCGGAGGGTAAAGTGCTGGCCTCCGGGCGCGCCGAAGAGGTTTTTACCGAGGTAAACATTAAGACCTCCTACGGGGTTCCGGCGACTATCTACCGTCATCCCCTCCATGGGCGGCTTCAGGTGAGCGTGGCCCGGGGGCGTCCCCCGGTAAAGGAGGCGAAGAAGCTGCGGGTCCATGTAATCGCCGGGGGGGAGGAGGCCCTTCCCACCCTGGAGCTCCTGCTTTCCGAGGGGTTTGAGCTTTCCGTAGGCCCGGTAAGCAACCAGGACAGCGGTTACCGCTTTGCTGCCTTTTACCGCCTGCCTGTGCTGGAGGTCCCGCCTTTTTCCCCGGTTGCCCCGGCTCTAAATGACGAGCACCTGCAGCTGATGGAGAAGGCCGATTATATAGTGGTGCCGCCGATCCCGCTGGGTGAAGGCAACCTGCGCAACCTGGAGGCGGTGGAGCAGGCGCTGGATAGGGGGCGCAGCGTTCTTTTGCTCCAGGAAGATGGGGCGCCGGAAAGGGATTATACCGGGGGTAAGGCCCGGGAGCTTCTGCGGCGTATGTGGCGGAAGGGAGCCTTGCCCTGCGGCAGCCTGGAGGAGATGCTCCGGGTTTTGTACGGAGGGAGAGGAGAAGACAGTAGCGGAAACGAAAAAAAGGGCTAAGGGCAGGGGCAAGCTCATCCTGGTAACCGGAGGATGCCCAGCGGAAAAAGCTCCTTCGCCGAGGAATATGCCGCCGGCAGCGGCAAGAAGGTCGTCTATATCGCTACCGCTGCGGCGGAGGACCCCGAGATGCAGCGCCGGATCGAAAAGCACCGGTGGAGGCGGCCCTCCGCCTTCTTCACGCGGGAGGAGCCGCTGCATTCGGAGAAGCTCCTCGGGGAATACGGGAGAGCGGTAAACTTTATCCTCCTGGACTGTTTAACCGTCTTTTTCAGCAACCCCCTGCTGCGGGATTACAAGCTCACCCAGGTAAAGAATTAGATACAGTCAAGGGAGGGAAGGGATAAAGTGGGAGAAAAAGTTTTTGTTTCCTGGAGCGGGGGGAAGGATTCGTACCTGGCGCTGTTAAAGGGGCAAGAGCAGGGCCTGCAGGTGGAGACCCTGTTGACCTTTACCGGCAAAGACGGGCAGAGCAAGTCCCACGGTCTGGGGCCCGGTCTCCTTTCCAGGCAGGCCGCAGCCCTGGGCATTCCCCTGGAAAAGGAGCCGGTTACCTGGGAAACGTATGCGGAAGGCTTTAGGCGAGCGGTTAAGCGGCTAAAAGGGCGGGGGATTACCGGCGGTATCTTCGGTGATATCCACCTGGAGCCCCACCGGGAATGGGTCGAGGGCATCTGCGCGGAAACGGGCCTATCACCCCACCTTCCCCTCTGGGGGATGGCGGAAAAGGAGGTCCTGGGCGAACTGCTGGAGCGGGGTGTGCGGATGGTAATCGTTTTCGTGCGGCACGATATTATAGACGAAAGTTGGCTGGGAAAAGCCATTGACGGCAGTTTCCTGCTGATGTGTGAGGAGGCGGGCATTTCTCCCTGTGGAGAGGAAGGGGAGTTCCATACCCTGGTGGTGGACGGCCCCCTCTTCCAGGCTCCCCTCCCGTTCGATCCCGTGGAAGTGAAAAGGGAGGAAAACCGCAGCCTGCTGCAGAGCTGACGCATGATAATAAATATTCCTACACAATGGGATTTTCGGGAGCTTTAAAAATAAGGCAGATTACAAAACCATATTACGAAGAAAAAGAAGCCATTTTGCACACAACAGAATGATGCTTAACGTATACAGGCAGCTTTTGCCGGGGCTTTTGCAAAAATTGTCCCGGATTTCTGACCTGCGCCAGCCCAAGAAAATCAAGCATCAATCTCTTTAGATCACCCCTTGACATTACACTGTAGATTAAATATGTGTTCGCAAATGGCCTGTTGTTGTTCACAAATGGCCAGTTGTGTCATATATTGTAGGTAAAAGGGGTGATGTGATATGGAGATACTCCAAACACTCCTCCTGGAATATGAAGCTGCACTGAAAGCGGTGAGCTCCAGGCTGCGCGAAAGGGGATTAACTCCGGGACAGAGGATGGAGCTGGAGGGCCAGCGCGTGGCGTACGAAATATGTATTGCACAGCTGAAAATGACCATGCGGCAGATCGAGCGGGACAGTTAAATAGTAGGGCTGAATGAAATTAAGCAGCTGCAGGGGCGGGCCCCCAAAGGCCCGCCTTTACTATAATTTCCCATGATTAAGTATAGTTCAGTATGGTGTCCCTTAATCTCCCTTGGGGGCCCGTCTTTACTATAATATCCCAATATTGGGTAATAGTTCAGTATGGTGTCTCTTCCTTCTGCCCTTCCTTCTGCTTCGTATACCGTGTCCTTTCGTATACCCTTCGTATAATAGGGTGGCCAGGCGTGCTTTTCAAAGAAGCTGGCGCCGTCGACCGGCTCCCCCGCAGTTTTAGTGCTGCAAGTGCCGGGAGGTTTACTAACGCAAGTTCTAATCGGCCAATCCCCTGAAGGGCTGCCGGGGGAAGCGGTCGCTCCAGGAACCTTTTTATGTCTTGAACGTCAATAGGGTAATAAAAAGGACATTGAGGACATTTAATAAAAGGAGGAGAAACCGTTGAGCAGGGGAAAGCTTGTAGTCCTGGCAGCAGTGGCAGTTCTTATGGTGGTGATCTTTTGTTTGGCCGGCGCATCGGCAGCTTCGACCGAAGGACCGGTGGGGCAGGAGAAGGTTATCAGGGTTTTCGGAGAAGCGGAGATAACCGCTTCCCCCGATGTTGCCAGAATTGTCCTGGGGGTGGAAACGAGGAGTGAAACAGCCGAGGAAGCCGTTAGTGAAAATGCGCGCCTGATGGACGGGGTAATAGAAGCGCTTAAGGCCATGGGCCTGGAAGAGGAGCAGTTGGAGACGGGGCATTACCGCCTCCACAGCTACCAGGAGCGGCAGCGTCCTGAACCAACAGAGGGCAGGGATGACTACATTACCGCCTACCGGGCTTCAAACAGCATTACAATAACATTATACGACCTTGAAGCCAGCGGCACGGTTATCGATACAGCCGTAAAAGCGGGTGCCAACCAGGTGCAGTCTGTCAGCTTTGACCTCAAGGACGCCGAGAGCTTCAAACTGCAGGCCTTGAAAAAAGCCACCGCCCAGGCCCGCCGCAAGGCCGAAGCTGTTGCCGCCGGGGCAGGTGTATCCATCAAGGAAGTGAAGAGCATTACGGAAGATGCGGCGGGGTATACTCCCTACCGGGTCCGCACCGATGATATCGCTGCCATGGAAGCCGATCATCCGACTCCCATTCTCCCCGGTGATGTCCAGGTCAGGGCCAGGGTGGGAGCAGAGTACAGTTTCTAAACACGATAAAATGCCGGCACCACTTTTGATATTACATAGCTACAGTGGACAAAAGTTTGTCGCTGTTAATCTTAGCAAAAAAGGGGCAAATGGAAGTAGATACCAGCATACAGGGAGGCCGGCAGCCGGTACATGAAAGTGCACACATTTATAAGCTTATAGATTCTTATCCGTAAAATTTTGCGCTTCGCTCTGCAGTTCCCCGATACTGGCTTGTTCAGGTTGGGTTTAGATGAGTAAAAAAGATAACCTTGCTGTAGCGGCAGCCAGGGAATGGCTGGCGAAGTGAACCGTTGCCATGGTGTCCTGTATTAAGTAACTCTGCTATTAAGTAACTCTGCGGCACTGTTTTTTTGCAAAAGTGGAGACAAAAAAGCGAATTTGTGATATAATATGTATAAAGTATTATATAATACGTTTTCTTCTTGACTTTCAAAATAGTTGGGTGGTTATTATGAAATACCTGCTTACCAGGAAGTCCAAGAAACTTACAAAAGACTATAAAAACAGCAGGCTGGAGATCACTATCCCTGCCAATCAAATGATAGAAGTAGCCTATAAAACGGCTGCCGGCGAAGACAGGAAAGACCAGATAGTGGGCGCGTTTATTTATCTAAAGATGGGCGACAATGTCTTTCCTTCCATCGTCGAATTTAGCGGAGACGAAGTTGAAATAATCGGGGAGAAGATCGGCAAGGATGATCTTGTAAAGGAAGCGGTTACGAACGGGAAGCTGTTTTTTGATAACAGCCAGATCTGCACCTGCTGGGAATTTGTGCACCTGCTTTACAATCTTCCTTTTGAATCTTTTACCACCGTGAACGACAACGAGGAGCTGTTAAGAGTCAGCTGCGGCTATAAAAATGCACTGGTCAATAAGCAGGTCCTGACAATTACCTACTATTAAAGAGGTGCGCGGTGCCAGGTTTTTTAAAACCTGGCTTTTTTTCTTTGTAACACGCACCGCCATAAGGGTGGGGGCACAGTGTTCGGATGGAACGGAAAAGGGCTGGAGGTAGACCTCGGTACGGGGGAAATAAAGCACGTCCATGTGGACAGCGATATGCTGCGCCACTACCTCGGCGGCAGGGGGCTGGGCGTGAAGCTTATGTGGGACAGGGTCCCCGCCCTGACAGACCCGCTTTCCCCGCAAAATATACTGGTTTTTGCCGCCGGACCGCTCACCGGCACCAGGGTTCCGGCGTCGGGCCGCCATGCGGTTGTCTCCAAGTCACCGCTCACCGGGACTATCTTTGACGGAAACGCGGGGGGCTTCTTTGGTGCGGCGCTGAAAAGGGCCGGATATGATTACATTCTCTTTAAGGGCCGTGCCCGCGGTCCCGTTTTTTTGATGGTGGAAGGTGAAGAGGTCTCCCTTAACAGCGCCCGCCACCTGTGGGGCAGGAATACCGCGGAGACGATCACGAAACTCGGCCAAACATTTGCCGGGGGCCCTGCGGGGGGCTCCGCGGCCCGGACGGGCATTGCCTGTATCGGGCGGGCCGGTGAAGCCGGCGTTCCCTTTGCCTCCATTATGAACGACCGCGGCAGCACCTGCGGAAGGGGCGGCCTCGGTGCCGTCATGGGTAGCAAGCATTTGAAGGCCGTCGTCGTCAGGGGCCGAAAGGCTGTGCCCGTTGCAGATGAGGACGGCTTCCGGGAAAGCCGCCGGGATATAATGCGCCTGCTGGTGGCCTCGCCCGTTTCCTCCAAGGGACTCTCCGTTTTCGGGACCGCCGTGCTGGTCAACCTCATCAATTACATGAAGCTGCTGCCCACGGAAAACTTCCGCCGCGTTTGCTTCGAAGGAGCTTCCCAAATAGCCGGGGAAAAGATCA
>PWRZ01000077.1 GCA_003563385.1 Syntrophomonadaceae bacterium
CCAGAACCATAAAAGTCGAATTTAAAAATGACCCTTCTAAACGCAGTAAGCATCGGCATTCACACGATCGCCTGAAAAAGATTTGCCAAATTTGCGCAGAACTTGAGACTTAAGGGCCTAAATTGACGTCAGCCCCGTCTTTTATATATTACCACACCCCGTTCAAATAACAAGGCATCGACAAATCGATGGATAATGTAATGCAGATAATCCAGGGAGGGCGCATCGTTATATCTCGTTTGAGCGCCCCGTTATGTTTGACCGCTGTTCCGGCGCTGATGTATAATTTACTGAAAGGGGAGAAAAACAGTGCCGGAACTACCTTTTTCCCGGGAAATAATTTGCGCACGCGACCTGCTTAAAAAATATAACGGCAAAACAGTGGTCGATAATATAAGCTTTACCGTGACCAGGGGAGAATGCTTCGGCATACTCGGCCCGAACGGGGCCGGCAAAACCACCACCGTCAAAATGATACATGCCCTCTCCCCGCCCACCGCCGGGGAGTTGAAAGTCCTCGGCCGGGACATTACCAAAAAGGGGCGCGAAATAAAAAAGAGGCTCGGGGTGGTCACCCAGGACAACAACCTGGACCCGGACCTGAGCGTATGGGAAAACATGGAAATGTTTGCCCGCTATTACAGGCTCCAGCCGTCCCGGGTGCGGGCGCACCTGCACCGGCTGCTGGCCCTGATGGAGCTGGCGGACTACTGCCATACCAGGGTGGAGAAGCTTTCCGGGGGGATGAAAAGGCGCCTGGCCATCGCCCGCAGCCTTATTAGCAGCCCCGACCTGTTAATTCTCGACGAGCCCACCACGGGCCTGGACCCGCACGCGCGCCACGTGGTCTGGCAGCAGCTGCGCCTGATCAAGGAGAACGATATTACCATCCTGCTGACCACCCACTACCTGGAAGAGGCGGCCCACCTCTGCGACAGGCTCGTAATCATGGACCGGGGTTTAATCCTGGAAGAGGGCCGCCCTCGCGACCTGGTCCAAAAGCATATCGGCCATGAAGTGCTCGAACTGCGGCTGGCGGAACGCCCGGAACTGTGGAGAGAAAAGTTTGCCGCCAGCTTTAAAGAGCTGATAGCGGGACATTTCCTCCTCGGTGATGTCCTGTACCTTTATACATTCGACGGGAACGAGCTGCTTAAAGGGATCCAGCAGATGTCCCCGCCCTGCCGTTATCACCTGCTGCGCTCGGCCACGCTGGAAGACGTCTTCTTGAAGCTTACCGGCAGAGACTTGAGCGCCTGAAGCTGCCGCCTTAAAAAACAAAAAGCACCGCGAAGGAAACAGCGGCTAAAAGCACCGGGAGGAAACAGATATGTCCAGGATATCGCTCGCATTTCAGCGGCCCGAACTGACGCTGCTCTTTGTGGAAGTTTTTCGCCGCAACCTGAAAGTTTTTATTAAAACCTGGCCCTCCAGCATAATGTTCAACTTTATCGAGCCCCTCCTTTACCTTGCCGCCCTGGGAATGGGCCTGGGCATTTACATCCCGGCCATCGAGGGGATGAGCTACATGCAATTTATAGCCCCGGGCATCATCGCCTCTTCGGCCATGTGGGCCACCTCCTTCGAGTGCACCTACGGGAGCTTTATCCGCCTGCAGATCCAGCAGACCTACCACGCCATTATTACCACCCCGGTAAGCCTGGACGAGGTGGTAATGGGCGACATAGTATACGGGGCCTTCAAAAGCTTCCTTTACGGCAGTATTATCCTGGCGGTGATCTACTTCCTCGGCTACGTCACTTCCCCGTGGGCCCTGCTGGTCCCCGCAGTCCTGCTGCTTTCCGGCCTCGTCTTCGCGCAACTCTCCATGATCTGGACCAGCGTTGCGCCAAACTTTGATTTTTTTTCGTACTATTTCACGCTCATCATTACGCCCATGTTCCTTTTTGGAGGCGTTTTTTTCCCCGTCGAAAACATGCCCCTCTTCGTCCAGCATATCGCCTGGTTTACCCCTCTTTATCACACGGTGACGCTATGCCGGGCACTGGTAACGGGCACTGTTTCCGCCTCCAGCTGGCTGAACGTGCTTGCCCTTATTATTTTCGCCGCCATCCTCTTTTTGCCGCCGCTCGTGCTCATGCGCAGGCGCCTTATAAGCTGACCAAGCTGGTTAAACCGGGCAAACCGGGTAAACCGGGTAAACCGGTTAAGGGCTGCCAGGGGCATGAAATATGTTATAATAGCCAGGAATGGCTGAAGTAATTTTGCTGCGCAAGCAGAGAATCAAATGTGGAGAGGTGACAATGTGAAGAGCTACAAGATCGCTGTTTTACCTGGAGATGGAACCGGGCCCGAAATGGTCCGCGAAGGGGTGAAGGTGCTGCAGGCCGCGGCGCAGAAGTTTTCCTTCAACCTGCAGTTCAAGACCTTTGACTACGGGGGAGAACGCTACCTGAACACGGGAGAAGTGCTCCCGGAGGGGGCGCTGACGGAGCTGAGAGAATACCAGGCCATTTTCCTGGGAGCTATCGGCCACCCCGACGTTAAACCGGGCATCCTGGAACAGGGTATCCTGCTGCGCCTGCGCTTCGAGCTGGACCAGTACATAAACCTGCGCCCGGTGAAGCTTTACCCCGGGGTGGATACCCCCTTAAAAGACAAGGGACCGGAAGAGATCGACTTTGTCGTCGTCCGTGAAAACACGGAAGGGCTTTATGCCGGCACGGGCGGGTTCCTGAGGAAAGGGACGCCCCACGAAGTGGCCGTCCAGGAATCTGTCAACACGCGCATGGGCGTGGAAAGGTGCCTGCGCTACGCCTTCCAGTACTGCCGCGAGCGCGGCAAAAAGAAAAAGCTCACCCTATGCGGCAAGACAAACGTGCTCACCTACGCCTTTGACCTCTGGGAGCGGGCCTTCCACGAAATAGGCGCCGAATACCCCGATATCGAGCGCGACTACGGGCACGTCGACGCCGTGTGCATGTGGATGGTCAAAAACCCGGAAGACTTCGATGTAATTGTCACCGACAACATGTTCGGGGATATCATTACGGACCTGGGGGCCATTATCCAGGGGGGCATGGGCATCGCCGCCGGCGGCAACATCAACCCGGGAGGCACCTCCATGTTCGAACCGATCGGCGGTTCCGCCCCCAAGTATGCCGGGAAGAACATTATCAACCCGCTCGCTTCCATCTGTGCCGGGAGCATGATGCTGGAGCACCTCGGGGAGAAGGAAGCGACCGCGGCCGTGGAAAATGCGGTCATGAAGGTCTGTGCCGGCCACATAAAAAGCCTCTCCGCGGGCAAAATGGGCTACAGCACCAGCGAGGCTGGAGACCTGGTAGTGGAAAGTTTGTAAACGAGGGACGGGGAGGGGCGTGCAGGGGCATGCGGCAGCCCCGGCCTTACTTAAAGGCACTGCCCCTCGCTGCCCCTTCCCCGTCCGTCTCCCTCTTCCAGCCAAACAGAGGAAATAAAAAAGATTTTCACGTGGCCGCTGCAGCTTCCGCACCTGTGCCGGTCGGCCGGGCATGGAGGCGGGGGGCACACCCCGTGCCGCTGCGTTAAGCAGGCTCGCCTGCCCGGCTTCACCGTTATAATACAGCTCGCTAATGCGGCTTGCCGCGTTTACCGGCCGCGTTAAACCCGGTTTGCCGCTAGCGCGGCCTTTTTTTTCGCAGGGCCTGGCCCAAAACGGCCAGCAGAAAAAGGGGCAGGGAGAGCATCCTCCCGGCACGGGAAGGTTCCTTCAGCAGGCGGTAGAACCATTCCAGGCCGGCACGCTGCATCCACAGGGGAGCACGCCGGGCCCGGCCGGCCAGCACGTCGAGGCTGCCTCCCACGCCGACAGCAACGCAGGGGGGCAGCTTTTCCTTATAGCGGTAAATCCACTTCTCCTGCCGCGGCACTCCCAGGGCCACCAGGAGCAGGCTCGGCTTCCGGGAGCAGATCTCTGCGATGATACGGTCCTGGTCGCCTGCATTGAAATAACCGTGCTGCCGGCCGACCACGTTAAGGCCGGGGAATAGCTCGCGGGCGCGTTCAACGGCACTTTCGAGGACCTCCGGGCGCGCCCCCAGCAGGTAAACGGGGACGGCACTGCCGGCAGCCTCCCGGAGGCATTCCATCATCAGGTCGTAACCGGCGACCCTTTCCGGGACCGGGCAGCCCAGGAGGCGCGAGGCCAGGACGACACCAGCCCCATCGGCCGTAACCATGTCCGCGGAAGCGATAATCGCCCCCAGCTCGCCGTCTTTGATGCCCCGGTGGAGCATCTCCGCATTGGCGGTAACGACGTGATAAAATTTTCCCCCGCTCCAGGCCCGGCTGACGGCCGCCGCCGCCTCCCGCAGCGTAAAGCGGTCTACCGGCAGCCCCAGTATATCAGCCCTGCCGGCATACCCGTTTCTCTTTCCCTCACCATTCCCACCTGCCATCACTGAGCATCGCTCCCCGCGTACAAAAAAACACCCCTCCATCTTCGTGAGAGGAACATATCGTTACACCACACCACCGCCACCGCCACGGCCACCGCCACGCCAACCCTGCGTCCGTCCCCGCACCCCGGGCAGACCGGGAAGCCGGGAAGCCGGGAGTTTAGGGGGCCGGTGGGCCCTATCCAACATTACTAAATACAGCATCCCACCAATAAAAGCACAATAAAAGAATCTGAAGAAAGGTCCGCAGAAAGCGTCCCGGGCTACCCCCTCCGCCTCAGGAATCCTTTTTCTCAATCCCCCTGACATAGCGGTCCACGAGCTGTTCAATTTCTTCTTCTTCGGGAAGAACATAGCTGATGCCGCCTATGCTGCCGACTCTTCCCGGCAGGGTAAGGGTGTTGATCTCCTCTATATCGACGCTTTTTAGCTTGTTGGCCAGCGTGATAGCCCTGTTCAGCTCCAGGTCCGTCTTCATGTTGTTGGCCAGCTCCGGCATCAACTTCGGAAACATGAGGATGTTGCGAAAAGCAATCATTTCCTGCAGCAGGGCCTTTAGAAATTTCTGCTGCCGCCTGACCCTGCCCAGGTCCCCCTCACTGTCTCTGCGGAAGCGCACATACTGCAGTGCCTTGTCGCCGTCCAGGTACTGCACTCCCGGGTCCAGCTCGATGGTAACGTCGATACCGTAGTAGCGCATCCTCTGCTCCACTTCCAGCTCAATGCCGCCGAGGAGGTCCACAATATTGGTAAAGCCCTCAAAGTCGGTGGTAATGTAATAGTCCACCTTAATATCGAGAAAATCCTCCACCGCCTGCCTGGTCAGCGACACCGAGCCGAAGGCATAGGCGTGGTTTATCTTGTCCAGTCCATAACCCGGTATTTCCACACGCATGTCCCGCGGTATGGAGATGATATTGATCTCGTTCGTGCGGCGGTTGAGGCTCAAGAGCATTATTGTATCGGCGCGCTTGACAGGGTCGCGCGAGTCCAGGCCCAGGATAAGCAGGGTCATAATGTCGGGCAGAGATTCTCTCTGCACTTCCGAATCCATTTCTACCTGCCCGTCCTTAACTTCGTAAACCTGGTCCCACAGGGACTTCACCCAGATACCCCCGGCCACCAGCATGATAACGAGAACTACGGCACTGTACAAGAGAACCTTACTGGCAGTCGATTTTTGGCGACCCTTCTTCTTTTTTGGCGAAGCCTTATTTCCAGCCTTCTTTTCGTTGTTACCTTCTTCCATCCGGCACCATGCCCTTCCCCGGTGAAATTGGATAAAATTCTAACATATCTATTATAACGGAACTCTGTATACAGTGCAACACTACCGCAGCAGCAACTATCGGGAAGCAAAATGAAGCACAGGGTCCGTCCCCGTGCTTCATTCGTAGCTTCGCGCATGCTCAGCTTCGCGGCTTCGCAGTTTCGCGCCTGCCCGGATTCGCGCTTGTTTGGATGCCACCTTGCTTTTTTCCTGTGCCTTTACCCCTGAGCGCCAAGCCGGCCGTCCCCTACCGGCTGGCGATTGTATATTTTTCAATAATATTGCAGACTTTTGCAGGAAACAGAAGAAAAAAATAGAAATTAAAAAACCTGTGCCTACAGGCAACACATTTGAAAGAAGGGAGTGCTTGGTAATGAATCATTATAGATCCCCCTTTTTGGGCCTGCCCGTGGCCGGGGTGCTGAAAAGGGGGATTCCGGTCTTCCTGGCAGCCGCTTTAATCATCTCTTTTACCCTCTGCCCGGGGGGCTTAGCGGCGCAGGAAATGGAGGTAGTGGATATAACCGGCACTATAAGCGAGGACACTACCTGGGAGGGGGGACGGATATACCGCCTTGCGGGCTGGGTAACGGTAGCTGAAGGGGCAAAGCTGACCATTGAGCCGGGAGCGGTGCTGAAATTTGTACAAAGTGTCATTGGGACCATCACATTAAACGGCCGCCTGATCGTGAAAGGAGAGCTGGTAGCGCGGGGGACAGCGTCGGAAAAGGTCTACTTCACGCGGGGAGACGACAGCTCCGCAAACGTGGGGCAGGCCGTCGACGGTGAAGCTGGCTGGGACGGCATCCTGGTCCAGGACAGCGGAAGCGTCCTGCTGGAGAACACCGAAGTGCGCAGCGCGGAGGAGGCCGCTGTGCTCCTCCAGGGTGCAAACACCTCTCTTGAAGCCCTCTCCAGCACTTTTGGCAGCAACGCCATGGCGTTGGATATCGACAACGGCAGCGCTTACATAGAAGGAAATACATTCCAGGAAAACAGGGAGGCCGTCAGAGTCCGCGGCTTAATTGGAGGAAATGCCGAAATCATTGACAACCAGTTTCACGTCAGCGAGCCAAACGACACCGCCATTAACCTGCTAGCGACGCGCGAAGATGTAAAAATACTCCAGAACAGCTTTACCGGCTCGGGCGGGCCGGCAAGCACAGTGGGCATAAAAATTGGGGCGCAGGTAACTCCTCAAAACGGTACCCTGGAGATTAAGTTCAATACCTTCCTGGAGATGGGCATCGGTATAAAGATGGAAACGGGAGGACACCGGGTCCGCGGCAACAACTTCTACTCCAGCCAGCAGAACGGCGTGCGCCTTGAAACTGGAGACTGCCAGGACCTGCAGGCGGACATCAGCTACAACTACTGGGGCTGCCCGGAAGGCCCCCGGCACATCTCCAATTCTTCCGGGAGCGGCGACTTCATCTTCCACCCAGAATGCCTGCAGTACGAACCCTGGGGGACGCGGCCGTACCAGCCCCGCTACATACCCCCCGCCATCAGCATAGCCGCCCCCGTAGACGGCTCCTATGTCATCGAAACCGCCGAGCTCACCGCTTCCGCCGAGGACGTAAACCTGCAGGAACTGCACTTTTACATTGACGGGGAAAAGGTATGCAGCTTTACGGAAGAGGTGGCCGGCGGGCAAAGCTACAGCTTCAGCTGGGATCCGGGCGCTGCCGGGACAGAAAAAAGCTATCTTTTTACCGTGAAGGCCGTTAACATGCTCGGCGAAGAAGCGCAAAAATCGCTCACCTTCCACTACCTGCAGGAAGCGCCGCCCCCGCCGGTGCTGAGCTTCCTCTCCCCCGCTGCGGGAAGCTGCCTGAGCGGCGCCATCACAGTGGAGCTCCATGCCGCCGCCGCCCCGGAGCTGGGAGAAAACGGCCTGCAAAGCCTCTCCCTGCAGCTCGACGGCGCAGCTGTGGCCGCAGCGGCACCGGGGACAACAGCGCTTACCTGGGAGCTGGACACGGCGGCCCTGGCCGACGGCAATTACACCCTTACCGGGGTGGCCGTCGACGCGGCGGGACAGGAAAGCACGGACAGCATCACCATCTGCGCCGACAATACTGCCCCCACAACACCGCAGCTGCTCAGCCCCGCGGCGCTGGAAAATATAAGCGCGGAGCTGCCCCTAACCTTCACCTGGGGAGAGTCGCAGAGCCTCAGCACACCCTACTACCACTGGCAGCTGGCCGCAGCAGCAAACGGCCACGATGATGCCGAACTGTTCGCCTCTCCGCTGCTGGAGGCAGCCGGCCTGGAAGAGAGCAGCCACACCATTGCCGCCGGCCTGCTGGAAGAGGGGAGCGACTACGCCTGGCGGGTAAGGGCGGTAGACGAGGCCGGCAACGAGGGGCAGTGGTCGGCGGCCCGGGAGCTGCGCACCGCGGCAGCAGAACCAGTCGAAGAAAACGGTGACGGCGAAGAAGACGGCACAGACGAAGAGGGCGCTACAGGCGGCCCGGGGGAAAATAACGGCAACGGCGAACCGCCGGAACCGGAACCAAACCCGGAGCCGGCCCCGGAACCGGAGCCGGAACCGGAGCCGGAACCAGAGCCGGAGCCGACCCCCCCGGAACCGACACCAGATCCGGAACCTGAGTCGGAACCTGAGCCGGAACCAGATCCGGAACCGGAGCCGGAACCAGCCCCGGTTGAAAGCAGCCGCAGGTCCTCAAGGAGGTCGGCAGGCCCAACACCCGCCCCCGCAGCGGAAGGAGATGCTGGAGCAGATACGGGAGAACAGGCGGCGAAGCCGGAACAGGAAGAGGACCCTGAAGAAAAAGCCCCCCAGACAGGGACTCCATCTGCGCTTACTTTCCCCGAACCCGAGCCGCACAATATCGCCGCCATATTCCACGACATGCACCCCGGGCATACGGCGGCTGAAGCGGTATCCTTTCTTTATGCGCTGGAGATCGTGGAGGGGATAGGCGGCGGCTATTTTGCCCCCGATATGGAGCTGA
>PWRZ01000168.1 GCA_003563385.1 Syntrophomonadaceae bacterium
GCCAGCCCCCCGGCCCGGAGGCCTTACGGCACAGCTTTTGGAGCACCCGCTGCGGGTCCACCTGCGCTGGGAATACCAGCATGATATAGTAGAATACCGGGTTTACCGCAGGCCGGAGGGAGAAGACGAATTTACGCTCCGTCAGAGGCTTTCGGGGACAAATACCCAGTATATAGATGACAACGTCAGTGAAGACAGGGTATATATATACAGGCTGGTAGGAGTGAACTACGAAGGCGTTGCCTCCGAGCCCACCGAGTGGGTCATGTATATCCCCGGTGAAGATGACGATCAAAACGGGCCCGGCGACAACGATACAGAAAACGAACGCCCGCCCGGACGTCCCCCGGGACGCCCACCCGCTGAAGAGGATCCTTCTCCAGGAGAACAGGACGAAGATGAAGGAGACGATCAGAGTTAAAAAGTGTTAAAACAAAGAGTTAAGAACAAATCAGTATTTTGCAGCCGTAAAGCTTGACAACAAGGGCTGACTGCACGAATTTGTGCAGTCAGCCCTTCATCAATTATTTTTCAACGCTTTTTCAGCCCTTTTTAAAATAAACAATTGTAACACCGCTGCCGCCCTCATTCTCGCTCCCAAGCCGGTAGCTCTCAATATCCCCCTTGGCGGCGAGATAACGGTGCAGGCCCTGTCGCAGGCGCCCGGTCCCTTTTCCATGTATAATCTCTACCTTTTCCAGGTCCGCCAGCAGCGAATCGTCGAGATACTTTTCCACTTTCATTGCGGCCTCTTCCAGGTTAAGTCCGCGCACATCAAGGGTCGGCCTGATAAGCTCCGATTTCTCCCCCAACAGGTCGCTGCTTTTAGCAGAAACGTCCTGCTTGAAGCAACCGGGCCCCGCTCTTTGCGGCCTATCACCTGCCGGTATCCCCAGGTCACTTAACTCCGTGTTTACTTTCAAAGAGCCGGCCCGGACATGGATCTCCTTTTCCGATAAAACCGCGATAACCTCCCCGCGGCAGCGCAGGCTCCTTATAAAGACAACGTCTCCTTCAGCAATTTCCTGCAGCCCGACCTCCTTCAAGTCATCCTGCCAGTCCTCTTCAACCTCGTACTCTTTGCCCAGCTCTTTCAGCTCTTTCCGGGAGTGTTCGGCAATGGCAAATGCCTGGCTGGCCGGCTTTTCCCTTTCGGCGCTGTGCATCTTTTTCACTATCTGGTCCGTCTTTTTCTTGGCCGAGCGCACCAGGGAGCTGGCTTCTTCACGTGCCTTCCGCAGGATCTCCTTCTTTTTCTGCTTTATCTTTTCTTTTTCCTCTTCCAGCTCGCGGAGGTGAAAGCCCACTTCCTGCTTCATGGCCTCCATTTCACCGCTGTCCCGGAGAAGCTTCCGCCTTTCTTCCACCAGGTCGCTGACAACTTCCTCCAGGTCCAGAAATTCCCTGCGCATAAAAGATCGTGCCCTGCCGGTAAGCTCCGCCGAAAGGCCGAGCCCTTCGGCAATCGTAAGGGCATTGCTCTGGCCGGGGACACCGATGAGCAGCCGGAAGGTAGGGCTTAAAGTGGAAGCGTCAAATTCCATGGAGGCATTCTCCATGCCCTCACGCTGGTGGGCAAACACTTTAATTTCGTTTATATGGGTGGTGGCAATGGTTTTTATACCCCGCCTGTAAAGGTCATCGAGAATGGCCATGGCCAGGGCCGCCCCTTCGGAAGGGTCGGTCCCGGCACCCAGTTCATCCAGAAGCACCAGGGACGACGAGTCGGCCCGCTTTAATATCTCGATGATGTTAACCATGTGCCCCGAAAAAGTGCTCAGGGACTGCTCAATATCCTGCTCATCCCCAATATCGGCCCATACGGTCTCAAAAACTCCCAGGTCGGTACCCGCTCCTGCCGGAACATGGAGCCCGCTCTGTGACATTAATACGAACAGGCCCACAGTTTTCAGCGCTACCGTCTTGCCGCCCGTGTTGGGCCCGGTTATTACAAGTATGTCGAACTCTCTGCCCAGGTGGATATCGGTCGGGACTACTTCATCAGGGGGAAGTAAAGGATGGCGCCCCGCTTTAATATCGATATAGCCGCCCTCGTTAATAAAGGGTTCCCTGCCTTCGTAACTGACGGCCAGGTGCCCGCGGGCCAGGATAAAATCAACTTCCCCGTACAAAACAAAGCTTTCCGTTATCTCGCTGCTGCGGGAGCCCACCAGCGCGGTCAGCTTTCTTAGTATCTTTTCAATCTCCTCTTCTTCCCTGGCCCTGATTTCCCGGAGACGGTTGTTAAGCTCCAGGGCAGGGAGAGGCTCGATGTAAAGTGTCAGCCCGCTGGACGACTGGTCGTGGACAACCCCGGGGATGTGATGACGAAATTCCTGCTTGACAGGGAGGACATAGCGGTCCTGCCTTAGTGTGACAATATTTTCCTGCAGGAATTTCTGGTACTGAGGGTTTCGCAGGTAAGAATCAAGGGTACTGCGGATCTTCTCCTGCACTCTTTTCTCTTCTTTCCTGAGGGATAGCAGATAACTGGAGGCACTGTCGCTGATCTCTCCCCTGCCGGTCAGGCACCTCTCCAGCTCCGACAATATACCCGTAAAAACCTCCATCCTGCTGACAAGCTCAGTAATAAGCGGGAACCTTTCTGCCAGGGAAGAATCCCCCAAAAAGGAGTTCTTCAATGCTTTTATTCCCTTTAGAAGGGTCATTATCTTAAAAAGCTCATCGGGGCCCAGCAGTCCCCCTCTTTCCGCCCTCTTCAGGTAAGGCCTGATCTCCTCGCATCTCTCCATCCTTGCCAGGCCCTGCCTGATCACCGCCACAGCTTCCGCGGTTTGCCGCTGCAGCACCCTTACCTGCCCCGGTACGGTCAATAGCTGCAGTGAGGCCGCTCTTTCTGCACCGGCGGGCGTCAAGGTATATCCCTGCAGCCGCTGTTTTATTTTATCAAACTGGAGCATGCGGACAGTTTTATCCATAAAAACTAAAACCCCTCACCTCAGCGCGAAACAAATGCATTTTCCTTCAGGTAAAACCGCCACGGTATGTCCCGTCCCTGTTTTATACCGATGCGGGTGGAAACGGCGACGCGTGCATCTTCTACCCCGATACCGGAGGCGATAAATAATGGCGGGGCCAGCACGGTTATGCCGTTGTGCTCCCTGCTTATACCCATGGCGGCACACAGCTTCCCGGGCCCGCTGGTCAGGTTTATTATCTTGTGGCCCATACCCCTTCTCTTCCTCATCAATTCCAGGCCGTCAAGCGGCTCCAGCGCGCGTATGAGGACCGCCTCACCCTGCCCTTCTGTTCCGGTAACCACGTTGAAACAGTAATGGTTTCCGTATATAAAATAAACATAAGCCCTCCCGGGAGGGCCAAACATGACATAATTTCTGGGCGTCTTACCCCTGGCAGCATGACAGGCAGGATCGTCGCTGCCCCGGTAAGCTTCCGTCTCCACTATTATGCCCGCCGTGAACCCTTCATCCGAATAATGCGCCAGCACCGCCCCCAGTAAAGAGCGGGCAACCTCTACGACGTTTCTCCGGTAAGAAGAAGGCGGCAGAGCAGTATACTTTCCCACTGTCTTTTCCATGGTCATACCAGCGTACCCAGCCTGTCTGTGACAAGTTCGACAATAAAGCCAAATACCAAGGACATATAATGACTGGAAAGCGCCACCACTGCGGAAGTTTCCATAACCCCTGTCCAGTACTCAGTTTGGATAAGGGATAGCAGAGCTATGATCAAAAAAACTATGATAAGCCCTTTCAAGCCCCCCAGTGCCGAGCCCAAAAAGGCGTTCAGCGGCCCTACCAGCGGGATTTTATTGACAAATTTCAACCTTCTTGTAATAAAGGCCAGCAGCAGGGCCACTACCAGGAAGGTGAGCAGAAAAGCAATAATATTCAACAATACGTCCACCAGCCAGAGCGAAGCCGGGCCGTTTTCAGCGAGCGCCGCAATTATTTCATCCAGGTTTAGATACCTGTCCAGGTAGCCCCTTACAGTGCCGCTGAAGTAAAAAGAAACATACAGGGCGATAAAAAAACTGGCCAGCCCGACAACCTGCCGCAGCAGACCCTGTTTAAAGCCGTTGTAAACGTTCAAGATAAAAACAAAAACAAGCCCGAAGTCAAGCCAGTTCATTCTTTATCCACCTTATCCGCCTTGTCTTCCTTATCCGCCTTGTCTTCCTTTCCTGCCTTGTCTTCCTTGCCTGCCTTATCCGCCTTATCTGCCTTATCTGCCTTGTTGACCTTTTTTTTCTCCTTTTCCCTTTGCAGGGCAAGCAAATCACTGGCCAGGTTTAAAGAAGAAAGCACGGCAATCTTCTGCATGCTCATGCGCGGGTGCTTTTCGGAAAGGTCCCTCATAATATCATTAACATATTCGCCTACCTTAAGCATATGCTCTCTTGTAGCCTGTCCCCGGAGAACATATTCTTCTCCCATTATCTTAACGATAACCTTCTTCGTGCTTTCATTACCGGCCATTTTAATCCCCCCGCCAACCTCTCCAAAGAGGTTTAACATGGTACCTGCTTCTCTATTCGCTTACACTGGCGATGAATCCTTCCTTACAGCTCCCTTTGCACGGCACAGCTCCCTTTGCACGGCATTATATTTCTCGGACAGGGCCTTTTTAAGCTCTTCCTGTATGGCATCGACCTCTTCATCTTTGAGGGTCCTGCCGCCGTGCCGGAAAGTTAAGGAAAAGGCAAGGCTTACCTGGCCTTCCGGGATCTGCCTGCCCTTATAGACATCGAACAGCTTTACCTCCTCAAGCAGTTCTCCGCCCCGCCTTCTTATTTCTACGACCAGCTCCTCCGCGGTCACTAGTTCGGGGACGACAAAAGCCATATCCCTTAAAATAGCCGGGAACCGCGGCAGCTTACCGGCAGAAGGAGTCTCAGAAGCGGCGGCCAGGAGAACGTCTACATCCAGTTCCGCGATGAAGACCTCCTGCTTGAAGCCCAGTTTCTCCTGCAGAAAGGGATGCAGGATCCCCATAAAGCCGGCCCTCTTTTCTTCTTCGACAAAAACGCCCGCCCCGCGGGTGGGGTGCAGAAGCGGCAGCTCTTCAGCACGCCAGCAGCAGCCTTCAATGCCCAGGTCTTCAAAGAGGGCCTCTGTGATTCCTTTAAGGTTGTAAAAGTCCACTGGACGGGAGGGAATATGCCAGTTTTCTTCCGGCGTTTTGCCGCTGAGGCAGAAAGCAAGCATATCTTTTTCCCGGGGGAGCTTCTCTTTACCCGGCAGCGGCATATACACTTTCCCCAGCTCAAACAAAAGCACATTTTCCACCTGGCGGTTGAAATTATACTCCAAAACCTGCAGCATCCCCGGCACAAGGGTGGTGCGCATTACCTCCTGCTCTTCCGTGAGGGGGTTCTTCAACCTGACGGTGTGCCTCCTGGAATCGTCCCCGGGTATGTTAAGCTCATCAAAGCGCCGCGGGTTCATAAAGGAAAAGGTAATCACTTCCTGGAGACCACAGGCCACAAGAGAATCCCTTATCCTGGCCATCAGCCTCCTGCTCCGGGAAGGCCTGCCCATGATCATGGCCCCCCGCGGAAGAGTTGAAGGGATGGTATTGTAGCCCTTGATGCGGGCAATTTCCTCAATCAGGTCCACCTCCAGGGCGAGATCCCGGCGGTGGGAGGGCACAGTTACCGTAAACTGGTCCCCGAACCTATTTCCGGCTGTCGCCCGTCCGCGAGCACCTTTTACCTCTTTTACCTCCAGGCCCAGTCTAACAAGAATCTCCTTTATCTCCCCGCTGTCGACAGGGCAGCCTAAAACTTCGTTCACCTTGCTCGAGCGCAGGCTGATTACCGGCTGCCTGTATTTCCTGGGGTAACAGTCAATCAAACCGCGGCATATCTTTCCTCCCGCTGTTTCCCTTACCAGCTTTGCGGCCCTGTCCTGGGCGAACAATACGCCTTTCCGGTCCACGCCTTTTTCAAATCTCTGGGAAGCTTCAGAAGGGAGATTGAGATATCGAGCGGTCTTGCGTATATTTACAGGGTCGAAACAAGCGGCTTCCATCAATACCCTGCGGGTTTGCTCGCCGATCTCCGTGTTTTCTCCTCCCATCACCCCGCCGATACCTACGGGGACACGGCTGTCGGCAATAACCAGGATATCGCTGTGAAGGGTTCTTTTCACACCGTCCAGGGTGTATATCTCCTCTCCCGCTGAGGCCCGGCGGACGATAATCTTCCCTTCCTCCAGCCTGTCATAGTCAAAAGCATGCATCGGGTGCCCCGTTTCCCACATCACATAATTGGTTACGTCCACTATATTGTTAATGGGGCGTATGCCGGCAGCTAGAAGCTTAAGCTGCATATCCAGGGGTGAGGGGGCTACATTAACATCCACCATCATCCTGGCCGTGTAGCGGGAACACAGCTCCGGTTCCATAATTTGGACACCGGCCAGCTCCAAGATATCGGCACCCGTTTCCTGCACCTTTGAAGAAGGCCGCAGCAGCCTGGCCCCGGTAACAGCGGCAACCTCTCTTGCCACCCCGAGCAGGCCCAGACAGTCTGCCCTGTTCGGGGTAAGGGCCAACTCCAGGACGGGCTCCCCTGTAAAAAGTATGTCATCCAGCTTCTCCCCGGCACTGCAGCCCCCGTCCAGGACCAGGATGCCATTTTCAGAGGCATGGACAATATCCAGGCCCAGCTCAACAGGAGAGCAGAGCATTCCTGCAGACAGGACTCCCTTGATTTCAGCTTCTTTTATCTCGTAACCGGCCGGCAGCACCGCGCCGGGAAGAGCAAGCGGCACCTTGTCTCCAACGTCGATATTCCAGGCCCCGCAGACAACGCTGTGGGGCGTTCCCCCGGCGTTGACCCTGACCACCTGCAGGTTCGGGGAGCGGGGATGCCTGGACAGCTCTTCAACAGAAGCGACAACAATATTCTCTCCCAGGGGGGCAAACAGTGAAACGGAGTCCACTTCAATGCCGGCCATGGTGAGGCGATCAGCCAGTTCATCAGGTGGCAGGTCAATCTCGACATACTGCCGCAGCCAGTTGTACGGTACCTTCAATTTTCAGTCCCCCTTAAAGCTGCTTCAACATGCGCAGGTCATTTGTAAAGAAAAGCCTGATATCATCAACGCCATATTTCAGCATCGCGATACGCTCAACACCCATACCAAAGGCATACCCGGTCACTTTCTCGGGGTCATAACCGGACATTTTCAGCACCCGGGGGTGAACCATACCGGAGCCCAGTATCTCCAGCCACCCTGTCTCTTTACATACACGGCAACCCCGGCCGTCGCAGATAATACAGGAAATATCCACTTCCGCGCTCGGCTCCGTGAAAGGGAAAAAACTGGGACGCAGGCGGATCTCCCTTTTTTTGCCGAACATCTCCTGTGCAAAAAGCAGCAGCGTCCCTTTAAGGTCCGCAAGGGAAATGCCTTTATCGACCAGCAGCCCTTCCACCTGGTGAAACATCGGTGAATGGGTCACATCGTCGTCGCGCCGGTAGACCTTTCCCGGGGCGATGATCCGTACCGGCAGCCGCGGTGCCTGCTCCTGCATGGAGCGGATCTGCACCGGGGAGGTATGCGTGCGCAAAAGAACATCCTCGTCGATATAGTAAGAATCCTGCATATCCCTGGCCGGGTGCTCCCGGGGAATGTTTAAAGCTTCAAAGTTGTAATAATCGAGCTCTACATCAGGCCCCTCGGCCACCTGGAACCCCATCCCGGTAAAGATCTCCTCGATTTCCTCCAGCACCCTGGTAATGGGGTGCTTACGCCCCAGCCCGTAAGGGCTGCCCGGAAGGGTCACATCAATACGCTCTTTATCCCAGCGCGTCGAATAAGCCCTGCTTTTGAGCTGCTCTTTTTTCTCTTCAAGCATACTCCCGGCAGCATTTTTTAACTCGTTGATCTTTTGTCCGAGAGCGGGCCTCTGTTCTGCGGGAACTCTGCTCAAGCTGCGGGTGAGAAGGGTAATGCTGCCCTTTTTCCCCAGGTAGCGGACGCGTATGCGGTCCAGCTCATTTAAATTATCCGCGGCGTTAATCTCCTTCTCAAAAAGGGCCCTTACCTTTTCAATATCCTCCATCATTTAAAACACCGCCTCCTCATAACCAAAACTACACATTAAGCAAAAAACTTCCGTCCCTCTCCCCGGACGAAAGTTTGTTTTCAGCAATATCCGCCATTCACTCCTTTAGAACTCCTTCTCCACTACAACGCTGCTCTCTGAATTTGAATCACAAAGAAAGCATCTATAAAGTAAATAAGCGGTTACAGATCCCGTATTTTCAAATACCTTCCAGAAAAATTCAGCGGCCAACATCACATGACCCCTTTCATTAATTTTTCATGGACCATAGTGATTATAGCACAATCCCGGTAAAAATACAATCTATTCAACAAAAAACCGTTTATACCATTATACCATTACCGCTGTCCTACCGGCAGGCAATTATACTTCTCTGCCGCTGCCCTTCAAAGATGATCACGGAAGCAGCTACGCCCGCGTTCAGCGACAGGATCCTTCCCTTCAAGGGAATGCAAGCCTTCATGTCAACCCTTTCCATTACCGGCCCGCTTATACCGCTGCTTTCATTACCGATTACAACGGCACAGGCAGC
>PWRZ01000037.1 GCA_003563385.1 Syntrophomonadaceae bacterium
GCGAAAACCAGAGCCCCCCGGAAGCCCTTAGCTGCCTGGATACGACAAAGCGGGCCCCGGCAGTGCCCAGGAATTTAACATAGTCATCCTGGTGGCCTTTCGGCCGCTTAACATTTTCCATTAATCTCACCTGCAATTCCATCATTACTATATCATAAAATAGGGGCAAAGTTGAAATAAAAGGGGCGAAGGTATCTGCTCCTCCGCCCCGGCCACTTGCAAAACTCCTTCCTGCACATCCGCCATAACGTGCACAAAAAAGCCCGCTAAACGGGCCCTGAAGCTCCTATATACTAAACGACAAGATACTTCATCAGGATAAGGCCTCCCAGGTAAGAGCCGGCCAGGACAAACAGGGCAAATACCCAGCCGTGGAGTGACAGCGATGGGATAGCGCTGAAGAAGGCCCCTATATTGCATCACAGGGCAATCCTGGCCCCGTACCCCATCAGCAGTCCTCCCAGTATGGCCGAGACAACAAAGCGGCCCGAGCGCCATTTCCTGATGCGATACTCCCCGGCCAGCAACGCCGCTATAAATGCACCGATAATTATGGCCATAAAATGATAGACGAGCGGGAATCTCATGTAATAGGAGCGGTAGTAATCAAAAAGGACACAGTGCCCCTCCCAGAATATCTCTTCCTGGAAAAAGGCCCACTCTTGCGGCGAAAAGCCGGCCAGCGAGCTCAGCCACCCGGAAAAATAGGTTATACCGCTGGTAATAGACCAGGGAATGCCCCACAATGCAAACAGGGCCACGTTCAGCACTGCCAGTAATACTCCCCCCACGTAATAGGGCCACGGCTTTTTTAAAAAGGTCCTGTAAAGCCCACCGGGGGCGGCCTTTTCTCCGCTGGTGTGGGCAGGGTTGGCTTTCGGGTTGGCTTTCGGGTTGGCTTTCGGGTTGGCTTTCGGATTGGCTTTAATGAAACCGGAAGCATTCCTTACCCCGACGGAAAAAGTTTTCCAACCACTTTCATAGGCCAGCGCAAGAATGAACAGCAGGCCCAGCACACCAAAATTAAGCACTGCCGCACCCTGGACGCCAAGCAGGTTGGGAAGGTATACAACAGGCGCTTCAGAGATAAAGCTATCCATCCACCAGCCCAGGTGCCATGCCCCAAAAACGGACCCCACCAGGAAACCGATCATGGCCACCCACTGCATGAGATAGCCCTCACCCATGCGCATGAGCATTCCCGACGCACATCCGCCTGCTATAACCATGCCTACACCGAACATGAAAGCTCCTATAGCCGTAAACACACCGACGGGATGGACCTTTCCCATGGTCGATATTAATTCTACTCCCGGCGCCAAAAAGTCCAGCAGCAAAAATCCCAGCGAAGCAACAAGCAGCCCCAGTATAACGGCCCTGGTAAGCACCGTATTGCGGATTAAAAAAACATCCCTGAAAGCGGCGGCAAAACAAAAGCGCGATCGCTGCAGGACAAATCCAAACAGCAGCCCGAAGGCCCAGGGGTATAATTCCCTCGGACAATATGCTCGAAGTATCAGCAGCAGGACAATATTGACGGCAATTATGACCAATCCCCACTGATACTGGGGCAAAAAATGGCTCGATTTCTGGGGAGAAGGAACTGTCGGTTTTAAATTACCCACTGTCAAAGGACCCTCCGGGAAAGATGAAATGTTGTAAAAGTCAGTTATATTGAGTGCCGGCGCTTTCAATTTCTTTACTGTTAGATTAAATAATGTTATAATTTAAACGCTTGTAATAAAATTCGATAATATACCCTGACGATCCTTGGAGGACAATATGAACCTGAACCAGCTGGAAGCATATTGCCTGGTAGTCAAAACAGGCAGTATAACCAAAGCCGCCAAAAAACTGCACATCAGCCAGCCAGCCTTAAGCCTGCAAATCCAGGACCTGGAAAATTCTTTTCAAGTACAGCTTCTGGATAGAAGCAATAAAGGAGTTCGTCCCACCAAGATGGGCCAGATAGTCTTTGACTACAGCAGCAAGATTTTAAGCCAGGCTGCAAACATGCGCAAAGAAATTGAAAGTCACAGAAAAATTGTAACAGAAGAGCTCTATATTGGGGCTTCGTGCACACTGGGCAACTACGCGCTGCCGTGCAGCATATACATTTTTAAAGAAAAATTCCCCCAGCATAATATAAATCTCGACATTACCAATACAAAAAATGTTGTCGACAAACTGCTCGAAGGCAGCATAAATATTGGCGTTATCGAAGGCCCCCTGGTCAACTCCCTAAAAGAAACCATCAAGTCAGAAAGGCTCAAAATTAGAAAGATTGGACAGGACGAACTGGTAATCACCGCACCTTACAACGACGAGTGGCAAAACAGAAACTACATTACTGAAGAAGAGCTTTCCGAGCTAAAATTAATATTAATGGAAAAAGGTTCCGGTATCAGGGAAACGATAGAGGAAGCCATCAGCGGAGTCAACATCCCCTGGGAAAACCTGAACGTTGTCCTCGAACTGAACAGCATCAATGCCGTAATCTCGGCAGTAATCGCGAAGAAGAATATCTCCATACTCCCCAAAATGGCCCTGCGCAAAGAGTTCCGCCACCGCACCCTTAAAGCTCTAAATATGGACGGCTTGAAATTGGCACACAATATTTACCTCATTTACCCCGATAACTTAAAACCGGGGCTGGCTTCTACCTTTGTTGACTTCCTCTGCTCCAAGGAAAAGGGATTCTGTTAGATCGCCATACTCATCTGCTTGTAGCTGCCGCCTGGCGGCTTTTTTTATTTCTAATTGTTCAGGCCACAGAACCGTCCTGCCTCTGCGGTCACTGCGTATGGCGCAATTACGGGTAAACAAGGAAATGAGCTAAAGCAGCACTTTAAGCAGTAACTTTAATCTATATTTTCTCAATCTCGATCTGCCAGATCCCCTCTTCAACCTCTGTCACCGTGCAGACACAGCCATGCTTCTTTTCAAAGTGCCCGGTTACACTCTGAATGGAACAACTGTGATCGGTCTCCAGGACCACTTTTTCTCCCGCGTTTAACTTCTTTAACACCTTCTCAGCCTTTATGATGGGGATGGGGCACATCTCTCCCAGCGCATCTATAAAATTTTCCATCACCGCTCAATACCTCCCTAAAAAGCCACACTTTTAATATTTCAACATTTCCCCCGTCTTCTCCTCCGGCTTTCAGCCGGTCATATCAATAAAAATGCTAAAAGCTATTTTAAGGGTAGAAGTATAAAATTTGTCAAACAGGATAAGCTACTGGGGAAAGAAAGGAGGTTGAGATAATGACCACGTTTCACACTATCCACCTGGTAGTAGGCATATGGCTGGTAATAGCAAACTTTGTTGTCCTCATGCCACCTACTTCGCTGGCCCTTAACAACATTATTATAGGCGTCATAGTTGCTATTTACAATGCTTATTTCCTGTTTGCCAGGAGACAAGTCGATACGCAGACGTAAGTTATGAAGAGGTAAGCTATGAAGAGGTCTATTTTTTCCGGCATATTTCGGGAAGGCGGTTTTATACCGTCTTCCTGTCTTTTTCGGCCCTTATTCAAATTTTCGACAAAAACAGCTTTCCCTGTTCATCAAAAGCAGGCAGCAGCGGCTTTTGCACCACCTCCAGCGAGGGAATAGCGTCAGCCTCTTCCCTCAGGGACCTGGAAATCCAGAACACTTCCAGGTTCATGGTGCTGTCAATGAGGGCAAGGCGGACACTCCCCGGTTCGAATCCCTCCAGCGTCTTCTCCACTATCGCTTTTTCACTTTCCAGGACAACCGGCATCTTGGCACCGGCAGGCCAGTCTGCCGTAAGGGCGTTAGTATAAGTGGTCTCAAAATTAATCTTCCGGTAAAAGGCCCTCGTTATAAAATCGGCCATACCCATACCGATAGCGTTCCCAGCACTATCCGCGGTAAGGTCAAAAACACCGATATACCTGATTTCCCTGTCCACCGGCCCGCCTACACGGCGCCAGCGCCCGATAACGTTTGTATCCATGCCGGTACCGGATATATCTTTACCCATCCGGTGGACGAGCAGAGTGTCCAGGGGGTCAAAGGGGACCAGCGGCAGTACTTTCTGTGCTTCCTCCAAAAGGGCCCGTTCTTCAGCCTCGATTGTACCGGCGCGCATAACGGCAACCTTATAGGGCGCTTTGTCCGCATTTTCAACTACGGCTGCTCCAAATAATACCGGCGCCTTTTTCAGGATTAACCTTGCCGCCTGGGGCACGTTTTCATCCAGCCCGTACCTGTGCATGCTTTCTGCGCCGAGGCGGTTGCCCAGCCCCACTGCGAGCATCTTGACAAGCCCGCTCTGCAGCGGCCCCTTCATAGTGGTATGAGGTTTTATCCTGTTCAGCACGATTATACCGTCACACTCAGCGGCCACTTTATCAAGATACACGGGAGCGCCGCCTTCGGTCTTTCCCAGCTGGACAACCTCCATGGAAGATACAACCGGGGCCCCCATTTTATCTTCGCTAATTCCATATTCCCGGAGAAGCATTGCCTGGCCTTCGGCACTGGCATTCCCGTGGCTGCCCATAGCGGGTACTATTATGGGGACCGCCTTTCTCTCTTTTAACCATTCCACCAGGCACTGCACCATATCGGGCAGGCAGGCAATCCCCCTGCTGCCAACCGTAACCGCAATACGGTGGCCTGGCACAATTAATGCCTGTATATTTTTTTCCTGCAGCTCGCGCAGCAGAGCAGCCCTGACATCAGGGATTTTGTCCTTTACCACGAACTGCCGGACCTCGTACAGCTCCAATGCAGCCATGCAAAAGTGCACCCCCGCGGTTTATCCGGTTTATCCTCTTAAATCCTCTTAACATAATTACTTCGCTAAAATCTCTCTTTTACCTGCTGCCTGCATCCCAAACTGCACACCACTCCCTTCTCACCCTTGATTTTTGAAAGCATCTGTGTTATATTTTCCTTTAGAAACAAGGGAATATAGACGAGAGAACATGTCGGGGTGGCGGAACAGGCAGACGCGCACGGTTGAGGGCCGTGTGGTTAACACCATGTGGGTTCGACTCCCATCCCCGACACCAGGTAATTGTTTCCATTAAAAAGCTGGCAGAAGAACTGCCAGCTTTTTGCTGTTATGAATAAGGCTTTTATCATATACATCTCAAAATTTATGAATCTGGTGGATTCTTCTTTCAAAGAATAATATTTTAAGTTACATTTATCTAATTCTCCCTAAGTGCTTTAACCAAAGTCGGGTTATTAACATTTTCTAATAACTTGCAGGTCGTCATCGAATTCTTTTATGTCGTAGTGCAGCTCTATCTTTCGACTGGCTAGCAAATTTTGAAATCTAAACTGATTCTTTTCTTTTACTGGCATTAAGTATGGTAATACCGATGATCTCGCCTTTTTCATACCTTATAATAATATCGTCTTCGGTTAATTCGCTATCATCGGCATGACTTGGTTTTTTAAAATTTAAATACAATACATCTGCCTCTTCATCATAGCTGTACCAGACTCGTTTATATGGTATATTTAAAAGTTGAGGAGTAATCTCCAAGATTTCTTTAATATCTATCGAGGCCATAATTTAACCCTCCTTTCAAGCTGCTTTATCTTTCTAGTCAAGAAAGCAGTAATAATAAATCCATCCTCGTTGTCCAATTCTTTGTATACAACAATCAGGTGCTTTCCAGGTTCAATTTCCCTGGTTGCAAGCAACTCACCAGTATTACCCTCATAGATTGCTTCGGGAGCATTAACAATTTCTAAAATTTCATAATAATAGCCGGCCATCTCAGAATGTTCCTCTGTAATATGAAGCCATCTCTCGTTATTTAATCTAATTGGCACACCGTTTTTTGATTTTACCTTATCCATTACAACTCCCCAATAGTATTGTTTATCTTTTCTTAATAATAAGTGAAGTTATACGACAAGTCAATTAGGCAACAGACAAATCATCCTCAAAAAGCAAGTATTAATAATTCTTTCAGTTTTTTATACTCCAACCGGTGTATGGATAGTATATGTATCGTTTCCCCGACACCATATACCATTATATGGTATCATATAGTAGTGCCTGGCATTTATGCCAGGCACTACCTCGTACTAGCCTGAAACCGTTTCTATGTTTGGGTTTGCCTGCCTAAAATGCACCTTATTCCAATATCACTTAAGCATTAAGCTGACCCATTCCGTGTTGGACTCTTTGGGCCCCCCTGTTGACGCTACCGTTATCTTTAACCGGGCCTATCCATTTGTCGAAGAGCCATCCCTCATCACCTCTCCCCTCCCCCGTAACAGATACAGGTTTAATGGCGGGTCAACCCGGCTGGAAATGACCAGGTGCAGTCGGTAAGGAAGATTTGAGAGAAAATGAAAAGTCTGGCGGTGAACTTCGGGAGTAGCTATCAAATGATAATCATCCAGTACCAGGAAAACATTTTGTTGCAGGCAGGCTATTTCGTTAAGCAACTGGTCCAGTAGATTCTTTAAAGCTGTATCGTTATCCGTGAGCAAGTCATTGCCCTGCAAGTATCCCAGTAAAGACTTACCTATATCCTTGTTAACTTCCTGCAGGGCCTGCACCACGCTTCTCCAAAAATGAGCAGGGTCGCTGTCCCGTTTATCCAATGACACCCAGGCGGTATCTTTCCCCCCCCCCTGTAAAGCCATTCTGCCAGAAGGTTGGTTTTTCCGTATCCTGCCGGTGCAGAGACAAGTGTCATTTTCCTGGCAAATCCATTTTCCCCGTAAAGGCCGGATTCCAGCATCTCAGTTAGACGGGAACGATAAACATGCTCGGGCCGGGGCAAGGGAATTTTTAATTTTGTCCTTAAAACGGTGGTTTCCATCAGCAACACCTCAGGGAACAATGAAGATAGCCGCACTTATGATCAGGAAAATATAATCGCTACCATTACTGCATAACCCATGAAATCTCTCGCTTTAACCGCCATCACCTTTGTCATTACCGGCAAAAAAGCAAGCGTCCAAAAGGGGTTAATCAGATTGGTAATGGCATCTCCGTAACCAAAGGAAACAATTACCCTTTCCAGGGGAACGCCCAACCCCTGAGCTGCAGCAAGGAGGGTGGGACCAATCACCATCCACCAGCAGGGGGGTTGCTTTACCTTGTTTATCATTTTGCCCAAAGCGGCCTTGACGGGCTGGAGCTGAACTCTGTCAACTTTACCTTTCTGATGTTGGGGTTGGCCCTGCATGGTTCCCCCGTAAAATACCTGGCGGCTGCCGGGGAAGCGGTTAAAGGCCTGAGTGCCTTGATTATCCAGTTTCCTTTCTATGCCGGGATTATGGGTATAGTCATGTTTTCCGGGCTTTCCGAGATGATTGCCCAATATTTTATTGGCACTGCCACGAAATTCACCTATGCCTGGTTCGCCTTTCTGGCAGCAGCTGTGGTCAATTTATTTATCCCGTCAGGTGGAGGGGAGCAAATCAAACTTTCCTTTACGGGCAACCACATTGCATCCTTGAGACGGTTTACGTGTGGCCCTAACCTCCAGTGAGACCACTTTGCCTTCACTGCCGGCAAGCCTCTCTCCTTCTCGATCGGTTAAGTACACGGAAGGGAGCTGAAAGTCTCCATCTTCAATCAACGGAAAGGGGTACACCCCTCCGGCCATCTCGGGATTGTAAGATGTTGCGGCTATGACCGCTTTAAAACCCTGGTTTTCCAAAAGTTCAATGATCTCGCAGTGTTCCGGCAGATCGAGAAAGGGAAAGCTTTTTGCACAGGTTTTCCTCCCACCTTATGAGAACACCGTGCTGAGCCATTCAAACATTACCTGCTGCATCCGTGAATGATTGTCCAGCATGCAGTGATCATGGGAGCCGTCCTGCTCCAGCGTAAAAACATGCATCTTTTTTTCTTCTGAAGAGATGCCTTCAATGAACTCCTGCGTTTGCCTTAACATCTCCTCACCCTCACCTGCGCCAACCATGGCCAGGGCCGGGCAGGTAATACGGTGCAGATCATCTATGATATTGAATTTCTTCCATTCCTGCTGGGCCTGCTCAGAGGTAAGCCATTCATAGAGGGTCATGTCAGTATACCCGACGGTCCACAGGCCGTACTCAAAGTAAGCTTTGATGAGGGGTTTGCGGTTCAGTTTATTTTGCAGGGCCAGTTTCAGCAAAGGTCCGGGAATGCGTTTGATGATCGGTCCCAGGAGAGCCTTGGCGACCCGGTCGTAATCCACCATGGGGTTGTTGGGGATAACGGCCTTAATTCGACTGTCATGGATGGCAACCCGCGGCGCCACGTACCCGCCGCCGCTGAACCCCGTCAGGGCGATACGTTCGTCCACACCAGGCATTTTCTCCAATAAATCCAGGGCAGCCTTGAAGGGCTTCTCGTAATCATAGCGCTTGACCTGACGGGGGTCGGTATGGACTGCATTTCGATGCCCCGGGTAGGAGAAGGTGAAGAAATTGTAACCACGGTTAACCGTTGCGGGGCCCATGATAAAAAAGTCCTCTTCAATGGTGTCATCATTACC
>PWRZ01000042.1 GCA_003563385.1 Syntrophomonadaceae bacterium
GCTGCCATTGTCACAGCACCTTTCAAGGCCTGGCCGGACAGGTGCGGAGCCATAAAGAGCCCCTGGAAAAACGGTCTTTTACTGCACAAAAATGCCCCCAGTTCTTTGCCCAGCCCGGGAGCGGAAAGCATGTTGCTTACCCTGTCTATATATTTTTTTTTGCCCACTACATAGCCCCCCGTTGGCGCCAATCCCCCGCCGGGGTTTTTTATTAAGGACCCTGCAATTAGGTCTGCCCCTGCTTGGAGAGGTTCCTCCTTTTCGACGAACTCCCCGTAACAGTTATCCACCAGTACGGCAACCCCGGGGTTAAAGAGGCGAATCCTGTTTACCAGGGTCCTAATTTCGGAAACGGTCAGCGAGCGGCGGTGCGGGCTGTATCCCCTGGAGCGCTGTATAAAAACAGCTTTGGTGGGCTTCTGCAGCAGTCTCCTTAAATGGTCTTCATTGTGATAGTGAATAAATTCCTCTGTATTCAAGTACAGGAAAGATATGCCCCAATCGTTTAAATGTCCTTCCCTGCTGTCACTTCCGGCTGAAAATCCGGTTATCGTTGTCATGAGCGTGTCGTAAGGAGGGCCCGTAACAGAGATAAGCCGCTCTCCGGGCCTTAACAGTCCTAACAGGCATGTAAAAAGGGTGTGCGTCCCGGAGACAAACTGCGGCCTGACAACGGCTTCTTCTCCTTTAAATATACGCGCAAAAAGGCTTTCCAGCTTTTCCCTGCCGCTATCGTTGTAGCCGTAGCCTTCCCCGGGGGAGAAATGTTCTTCCGTTACTTTTTCATCCTGGAAGGCCTTCAATACCCGGGCCTGGTTGTAAAGGCTTACCTCTTCTATGCTGCGGTGCTGAAAAGAGACCAGTTGTTCTGCTTTCGATATTATTGAAGCTACTTCCGGCTTTATACCCAGCAGCTGCCACCATTGCAAGGTTTAATGTTCCCCCCCTCCCGTGTTCAACTGTTCCGGCTGTTCTATAAAAGAGGACAGCCGGTCGGCCAAAGAACGTGGGACATCTACTTCGACCAGGGCGTGCTCGCTGTGGTAATCTACATTTATGACGTTGCCGCTGCTGTAAAGGTAATGAAAAGAGGGCCACCTGTCATAGGGAATGCAGAGCTTCAGCCGGATACAGCTGTGCCTGATGTGTTCCCTTATTCTATCAGCAACCTGCTGCAGGTCTTTTCCCTGTTCCGCTGAAATAAATACACAGTTTGGATACTCCCGGGAGAGCATCTGCCGCTGCAGCTCCAGTTCCTCCGGTGGGAGCAGGTCGGTCTTATTGAAGACCATTATTTCATCCTTATCCTCGATATCCAGCCGGGACAGGGTTTCATTAACAGAGACAATCAACTCCGGGAAGCGGGGATCGCTTATATCAACTACGTGCAGCAGCAGGTCCGCTTCCCTTAACTCTTCCAGCGTGGCGCTAAAAGCATCCATTAGCTGGGGCGGCAGCCTGTGAATGAATCCAACCGTGTCCGACAGGAGGACCCTGCCTTCTTCCAGGGGCAGGAGCTTGGTGGTCGGATCGAGGGTGGCGAAGAGCTTGTCTTCAGTAAAAGCTTGCGCGCCGGTAAGGGCGTTTAATAGGGTCGACTTGCCGGCGTTTGTATATCCGACCAGTGCTGCCAGGAGGTAACCTTTTTCTTTGCGGGCATAGCGGTGAAGGTGGCGGTGTTTTTTAAGCTGCTTTATTTCCCCTTTTAAAGAGGATATGCGCTTCTTGATGCGGCGCCGGTCGACCTCCAGCTGCGTTTCCCCGGGGCCCCTGGTGCCGATGCCGCCGCCCAGCCGGGAGAGATCCGTTCCCCTGCCGGTAAGCCGCGGCAGCAGGTAGCTTAGCTGGGCAAGCTCTACCTGCAGCTTCCCTTCCCTGGAAAGGGCCCTTTTGGCAAAAATGTCAAGTATAAGGGCGGTGCGGTCGATAATCTTGCCGCCGACGACATTTTCCAGGTTTCTAACCTGGGTCGGCGAAAGTTCCTGGTTAAAAATAATTAGCTCTACGCCCATTTCTTCCTTGAGTATGCGGAGCTCGTCGGCCTTGCCCCTTCCAATGAAGTATGCCGGGTCCGGTTTATCTTTCTTTTGTTCAACGCGGAAGACCACTTTTCCACCGGCGGTTTCGGTCAGCAGCGACAGCTCTCCCATGGAAGAAGATGCGCATTCGGCAGGTGTTTCCAGGTTGACGATGATCGCTTTTTCTTTATTGCTATCGATTTTGTACACCTCTTTATTTCATCTTTATATATACAATTGTACCATATTATATGTGCATAAACAATTTAAAAGACACTCCGCCGGGCAGTGTCTTTATGAATTGAGGTAAAGAAAAAGGTCATCTTCATATTCATTAAAGCGACTGCTTTGCCTGAGCCTGCTCAGCCGGTGGTGTAATGCTCACGGTAATGTTTCGGAAAGGGATAATAGTTGATACAGCGTGTTTATAAACAAGCTGCTGCTTTCCGTCAACGTCCAAGAGGATGGTGAAATTGTCAAAACTGCGTATGTGCCCTTTAATCTGGTAACCGTTGATCAGAAATACTGTAACCAGCATATTTTCCTTGCGAATCTGGTTTAAAAAAACGTCTTGAAGATTGTGCTGTGCTTTGGTCACTGCGATCGCCTCCTTTTAACTGTATACTTTATTCGGTAAAAGAGGTAAAATATCCTTCCGCTTTGCGGCAAATAGCATTACAAATTGGCTCCCATTCACCGCCTTCCGTCAGTTCGTACCAGTTTGTCCTTTCATCGGCACGGAACCATGTTAGCTGTCTCTTTGCATAGCGGCGTGTGTCCCGCTTAAAAAATGAAATCGCTTCCTCCCACTCCCATTGCCCTTCCAGGTATGCCATTACATGCCTGTAACCGAGAGACTGGAGGGATTTTAAACCTTTGTGATAGCCCTTTTCCAGCAGCAGCTTAACTTCATCCAGAAGCCCCTTTTCGATCATAGAGTCTACCCGCCTGTTGATACGCTCGTAGAGATGGTTTCTCTGCAGGATCAGGCCGACCATAAAAACGTTATAAGCGCTCTTTTTCTTTTTGGTCATCTCCCACTGCACAGATATCGGTTTTCCGGTCAGGTAGTAAAACTCCAGGGCCCTTATTATGCGCTTCCAGTCGTTGGGATGCACTCTCCCGGCCGCTTTGGGGTCCAGCAGCTGCAGCCGGTTGTACAGGTATTCCTTTCCTTTGCTGTGCATTTCTTCCTGCAGGCGTTTCCTGACCAGCGCACCGCTTTTGCCGCTGCAAAAAGTGTATTCGTCTATCGTTGCATTTATGTACAGCCCGGTCCCCCCTGCCAGGATGGGAAGCTTTCCGCGGCTGTAAATATCCTTTATGCAGCGGCGAGCCATATCCTGGTAGTCGTAAACGGTGAAGTTAACGTCCGGGTCCACTATGTCGATTAGGTGATGGGGTATGCCCTGCCTTTCCTCTAACCCCGGCTTCGCTGAGCCGATATCCAGGTAGCGGTATACCTGAACGGAGTCGGCGGAAATGATTTCTCCCCCGAGCTTTTTGGCCAGCTCTATGGAAAGCGCTGTCTTTCCCACTGCTGTCGGCCCCACCACCAGCAGCAGCGGTATTTTGAAACCCTGCCCGTTCGGTTCCCGTTTCAATTTATCAACCCCGCCTTTTAAACATTCTTTCAATTTCCTTTTTTTCCATCTTCAGCATGACGGGCCGGCCGTGGGGACAGTAAAAGGGATTTTCACAGTTTTTAAGCTGTTCCAGCAGGGAATCAATTTCTTCCCTGGAGAGCAGCTGTTTTGCTTTTATGGCCGCCTGGCAGGAAAGCTTGAGCAGGGTTTCTTTTTTCCATTCCTCCTCTTTTAAAGGCTGCTGGAGGATTTCCTCAAAAATATCCTGTATCAGCTGGGCGGAAAGTACGTCCTTAATAAAAAAAGGCACCGCTCTTACGATAAAGGTATTATTACCAAATTGCTCCATTTCTAACCCTATTTCGGAAAGGAGGGCCGCTTTTGCAGCGGCATTTTCGGCACTGGAGAGCGGTATTTCCAGTGTAAAAGGCAGGACTTCCTGGGACAGCCTCCCTCCTTCTTCCCGGCGCTGACAAATCTTTTCCCAGAGTATCCGTTCATGGGCGGCGTGCTGGTCGAGGATAACCAGGTTTTCTCCCTGCTGCAGTAGAAGGTATGTGCTGAACAGCTGCCCAATAACGGTGTCGTAAATACTGCCCTCCCACAATGACAGTACGGTATTTCCCTTTAAGAGCGCCGCTTTGCCGGTTGCTGTGGTGGGCTGGAAATAGCCTTTTTTTGAATGGGCATCATCCTCTAATTTATGTGATCCTGTATCGCGCTGCGGGGTGGCCCCATTTTTTTGTCCTGGAGGGGTAGTTTTTCTTTCATGGTTTACCTGCATCTGCAGGGAGCTTTCTTTTACCAGCCAGGCAGGGACATACTGTTTCGCGGAAAAAGTTTTTCTCAGGCAGGTTGTTAAAAAGTCGCGCACCTGGTTTTCGTGGCGGAAACGGACTTCAGTTTTGGCCGGGTGGACATTGACGTCCACACTTTCTAAGGGCAAGGAGAAGTATAAAAATGCAGCCGGGTATCTTCTCGAGCTGACAGCGCCGGAGAAGCTTTTGTCCAGGCATTGCCTGATCACAATACTGTGCACAAGCCTGCCGTTGACGAAAAAAACCTGGTAGTTCCTGCTGTTGCGGGTAAAGGAAGGGCTGCTGACATAACCGTCCAGCATCATGCCTTCCCCATCGTATTGAAGGGGCAGTAAATTTTTGCTCAACTCGTGGCCGTATATACCGGCAATAACATTTAACACACTGCCGTCGCCGGGCGTTTCCAGTATTCTACCGCTTTCCCGCTGCAGGATGAAAGAAACGTCCGGGCGTGAAAGAGCAATGTTCTGTACCAGCCGTGTCGCTTTTGCTGTTTCGGAAGATACTCCCTTTAAGAACTTGTGCCTTGCCGGTGTGTTAAAGAAAAGCGACCTCACCGTTACCCTGGTTCCCCGGGTAAAGGCCACTTCTTTGAACGCTTTTTCCACACCCCCTTCAAGATACAGGTAGCTGCCTGTTTTTTCGTCCTTGTGACAGGTGGTTAGTTCCATACGTGAGACCGAGGCGATGCTGGGCAGGGCCTCCCCCCTGAACCCGAGCGTGTTTATGCTTTGCAGGTCCTCCACTGTTTTTATCTTGCTGGTGGCATGTCTTTCAAATGCCAGCCTAACTTCTCCCGCCGGTATGCCAGCGCCGTTGTCCAGCACGGAAATCTCTTCCAGGCCGCCTTTTTTGATGGTAATATGAATGCGGCTGGCCCCGGCATCAAGAGCATTCTCCAGCAGCTCTTTAAGCACTGAAGCGGGATTTTCCACCACCTCTCCCGCTGCAATGCGGTTTGCGGTAGCGGGTTTCAACTTATAGATAGGCATTTTTTAACTTTCCTTTTCTCCGTTGAGTTTGTCCTTCATAAGACGCTGCTGCATTGAAAAGAGCTTGTTAAGGGCCTGCAGGGGGGTTATGGATACAAGGTTCAGGTTTTTTATCTCCCGGATAATATATTTTTCGTTTTTGCTATCGGCTGTCCTACTGGCAGCCCCCGGGGAAATCATGGAGAGCTGCCCCTCCTGTTCAGGCAGAGTGTAAAAAGAAGGCTTTTGTCCTTTTTCCTCCCCGGTGCCCTGTGCTGTTTCCATGTCTTTAAGTATCTGTTCGGCCCTGTCGATAACCTTACCGGGAAGGTTGGCCAGCCGGGCAACATTTATACCGTAGCTTTTATCGGCCTTCCCGGGGATCACTTTGCGAAGAAAAATGACCTCTTTCCCTTTTTCTTTAACCTGGACGGTATAGTTTTTAGCGGAGGGAAGGGCCTCTCCCAGGGCAGTGAGCTCGTGGTAATGCGTGGAAAAAAGAACCATGGCCCCTACTTCGTCGTGCAGGTATTCAAGGATGGCCTGTGCCAGGCTCATACCGTCATAGGTGCTGGTCCCGCGGCCGATTTCATCCAGTATGACCAGGCTGTTGGAATGGGCTCCGGACAGGATTAACGATGTCTCTTCCATCTCCAGCATAAAGGTGCTTCTTCCGCCCCCCAGGTCGTCACTTGCACCGACACGGGCAAAGATCCGCTCCACCGGGTAAAACTGCATATCATCGGCAGGGACAAAGCTTCCGGCCTGGGCCATGACGAGGAGCAGGGCGACGCTGCGGCAGTAGGTGCTTTTCCCGGCCATGTTCGGCCCTGTTACTATGATAACTCTATCGTTTTCCCCGTTTAAATAGACATCGTTTGGGATAAAGGGCTCCTCATGCCTCTGCTCAACAATGGGATGGCGTGCCCCTTTAATGCTGATCTCGCCGGAGACAGATAGGCGCGGCTTCACGTAATTATAGGCAGCTGCGGCATCGGCAAGCGAAAAATAGCAGTCCAGGTTGGCTATTACGAGGGCCGCTTTTTGCAGGTCCTCAGTATAGGTGGCCACTTTCTTACGCAGCTCTTCGAAAAGCTCGTATTCCAGCCGGGCAAGCCTTTCTTCCGCTTTAAGGATACTGGACTCCTTCTCTTTCAGTTCATCGGTTATGAAACGTTCAGCGTTGACCAGGGTTTGTTTCCTGATGTAATGAGGAGGAACAAGGTCCAGGTTTGCCTTCGTTACTTCTATGTAGTAACCGAAAATCTTGTTGTAGCTTACTTTTAAGGATTTAATCCCGGTCCGTTCCCTTTCCCTTTTTTCCATGTTTAAAAGCCAGTCTTTGCTTTCACCGGCCAGCCGGCGCAGTTCGTCTATCTCTTCGGAGAACCCCTCTTTGAAGATACCGCCTTCCTTAAGGGCCAGGGGAACGTTGTCGCTGATGGCCCTTTCCAGCTCGCAGGCAAGTGTGCCCAGGTCGGGAAGCTGCTCTCTGAGCTCCTGCAGTGCTGCTGCGGTAGTCTCCCGGAGCAGGTTATTGAACTGCGGGAGAATCAGCAGTGTTTTCTTGAGGGCGAGCAGCTCGCGCGGGTTGACAGCTCCCAGGTTGATCCTCCCGCTTATTCTTTCGAGGTCATAGACGTCACTAAGCAGGTTTGCCAGCTCCCCTTTAAGGGGGTAATTGGATTTTAGTTCGCCCACCGCTTCCCAGCGCCCCTGGATCTGTTTGACATCAATAAGAGGCCTTTCCACCCACTTTCTAAGGAGCCTCCCCCCCATTGCCGTCTTCGTCCTGTCCAGGATCCCCAGCAGGGAATACTTTTTCTCCCTCGAGTGCAGTGTTTCCAGGATTTCCAGGTTCAGGGTGGTAAACGCATCCATGGCTACATAGTCATCAAAGCGGTAAAACTTGATTTCGCGGACATGTTTTAGGGAGCCTTCCTGCAGGTCTTTGACGTATTTCAGGACGGCAGTTGTTGATAAAGCCGCCGCGGGGCTGGAAAGGAGCCCGCAATTTTGCAGCTCTTCTTCCGAAAACTGCTCCAGCAGGACGGGAAAATAATCATCATCAACATCCGGGGAGCACTTCGATACTGTGACGTTGGAGAGCGGGCCGTTGAATACCCTGCTCAACCGCTTTTCTTCGAAAATGTTTGGGTGGGCAATAATTTCGGCGGGCTGCAGGCGCATAAGTTCATCAACTATCCTCATTTCCGCCTGCTCGCTGTCAAAGTGGAATGCCAGCAATTCGCCGGTGGTAATATCTATAAAGGTGAGGCCGAAGGCTTCATTTTCTGCGCACCTGCAGATGGAGGCCAGGTAGTTGTTGCGGCTTTTCTGCAGAAGGTTTTCCTCGATCTTGGTGCCCGGGGTTATGACCCTGGTAACCTCTCTTTTAACCAGCCCTTTTGACTGCCCGGCCTCTTCTACCTGGTCGCAGACGGCTACTTTATAGCCTTTTTCCAGGAGGCGGGCTATGTAGTTCTGCGCGGCGTGATAAGGGACACCGGCCAGCGGAATGCCGCTTTCCTTGTTGCTGTCCCTGCTGGTGAGGATTATTTCAAGCTCCCTGGCTGCGGTAACAGCGTCATCGAAAAACATTTCGTAGAAATCGCCCACCCGGAAAAAAAGTATTGCATCCGGGTACCTCTGTTTAATACTTTTAAATTGCTGCATCATTGGGGTTAACTTTTCCAAAGTGTTCACCCTCGTTTTCCCTTATCCGGTTCATTATAACACAGCAGCAATATACAAAAAAGAGATGCTGTGAAAAGTGAAGAGTAGAATTGGTATTTGTAAAAAAAAACGCAGGTGCGTCCCCTGCTTTTTCTCCTCGCCATTAACGTTACCGTGGAAGCCTTGGCGAACGGGCGTCCAGCTGTCTATAGATAACGTGGCCATATTTAATTTAGTGCCTGCATTATGCCAGATGGCTAGTTCCTGGCGCTGCACTCCCTGCAGGTCCCGTGAAAATAAAGCTGCACTGTTAAAATATCAAAGCCTGTTTCCTGCTTTACTTTTCCTATAAGAGCGTCAGAATGGATATCTTCCAGCGAATAATTTTCAAGATCATCTAACCGCCCGCATTCTTCACAGTAGA
>PWRZ01000098.1 GCA_003563385.1 Syntrophomonadaceae bacterium
AATTGACGGCATTAAAGCCCTGCAAGAATTTCACTTTTATATGTCCATAACAGATCCAATTGATAATATTTCTATCTCATTTACCCAAGATATCGCTGTCTATGATGCTGCATATTTAAATTGGCGCCAAAGGATGTCATCCCCTACATTCGCAAATAAATCACTACACCCAATATCACGCCGGCCACCACTACTGCCAGCAGACCGAATAAGTACAACCGAATGAGTTTCTTAAGCATTGTCACCATCGCTTCCGCCGATAAATTCCCCCATATTTTGCTACACAAACCAGCTGCAGGTCCTTCTTTCCACTGCTTTCGACCAGCTCTATACGCCCTCTTTGTTTTTTAATCGGGTTGGAATAGGGCAATGCGCTTGACCATGTTTCCCCTTAAACCGGCGATGAAAAGCTGGTCAGGGTATTCTCCCTGCCCTGGGAAAAAGTCCATCCCCGAAGGGGCGAGGGTAAACTCGGTGTAGCAAATGATGGGATCTTCAAAATCGGATTCTCCCTCACCGCACTCCACTATGGGCCAGCCGTAATTTTTGCCAGGAAGAATAACATTGACCTCGTCCTGCCGAGTCGGACCGTGCTCGCTGGAGTAAAGGATGTCTTTGTCAGGGTCCCACGCGATTCCCTGTGGGTTCCTGTGGCCGTAAGAATAAACAGGGCTGTCGGGAAAAGGATTGTTTTCGGGGATGCTGCCGTCAGGGTTTATTCGAAGTATTTTTCCTGCTAGCGAAGACAGATCCTGCGGCAAGCCACTGCCATTAAAAGTAGAACTAAAGAGCGGTTAGTAATAACTGACAAAAATCATAAAAAGCCAAGAGTATTTTTCTATAATTTTCAAGGTTTATATCTCCGTAGGATGTATTGATATTTTTAATTAAAATCATAGCATACATCCTATTTAAATAAAACATCCAACAGAAACAAACTGGTCTTCCTTCATTATCACTTTTGTTTCCGGGCTGGTGTGATCCTGGGATACACCTTCCCAGTAACTGAATTTCCACCCTTCAGACGGCTCGGCTGAAAGCTCTACTTCTTCTTCGTGAGGTACTCCTCCCGCTCGAGGCTGGCTATTACGCTACCTTCTCCATCAATTTCTATATCCAGGGTGTACCCGTTACGGGTCATAGAAATATTACAATTACACATAATAAAAGGACTATTAATAAAAGAACCATCCCGATACTTAATTAAATAACTCCTCTTCAGGGCGAGGTATCTACAATGGGGTTATACAGATGATATGGCTTTTAATTTTCATCTTCGCACTGCTGCCCCTCATCAAGCAGCAGCGGGTCAACAATGCCCGCCTGACCAGTAATGCATTAAGGGAGCTTGGCCTTCGTGTTTCCACGGAAATGCCCCCGGAATTTTACAGTCTTATGGCTCTTTACCCTCAACCGCCCCAAAGAAGGCCCTCCGTGCAGTATGTACCCCTGCCAACAGAATCGAGAGAAGACGACAACCGTTGAATAACGACCTTTTATTTTACCGGCTGGCTTAGCTAATTTAGATATAAACGCAATTTCATACTGGCGTAAGGAAAGGTGCTAAACATTTGTATTATAATAAAGAAATAGGGGTAATTTTCCAGGAGTTTAATACTAACCCTGAAGGTATCTCCCAAAAAGAAGCTGAAAAACGCCTACAGGAGGTCGGGCTTAATGTAATTGAAGCGGAAAAAAGAATAAATCCATTTAAAGTAATCCTTCACCAGTTTGCTGATCCCTTGATTTATATACTTCTGGTTGCCGCCGTATTTACAGCGATTATACGGCATTTCATAGATATGTGGGTAATACTGGCCGTTGTTGTTGTTAATGCCGTTATCGGTTTTGTCCAGGAGTGGAAAGCAGAGCAGGCAATTCGGTCGTTACAGGAACTGGCTGCCCCTCACTCCCAGGTACTCCGCGAAGGCAAAAAAATAGAGATTGAAAGTAGCCGACTTGTCCCCGGAGATATTGTTTTTCTAGAATCGGGCACCAGGGTCCCGGCCGACTTACGTTTATTTGAAGAAAACCGGTTGGAAATAGACGAGTCCACCTTAACCGGGGAATCATTAAAAGTACATAAAATTAGTGAAACCATTCGTGAAGAGATAGCTCCAATTGCGGAACGTTTCAACATAGCCTTTATGGGTACCCTGGTTTTATCAGGCAGAGGCAAAGGAGTAGTGGTAGGAACAGGCAGGGCCACAGAATTAGGACATATTTCAGACCAGGTTAGTCAAGTAAAATCAGCGCCTACCCCCCTGCAGGTCCAGTTAAATAAGTTCAGCCGGTGGCTTGGCCTGGTTATTCTTTTTATATCCCTGGGAAGCGTTTTGCTGGGACTGTTTCTCGGGCGCATGCTCTTTGAGATGATCCTGACAGGGACAGCCTTAGCTGTAGGTGCTATTCCCGAAGGCTTGCCCGTTGTCGTAACGATCACCCTTTCCATCGGTGTAAAACGGATGGCCAGAAGGAATGCGATTATCCGGAAGCTTCCGGCTGTAGAAACTTTAGGTTCAACAACTGTTATTGCTTCAGATAAAACAGGAACGCTTACTAAAAACGAAATGACCGTGCAGCGGATTTGGGCAGGTGGTAATACATACCATATTAACGGGGTAGGATTTGAGCCTGAAGGCGAAATCCTGTCGGAAGGCGGGGAACCGCTTAAATTAGAAAAACACGGGGCTTTGGAAAAATGCCTCCGGGTTGGACTGTTAGCTAATGAATCCGGGTTAGGTTTTACGAAAGAGCGGGGGTATTATCCCGAGGGAGATCCCACTGAAGTAGCTCTAATTGTTGCCGCAAATAAAGCGGGAGTAGAAACGGAAAGCCAAACCATACTCTATCCCAAGATCGATGAAATACCTTTTGAATCAAACCTCATGTATATGGCTACCCTGCATAAAAATCCTTCAGGAAATAACAACTTAATTTTCGTAAAAGGGGCGCCGGAGCAGGTACTAGATATGTGTGATTTCATCGTATCCTCCCCTGAAGGAAACGAGTCCCCTTTGCTTGACCGGGAATTGATCTATGAAAAGGTAAGAACTATGTCACTGGATGGACTTCGGGTGCTGGCCATGGCCTACTGGAAAGTTCCGGAAGAAGTAAAATCACTGGATGATACAACAATGAAAAAAGGATTTACTTTAATCGGGGTACAGGGAATGATGGATCCGCCCCGGGAAGAGGTCTTTGAAGCGGTAAACCAGGCCAAAAATGCGGGAATACGGGTCATCATGGTAACAGGTGACAACCGGGATACGGCCGTTGCTATCGGCCGCCGGCTTAAGCTGGTAGAAGACGAAAATGTACCGGTGCTCTCCGGTAACGAACTGGAAGTAATGGCTGATGATGAACTTTTTAACAGAGTTCAATCAGTAAACGTATATGCTAGAGCGGCCCCCATACACAAACTGCGCATCGTGCAGCAGCTTATTAAAAGAGGTGAAGTTGTTGCTGTAACCGGCGATGGGGTTAATGACTCTCCGGCCCTTAAGGCTTCCCATATAGGGGTAGCCATGGGGAAAGGAGGCACTGATGCAGCAAAAGAAACATCAGATATGATTGTCACTGATGATAATTTTGCCAGCATCTTTGATGCGGTTAAGGAAGGCCGTGTTGTATTCAGTAATATTCGTAAGGTGATCTTGTTTTTACTCTCTACCGGTTTGGCACAGATAATCCTTATCTTTACTTCTCTGTTACTATTATTACCCTTACCTCTGCTGCCAGCTCAAATTCTCTGGTTGAACCTTGTTTCCAACGGACTGCAGGACGTAGCTCTTGCCTTTGAACCGGGGGAAAAAGGAATAGTCAAATTATCGCCGAGGCAACGCGATGAACCGGTCCTGTCTTCACTTATGCTGCAAAGACTTGTGCTTATTGGAATTGTAATTGCTATAGGTACCACCTATACCTTTTCCTGGGCTTTACAGCAAGGCTACGCTTTGAATCATGCTCGGACAGTAGCCTTAACAACCATTGTACTTTTCCAGCTATTTAATGTTTTTAACGTCCGCTCAGAAACACTTTCCATATTTAAGATGTCTATGACTTCTAACCCTTTTCTGTTCTTTAGCGTAATATCCTCAATCATTGCCCAAGTAGCAATTATTTATGTTCCTGCATTGCAGATGGTTTTTAGGACAGAGCCTCTAAATATTAACGATTGGATTGCGGTTTCATTGATTGCAACTACCGTATTAGTGGCAGTTGAATTGGAAAAAGCATTAAGGGCCCGTTTTAGAAAATAGATGCGGTTAATGCTTAACAAAAAAGGCTCCTGCTGCTCACTCCTGTTTTTTCAAAGTTCTAAAATAAGGATGAAAAATAAATTCTCCTACAGCTATAAGGAAGCCAAAAAGTAAAAGTGTTACCGGGGCCGGATTAAAAGCAATCGTTGTCAGCCCTACAATAAGGGCTGCAAAAGCCCCCAGAATACCTTCTCCAATTGAGGATAGATAAATTCCAAAGCCCGGCAGAATATATAAATCCCCGACCAGGTAGTTAACAATTGTGGTTACAATTGCCACAAGGAAGACCCATCCTAAAGGGCTTCTAAGTAGAAATGAAAAAGAAACAATAGTGATTATTAACGTCATAACAAACTTTATTAGAAGCAATACCCATGTATTCATAATTTAACCTCATGAACTAACTTCCCCCATAATTGAAACTATTATACCAACCAAGTCGATCAGGTGCAAAAACACCATTTTGTTTTTCAACATCTTTTAAAAAGCTACTAGCACGCTCGTAATACCCAAGATATCACTGTCTATGATGCTGCATATTTAAATGTTGCCCTATTTTTATTCCTCTTACTGCCAGGGGCGGTAATGCCACCAGCTGTGTTCGGTGCAGTACTCTTCAGGGGGCATTTGATAGCTGTCCTCCGGCCCCCGGCCGGCCTCTCCCCTCCAGCGCTCGTCCGTCAGCTCGAAAGGGGGGCGCCGTAAAAAGACCCACGGTTCGATCTCCCAGGAAGGGCAGTACTGCCCGGGCAGCAGCCCGCTTGCCCGGCAGACATGCAGGGCGATATGCCTGTTGCAGGTTTCCCAGGGAACGCGGCCTGCGGGAAAATAGTCCTCCACGAGCGTATCTTCGGGGCAGTACTGCCCGGGCAGCAGCCCGGACTTGCTGCAGATCCGGTGCGGACCGGATATATATGCGGGTTTTTGGAAGTCGGACGGGGGTATGCCGGCGGATATTTCATCCAGTAGGGTATTTATAAACGGTATTGCCGCGCTGCTTCCCCCACGTATGGAGCCCAGCCTCTGGATGTCGTGCCCCATCCAAAAGGATATGACTATTTCAGGCGTATATGCTACCAGGTAGGCATCGCGGTTTTCGCTGCTTGTCCCTGTCTTGGCCGCCATGGGGTGCTCCGTCATTAAAGCGGCGGCGGTGCCGCTGGAAACCACGTCTTTGAGCATGTCTGTGACCAAGAAAGCCGTTTGCGGCTGCAGCACCGCCTCCGTTTTTGAGCGGCGCTCATAGATGACCTGTCCGCTGCTGTCTTCTACCCTTTTCAGGGTATGAAGGCCGGTCTTGATACCCTCGTTGGCCAGGACAGCATAAGCCTGGGCCATGTCAAGGGGTGTTACTCCAAGCGTCAGCCCTCCCAGGGAGGCGGCCAGGTGGTAATCGTCGGTTCCGAGAGTGGAAAGCCCCATATTTACGCCATACTGCACTCCTTTTTTGGCCCCCAGTTCGGCGAATATTTTGGCCGCCGGAACGTTCAGAGACTCGGCCACCGCCCTCCTGACCGTGACCAGACCGGAGAATTGCTGGCCCAGGTTTTCCGGAGCCCAATCTCCCCTGATAAAGGGGGCATCGTCGACGATGGACCCGGGAAGAACGATATTTTCCTCCACGGCCGGGGCGTAGACCAGGATCGGCTTAATGGCCGAACCCGGCTGCCTGGGGTTGATAAAGCGAAGACCCTGGTTGGCGCTGCTGTCCTCCCTTCCTCCCACCAGTGCCAGCAATTCCCCACTGGACGGTTCGGCAATAACGATGGAGGCCTGGGGCTGGAGGACACCGTCTTCCTGCAGCACTTCTTCGGGATAATCCTGCAGCGCCTCTTTTTCCATCAGTTCAAGCAGCTTTAGCATGTCCACCCTGGCGTCAGCGCCATAATGGCTCTCGCTGTTTAAAACAGATTCCGCCGAGGCCTGGATTGCCGTGTCCATAGCGGTATAGATCCTGTACCCCCCGCTGTAAACGGCCTCGTAAACTTCGCCCCTGTCTTCAAACAGGGGCAACTCCAGCAGGGCGGGGACCAGTTCGTGGTGCAGCATATAATCAAGATAATAGGGAAAGGGGTATTCCCTGGAAGGAGGCTCGGTAAGCGTAATTTCCTGTTCGTAAGCCCCGGCCAGCTCCTCAGCAGTAATGTATTGCAGTTCGCGCATTTTCTGCAGGACCATGCGCTGCCTTTGACGGGCGTTTTCATAGCTGATGCTGGGGGAATAATAATTCGGCCTGCGGGGAATCCCGGCCAGCAGGGCCCCTTCGGCCAGGGTAAGCTCTTCCGTACTTTTGTCGAAGTAATAATTGGAGGCCGCCTCAATGCCGTAAGCGCCGTGAGCGAAATAAATGGTGTTCAGGTACATCTCCAGTATTTCGTCCTTGCTAAACTTGCGCTCCATTAACAGGGAGAACCAGGCTTCCCGAAGCTTGCGGGCGATCGTTTTTTCACTGCTGAGGTAGGTATTTTTGACCAGCTGCTGTGTTATGGTGCTGCCACCCTGCTCCGTCCACTGGCGGCTCTTCAGGTTTTCAAACAAGGAGCGCGCGATGGCAATGGGGTCTATGCCGATATGGGAATAAAAGCGCTCGTCTTCGATAGCGATAAAGGCTTGTTGGACGTGCAGGGGGATTTCTTCCAGGGGCACGAAGATACGGTTTTGTTCCCCGTAAAGCGTAGCTATCTCGTTACCGTAACGGTCGTAGACGTAGGAAGTCAGCGGGGTTTGCTCGCGCCAGAGGGAAAAATCGGGGATGCTGTCAGCATACGTGGGGACACCAAAAAACACGCCTGCCATAAATGCAGCCATGACCACGGCTAAAAACAAGCCTATTTTAAAGAGTTTCAGCATAACAATCCCTTTTGGGGGCGGGATGTAGCTTCACTGGGTCCCCTTTAAGCATATGGAATAAGGCCGGTCATTTCAAGTTTAAAATAGCGGCAATGGATACAGATATTGACAGGTAGCTGCGGATGTGAGGTCCCCTCTACTATTTCCTCCAGGCCATATTTCCAGAAAATCGAAGGATTCCAACCTGCAAGGTTTGTTTGTAGCCATATTTGGAGATGGCCAGCCCCTCACAGGGGACCTTGAAGAGCAGGCCCCTACCGGCATTTTAAACATCGACCCGGACAGTGGAGAGCAGCAGTGGTTTTTAAAAAATAAAGAAAAACCCAGGGCAGGGCGCCGGGGAGACGGCCTCAAGAGGGTAATTGACGTCAAGTTTGCCAAAGACGGCCAGTCCATGTATGTCCTTGACTTCGGAGTTATGGAGTTTACCGATCTATCGCCCAATGCCATTCCCCGAACAGGGGTGTTGTGGAAAATCGAAAACACAACTAAGTGACCAACACCGTCATCATCTAGATCCCGTTACCAGGGTGGTTGTCAAAAAAAGGGCTTATAATATCGCCCTTTTTTTATTAACGCAGGACCTTCCGGCTCACCTCTCTTCAACCAGGCACCCTCAAACCGGTGTGGACCTGAAAAGGACATGCCCTGAGATATGGACAGTAAGGAACAATACTAAATGAAAAACATAAAATATTATATACGAGGTGAAACAACGATGAGCACTCATGAAGTTGCATTATTCGAATGCTGCATGATTTTATTCAGGACTGCAAATGTGCCAGTCCTCCCCGAGGCTGAAGCGCGTGGCGTTGCTTTGGTTTTTCAGTCTCCAAAAGAAGGGGGTAATGTACTGGTTGCAGCTATTGGGCTTCCTGACCCACAGACCCTGGGTGGCAAAACTTATGTTGCATGGATTAGGGATACTTTTCTCGTTCAGACAATACCCTTTCAACTGCTTCAAACAGGCCCTGTAGTAATAGAGCCGGGAGTATGGGTCGGCGCACTGGTATTTGGTCCGGGAGAGCCCGTTGCACCCTTTAGAGATATCGTGGTGACAGCTGAACTGGCGCCTCCTTTTATTCAACCTGCACTAGAACGGATTGCACTTATCGGGTTGTTTGAGCAGTGCAGGCCTCAATAAAACTTACAGCGTAATAAATAACAAGAGGAGGAAAAAATTTGGACAGAAATAAATACCCTCCGCCTCCCCATTGCCAGGGCTTCTTACACCAGGTGCGCCCGGGGGAGTCCCTTTACAAGATCGCCAAAAATACGGGCATAGCTCTCCGAGAGCTTGTCGAAGCCAATCCACAGATAACTAATCCGCACTCTCTAGAAGAGGGGCAGCTAATCTGTATACCCATAAAAG
>PWRZ01000130.1 GCA_003563385.1 Syntrophomonadaceae bacterium
TCGCATCCTGGGGCTGTAGTAGGTCCCAAGGGTTGGGCTGTTCGCCCATTAAAGCGGTACGTGAGCTGGGTTCAGAACGTCGTGAGACAGTTCGGTCCCTATCTGTCGCGGGCGTAGGAGACTTGAGGAGGGCCGCCCCTAGTACGAGAGGACCGGGGTGGACGGACCTCTGGTGTATCAGTTGTCCCGCCAGGGGCACTGCTGAGTAGCTATGTCCGGAAGGGATAAGCGCTGAAAGCATCTAAGCGCGAAGCCTTCTTCAAGATTAGGTCTCCCATTCCGAAAGGAAGTAAGATCCCAGGAAGATGACCTGGTTGATAGGCCGGAGGTGCAAGAGTGGCAACACTTTCAGCCGACCGGTACTAATAGATCGAGGACTTAGCCCTCCAGTAAATTGTCTGCTGTACAGTTTTGAGAGTACAAGGGTCAAGAATAGATAGATGGATTCTAAAAGCGAGTTACAAGGGAAAAAATAAGCTTTCCGGTAGGAATAGCGGAGGGGAAACACCCGTTCCCATGCCGAACACGGAAGTTAAGCCCTCCAGCGCCGATGGTACTTGGGGCGAGAGCCCCCGGGAGAGTAGGTCCCTGCCGGAATAATATTTCAAAAAGGTGGTTTTTGAGCACGCAGTTGCTTAAAAGCCACCTTTTAATATTTTGCATCACCTTTAATATTATATAATTTAAAAACTTTGTAAATTAAATAAAAATGGAGCAGGATTTTACGCCGTGCAGATAGAATAAAGATTAATCATAAAGCACCATTCACGATAGATCATTTCAGTAACTATTTAAATGCGCCAGAAGAAGGGGTACACCTGCCTGCAATGGTCTTGCAATTCTGTAAAAATAATATCTCAGGGGGGTGTTAAGCGGTTTTATATGGCGGGTTCTTTTGCGGGACAGACAAAAATATCTGTTTTTTATAAGGAGGTAATAATGTGAACGAAACTGGTTCTAAGATTAAAAATATCTCAAAGATAAAATATGAGCCGAAGGCTGCTGAATATTGGGGGCCCACTCCTGACGAGGCCAGGAAAAAAGCTGTGGAGAAATCAAAGGCCCTCAAAGATAAAACAACCACATTAAAAGAGGCGGTTAGCAGATTTGTAAAGGACGGTATAAACCTTGGAATTGGCGGCTTTGTAAATACGAGGGTCCCTGCTGCCATTATTCATGAGATAATCAGGCATGGAGCAAGGGATTTAACGCTCTCTTTCCAGTCCAACTCTATCTGCAATGAATGGCTGGCCGGTGCCATGATTGTAGACCCGGACAGGGTGTCCATAAAACGCGCCGAGCTGTCCTGGTGGGGATACGAAATTATTGGGATTGCGCCCCTATTAAGATACTTAAACACCAACGGAATGATTGAGCTTGACGATTATACTAACTACGGTATGTCAGTGCGATTTAAAGCCGCGGCCATGGGTATACCATTTATCCCGGTCAGAGACCACGGCGGATCGGATATGGAGCTTACAAACAAGGGCAAAATGGTGGAATGCCCTTATAGCGGCAGAAATGTATACATCGTTCCGGCCTGCCATCCCGATGTCGGTATCGTAAATGTGACCGCATCTGATGTCTACGGGAATGCCAGGGTAATGGGGGCGCAGTGTACCTGCCCCGAGATAGCCCTCGCTTCTACCCATACCATTATTACTACGGAGAGAATAATCCCCACCGAGTCGATCAGGACCTATCCCAACCTTACCGAAATACCGTACCCCGCTGTTGATGCCGTTGTTGAACAGCCTTTTGCTTCTTACCCGGGCGCCTGCTACGGTAACTACTGGTTTGACATGGACCACCTGCGCTACTACAGGGGGATATGCGACGAATTCAGGAAGACCGGCAACAGGGATGGCCTGAAGAAGTATTTCGATGAATACATTTTCAGCTGTGAAACGTTCGATGATTTCCTGGAGAAGATCGGCTACAAGACCCTCCGGAAACTAAGAGCGATGGACGGTGGACAGCCGATTATACTGTAACAGCTTTGCTGTCGCCGTGAGTTTTTGAGGTATCTAATTTTTAGTCGGGAGGTCAAAAAATGGAATACAGTGCCTTTGAAATGATATCCTATACCGGTTCCAGGGTTTTGGAAGACGAGAAGATAGTCTTTGTGGGAACAGGCCTGCCCATAATAGCGGCCATGCATGCCCAGCTGACGCATGCACCAAATCTTTACATGATCTATGAGGCGGGGTCGCTGGCGCCGATCCTCGATTTCGGTATGCCCCTGTCGGTGGGTGATACCAGGGCTGCCCGCAGGGCCTGTTACCTTAAAGGCCTCTGCGCCGTTTTTGAGCTGACACAGAGAGGGTATTCCGATTATGCCTTTATAGGCGGTGCCCAGATCGATATGCACGGCAATCTCTGCTCCACGCTGGAAGGGGATGTGTATGAAAAGCCGAACGTGAGATTCCCGGGAAGCGGCGGGGCCGGCGCTATGGCGGCCAACTGCGAAAAAACGATTGTCATTATGGCCCTGGAAAGGCGGAGATTTGTTAAGCAGGTCGACTATGTTACCAGTATCGGGTTCGGTGACGGTTCCCCCGATTACCGCGAGAGGGCCGGCGTGATGGGTTCAGGGCCTTACCGGGTCATAACGCAGTTTGCCCTGTTTGGCTTTGACGAAGAGACCAGGAGGATGAAGCTCCTGGAAGTGGCCCCCGGTAAAACAGTTGACGATATTAAAGGAATGGTCGAATTTGAGCTTCTCGTTGCCCCGGATGTGAAGGAGATGGCCATACCTACGGAAGAGGACCTTAGGCTCTTGAGAGAGGTAGTTGACCCGGAGGGTTATTTCCTGAAGAGAGTAACGAGATAACCTCGGCGTGGAAATGGCGGCAGAAAGCTGCCTTTGCACCGCGGCAGGTTCTGCCCTTCGCCCTTCAAAGGTGGCGTCATGCCTCAGCTTGCTTCGATGTTCGATTAGAGATGTTCGCCTGGAAAGCTCCCTTAGAAAGGCCGGGCAGCACGGGCCTTTATATTGAAAGGAGTTCACCCTGCCGGTATCCCTTAATAACCGGCAGGGTTTATTTTGGTGTTGACTAAATTAACATAAAAGGAGATAATTAAGTTACTTATTAATACAGGAAGGGTGGAAGCCGTGATTGGCAGGTTAGGACTACCAGAATTAATACTTATACTGGCCATTGCCTTGATTATTTTTGGACCCAGAAAATTGCCGGAAATAGGTCGCTCTATCGGGAAGGGGATCCGTGAGTTCAAGCAGGCTACCACAGAAGTGAAAAAGAGTGTCAGCCTGGACGATAACGAGGAAGAGGAAAAAGAAACAGCTCCCGCGAAGGAAAAAGCTCCTGCAAAGCAGGCCTCTTCCAGTGTGAAGGAGCAGGAACCTGCCAGCAGCGAGAAAGAAGAACCTGTCAGCAGCGAGAAAGAAGAACCTGCCAGCAGCGAGAAAGAAGAACCTGCCAGCAGCGAGCAGGAAACAGAAGAGCGGGTGTCTGAAGAAGCTCCGAAGACGGATGAACAAAAAGTAACTTAAGTGCTCTAAAACATAATTGCAGCGACGTATTATTTAACGGACAAACCTTCTGTTTTTAGGGGACTTGTATTTGTGTTACAGGGTACCAAGTAAACTAACAGGTTATCCAAATAGATAGTAATTAATACTTGACATTGATAAAGGAGGTCGTCAATAATTATGCTGCCTTTTGTTGGAAGGCTGGGCTGGCTGGAAGTGGTCCTTATAGTGGGGATCATCCTGATTATTTTTGGCCCGGGCAAGCTGCCCGGGATTACCAAGGCCTTGGGGCAGACAATCAGGGGATACAAGGACGGTTTGAGCGGTAAAGATGAGGCGGAGGGGAACGAAGCACAGAGCGCCAACGCAAAAGAGTAAGTAAAGGAAAAAGATTAAAAAGGGCTAACCGGTTCTTTTTAGTCGTTTCAGGGAAGGCAGTAGTTTGTCTTTTGGGGGTGGGTGTCCCAAATGTGGAGGGTAGAGCATGGCTGCGAAAAAGAAAGTAGACCTGGAAATGTCATTTTTTGACCACCTTGAAGAGCTGCGCAAGAGACTCATCATTTTATCGGTAGTTATTTTTGCTGCCATGATCGTTTGTTTTACCTTTGTAGAGCAGATACTGGATATTATAACAAGGCCTGCCGAGCACCTGGAGCTTATTTACACCACCCCCGCTGAGGCTTTTATGTCGCAGTTGAGGCTTTCTTTCATAGCAGCGGTGATGCTGACGCTTCCCTTTACAATTTACCAGATGCTGGCCTTTATCTTGCCGGCCCTGCGCGAAACGGAAAAGAAAGCGATCATACCGCTGGTCATTACCATGTGCCTTTTGTTTGCCCTCGGCATCCTGTTCGGGTACTACGTAGTTTTCCCGTTTGCCCTTTTCTTTTTCCTCGGTTTTGCCACCGAGGGGCTGATGCCGCTTTTTACCATCAGCGCATATATTTCGTTTGTTTTTTCTTTTTTGGTCGCTTTCGGGATTGTTTTCCAGGTGCCCCTGGTGTTCTGGTTTTTAGGACGGCTCTCTTTAATATCTTCCAGTTTTTTAAAGAAAAACCGCAAGTACGCCATCCTTGTGACGGCTGTATTGTCGGCGACTATTACCCCGCCTGATATTTTTTCGCAGATTTTAATGATCGGGCCCATGATTGTCCTCTATGAAATTGGGCTCCTTCTTGTGCGTGCCGCGGAGAAAAAACGGGCCAAGCTGGAGGAGATAGGTGAAGTTTGAGATAAGCATATAGAAACGATAAGGGAAGGGTTACAGCCTTGAAGAACGAAATTGCCCGTTCTGCCATCTTGCTGGCAGGCGGAGACAGCAAGCGCATGGGAACAAATAAAGCACTGCTGAGACTGGGAGATAACCTGCTTATCGATACCGTTTTTAAAAAGCTGAACCGTCTTTTTGAAGAGATTATCATTGTAACAGACCGTGAAGAAAAGCTTAACCATCTCCCGGCTATATTTACAAGGGATGTTTTTGATGAGGGGGAGAAAAATCCTTTAAGGGGTATTCACGCCGGTCTGACCAGCTCTTCAAGCCAGTGCTGTTTTGTTATTGCCTGCGATATGCCCTTTTTTTCGCTTCCATTAATCCGCTACATGTCTTCATTGGCCCCGGAATTTGATATTGTCGTTCCGCGAGTAGGGGGATATTTCCAGCCCCTTTTTGCTTTATATAATAAGACAGCCCTGGAAGCGATAACCGCGAGCTTGCAGAAGAAGGAATATAAGATAGTAGATCTTTACGCGCGTTTAAATGTCAAGGAGATTGATGAAGATATAGTAAGATCGTTTGACAGCTGCATGCTGTCCTTCTACAATATCAATACCAGGGATGATTATATAAACGCTCAGAAGTATATTGCTTCCGGATGCACCGGTATTAGTTAACTTCGAAGGCAGAAATAATATGCTGCCGGGAGGTCTAGGCATGAAGAAAAAACTGGCAGACTCTTATGGAAGAGAAGTGAACTACCTGAGGATTTCTGTGACGGAACAGTGTAACCTGAGCTGTTTTTACTGTAGGACCGACCCGGCCAGCTGCAGCCCCGGGCCGGAGGAGCTTTTATTATCGGCGACCGAAATTTTTGTTATTGGACAGGCAGCAGTGGAGCTGGGGATGACCAGGATACGCCTTACAGGCGGGGAACCGCTGTTGCGACCGGACATACTGGAAATTGCCCGCAATTTGTCCGGTATAGCGGGACTGCAGGACCTATCCCTGACTACAAACGGTATCCTGCTGGAAGAGACCGCTTTTGAGCTTGCCCGGGCCGGTATAAAAAGGGTCAATATAAGCCTGGACTCTCTTGATGAAGCCAATTTTGCACAGATTACCTGCGGGGGAAAGCTGGCAAACGTCCTTAAAGGAATAGACAGGGCACTGCTGGCAGGGCTGGTGCCGCTGAAAATAAATGTTGTTTTACTTAAAGGGATCAACGATAGCGAGATCCAGAAGTTTGCCGCCCTGACCATGGACAGGGAGCTGGATGTCCGTTTTATTGAATATATGCCAACCTGCGGCCAGAAGGGAAAGTGGGAATCTTTCTTCCTGTCCCTGGACAGCATTATTAAGGAAGCAGGGAAAATTGCCCCTCTCATTGCTGTCGAAGGCGAGCATGGCGGAGGCCCGGCGAGCTATTACCGGCTGGAAGGAGCTGTCGGCAAGATCGGTCTTATTTCGCCGTTGAGCCGGCATTTTTGCGACCGCTGCAACCGCCTGCGCGTGACGGCGGACGGGCGCATCAAGCCGTGTCTTTTTTCAAGTGAGGAGATCGATTTGCGGGACTGCCTGAAAGACAGGGAAAAGATCAAGGACAGGTTCAGGGAAGCACTGCGCATAAAGCCTGACCCGGGGAAAGTGGCCTGCAGCGCTTTGGATCGGGTGGGGCAGTTTAAGGGTAACCGCTCCATGACACGTATAGGCGGCTGATATATGCCCCGGGGAACCTTAAGAGCAGTAACAATTAAGCGATAATATAAAAAGAAGGGGTCTGCATGGAAAAGAGGACATTGCAAAGCGGTGTTATTGTTGCTGTGTGCCGCAGTGATGACAAAGGAGAGCGAAAGAAGGACGTCGGTGAAGCCCTGCTTCTCGATGACTTCGGCCTGGAAAAAGACGCACACGCCGGGGCCTGGCACCGGCAGGTCAGCCTGCTGGCGCTTGAAAGTATTTCCAAAATGCGCTCCAGGGGCCTCGATGTTAACCCCGGGGATTTTGCCGAGAATTTAACGACGAAGGGGATAGACCTTCTTGCCCTTCCGCCGGGGGCCCGCTTACAAGTTGGAAATGACGTTCTCATGGAGGTTACGCAGATAGGGAAAGAATGCCATGAGCGTTGTGCTATATACTACCAGGCCGGGGACTGTGTTATGCCCAGGGAGGGCATTTTTGCAAAGGTGCTGCGCGGAGGCACCGTAAAGGTTGGCGATACCATAAACGATGTGGCCGATTCCCAGGGGTGAGCGTTCTATGGCCGGTCATTCCAAGTGGTCCAATATAAAACATCGCAAGGCGCGTGCGGACGCACAAAAAGGCAAAATTTTTACCAAGCTGGCGCGGGAGATTATAGTTGCGGTAAGAGAAGGCGGCGGCGACCTGGACAACAACTTTTCCCTGCGCCTGGCGGTGCAGAAAGCCAGGGAAGCAAATATGCCCGGGGACAGCATTAACCGGGCCATCCAGAAAGGTCTCGGGGAACCCGGCGACCTTTCCCTGGAGCAGGTTGTCTACGAAGGATACGGGCCCGGGGGAGTGGCCATATTGCTGGATATTATGACCGCCAACCGCAACAAAACGGCGGCGGAGATCCGGCATATATTTTCGCGCCGGGGCGGCAGTATGGGAGAATCCGGCTGCGTGTTGTGGATGTTTAAACGGAAGGGCTATATCGTTGTGGAAAGGGAAGAGGGTACCCTTTCGGAGGAAGAACTGCTGCTGGCTGTACTGGAATCCGGTGCCGAAGACTTTAAAGAAGAGGAAAACAGCTATGTCATAATCACCCCACCGGAGCAATTTGAGGCGGTAAAAGAAAAGCTCCGGGAGCACGGCATTGTCCCCGGGACTGCGGAAGTAACGATGGTGCCCCAGGTTACCGTTACCGTGGAAGATGCCGGGGAAGCGACAAGGCTGCTCGGCCTGCTGGAAGCCCTTGAAGATCACGATGACGTGCAGAATGTTTTTGCCAACTTTGATATACCGGAGGAAGTTATGCGCTCGGTAAGTATATAAGGGGCAGGGGAGGGCGGTTTCCGTGCAGAATAAATGCTTGACGGGTATCTGCCAAAAAAAGAGGCGTTTATAAATGATTGTGCTCGGCATAGACCCCGGTTTGGCCAGGACCGGCTACGGTATTATACAGAAAAGCGGCGATCTTTACAGCGCCGTCGACTACGGGTGTATTGCCACCCCGGCAGGACTGGATCTCCCAAAGCGCCTGCTGATTATTTTTAACAGTCTTAAACATCTGATCAGCCAGTTTTCGCCTGATGCGGCCGCCGTAGAGAAGCTGTTTTTTTGCCGCAATGTCCGCACGGCTACCCAGGTTGGAGAGGCCAGGGGGACTGTACTTACCGCTGCCGCAGAGAAGGACCTTCCCCTGTACGAGTATACGCCCCTGCAGGTAAAGCAGGCAGTGGTCGGTTACGGGCGGGCGCATAAAAAGGAAGTCCAGAAAATGATCTGTCTACTGCTGGGCAGCGGCGCCATGCCCGGGCCGGATGATATTTCTGATGCTCTTGCTGTGGCAATATGCCACCTGCATTCACATAACTGGAGCATGCTTATTGAAAAAGAGAGCAAAAAAACGAAATAGTGTCATTTTAGAAAGCGCGGTGGGACGAATTGCTGTGGTATGTGCAGGGAATACTGAAAGAATGCCATGCCGAGTTTATTGTTATAGAGGTAGCCGGTTTTGCCCTGCAGGTTTGGATACCAGCTTCTTTCTATTTTGAGCTGCCCGCTCCCGGCGAAAAGGTTACCGTTTTTACCTGTTTTTACATAAAGGACGACGAGCCGGTTTTATACGGCTTCAAAGAGAGGCAGGAAAGGGATTTCTTCAGGATGTTAACGGCAATATCAGGGATCGGCCCCAGGGCCGCCCTTTCCTTGCTGGGACACCTTCCCCTGCAGCAGCTCAGCGGGGCCATCATGGCAGAGGATACGGCCATGCTTACCAGGATCCCGGGGATAGGCAGTAAAACAGCCCGCAGGCTGGTGTACGAGCTTAAAGAAAAAATAACTTCCGGGCAGCTGGAACATGTTTTGCCCGCTGCCGCTGAAAAAGAAACTTCTGCCTGGCTGGAGGTCCAGCAGGCGCTGCTTGCGCTGGGCTACTCGCTGCCGGAGGTTTCCAGGGCCGGGAAGGCGCTGGAAAAAGAGCAGTTTACCGCTGTAGAAGAGCTGTTTAAAAGGGCGCTTTCTATTTTGGCCAGGACATAACTTCTATTAACAGGTTGGGTGTGGTGCTGCATGGAAAACAGGATTATATCGCCGCGGATAAAGGGCGAGGAATACGAATATGAAAAAAACCTGCGCCCGCAGAGGCTTGATGATTTTGTGGGGCAGGAGAAGCTAAAGGAAAAGCTGCATATTTACATTAAAGCGGCCCGGGAGCGAGGAGAGCCGCTTGATCATGTCCTTCTGTACGGCCCCCCGGGCCTGGGAAAGACCACCCTGGGCTATATTATTTCCAGGGAGATGGGAGTTGACATCAAGGTTACCTCCGGCCCCGCCGTTGAGAGGCCGGGCGACCTGGCAGCCATACTAACCAACCTTGCCGACGGCGATGTTATCTTTATAGATGAAATACACAGGCTGCAGCGAAGCGTAGAGGAAATACTATACCCGGCCATGGAGGATTACGCCCTCGACATTATAATCGGGAAAGGTCCTACGGCGCGTTCCTTGAAATTGAGCCTGTCACCTTATACACTAATAGGGGCGACAACCCGCCCGGGACTGCTGTCTTCCCCCTTAAGGGATCGCTTTGGTATTGTCGAGAGAGTCGATTTCTACAGCCCCCCGGAGCTCAGCCGGATACTGCTTCGTTCGGCCATGATACTGGACGTGGAATTGGAACGGGAAGGAGCAGAAGTAATTTCCCTCGCTGCGCGCGGGACCCCGCGTATTGCCAACAGGCTGCTGAAAAGGGTTCGCGATTATGCCCAGGTCAAAGCAGAGGGACTGATAACGCCGCAGGTGGCAGCAGAAGCCCTGAGCATTTTTGAGGTTGACGGGATCGGCCTGGACCGTACCGACTACCTGCTGCTGGAGGCCATAGTGCACAAGTTTAAAGGAGGGCCTGTGGGGCTGGAGACGATTGCGGCCGCTGTTAACGAGGACGCCCTGACGGTCGAGGAGATCTACGAGCCCTTTTTAATGAAAATCGGCTTTTTGAAGCGCACCTCCAGGGGAAGGGTTGTTACGGAAAAGGTTTATGAACACCTGCAGCTCGATGCAGGCGGTTTTAAACAGCAGTCTCTCTAATATGTCTGCCCGGGCCGCCCGAAAGGGGAGCCGGGCCGCGCAAGCGGTAGGTTTTGGAAATGAATCTGCTGATGCACATATGCTGCGCACCCTGCAGCATATACAGCTTAAGGTTTTTTAGAGAAAAAGGTTATAATATCGAGGGATACTTTTTTAACCCGAACATACATCCCTACAGGGAGTATTCCAGGAGAGTGGAGGCCCTCGAGGCCCTGGCGGAGGAAGAAGGGCTGCCCCTTAAGATTGACCGGCGCTACCTGGTCGAAGATTTTCTGCGTATGGTTGTCAATCGCCAAGAGGAGCGCTGCCTGCTCTGCTACGAGCTGCGGCTGAGCAATACTGCAGAGCGGGCAGTGCAAGCGGGTATAAGCAGTTTTTCTACCACCCTGCTGATCAGCCCCTTCCAAAAGCACGATTTAGTAAAGCAGGTAGGGGAAAGCGTTGCCGGCAGGTACGGGCTGCAGTTCGTTTATGAGGACCTTCGGGCCGGTTTCAAGGAAAGCGTGCGCATGGCCCGCCGGAAGGGCCTCTATCTACAGGGCTACTGCGGGTGCATTTATAGCGAGAAAGAGCGTTATGCCCCGCCCGGCAGTTGAATGCAATGTGTTGGAGGGGTGTTGAGCGTTGTTCCCAATGGAAAATATCGGAAGAACCCTGCTGCTCATAGGCGGTATAATAGCTTTTAGCGGGGTCATCATTATTGTCCTGGGTCGTTTTGGGCTCGGCCGCCTGCCGGGGGATATTTTAATCAGTAGGGAAAATCTAACCGTCTTCTTCCCCATAACGACCATGATCGTGATAAGCATTGTCCTGACCATTATATTTAATTTAATCAGGAGGTTTTAGAGGTGCTTTACGCAGCTAAGTACCAGCGCAGCTTTCAAGGGTTCATCAAACTGCCGGCAGCGGTTTTTTCTCTACTGGTAATTATCTTTTTTTTCTGCCAGCCGGGGGCAAGCACTGCGCAGTCCCAGGATATCAGGGTGGGCCTTACCCTGCAGGGAGGGCAGGTGGAGCTGAGCTTCTGTGACGGTTACGAGCTGGTAAACAGGTCCGACGGGGCATCTTTACAGCTGACCCCGGGAAGGTACCGCATCATAAATGCCGGCGGCGGCATAGAGGTTTTAGACATGCTCGGCAGCAGCCGTGGTGTTTTTTCCGGCCCACTCTACCTGCAGCCGCTTTCTTCTCCGGCGTCCAGCCTTTCTTTTCGATTACATAACGCTGCCAACGGCAGTGAATACCGCGGGGCCCTAAAAATAGTGCGCGATGGCGGGGGCCTGACAGCGGTAAACATCATCGATATAGAGTCTTACCTGTGCGGGGTTGTCCCCAGGGAAATGCCTTCTTCGTGGGGGAATTACGAAGGCGGCATGGAGGCCCTCAAGGCACAGGCCGTTGCGGCAAGGACATATGCCCTTTATAACTGCTCCCGGCAGCGGCACGACCACTACCATGTCTGTGATACACAGCACTGCCAGGTTTACGGGGGGAAAGCCTGCGAGACCGCCAATATCAATGCCGCCGTGGAAGAGACCAGGGGAGAGGTGCTTACATACCAGGGCAGCATTATCGAAGCGTACTACCACGCCACCAACGGCGGATATACCGAGGCTGCGCAGCATGTATGGGCGAGCTCACGACCTTACTTCAGCAGCGAGTACGACCCTTACGATGACCCCGCTGACCCTTCAAACATAGCTCATAACAATGCCTTGTGGCAGGCGGAGATCCCCCTGGATGCTGTCAGCTACCAGCTGGCCAGCAGGGGATACAGCGCTCCCGACCCTGTTTCACAGGTGCAGGTAGTCTCCACTTATCCCAGCGGCAGGGTTGAAGAGCTGCGCATCCTGGGTGCAAGAGGCCAGGAACTCTCTTTGTTCAGGGAGGCGGCCCGGTCAGTGCTTGGTTTGAGGAGCCAGCTTTTCACGGTCAGGGAGGAAACGGAGAAGCGGTACTGGGTGGCCTCCAGCAGCGGCGGAATTCAAAAGAAGGAGAGATACACGGAGCTGGAAGGCAAGTGGGTAGTCAGCGCGGACACTATAAAAAGCATGCTCATCGGCAGCAGGTTTACCGTGCTCGGCAAGGGCGTTAGAGGTACTGTCCCCTACGAGTCTATAGTTATCGAGGGTCGGGGATGGGGACACGGCGTCGGTATGAGCCAGTACGGCGCTTATAACCGGGCCAGGGACGGACATGATTACAGTAAGATACTCTCCTTCTATTACCCCGGGACGCAGTTGGGAAGCGGTTACTAGTATGTGTGCATATTTAAATGAACATAAACAGGGCTTGCCGGGCGAACAAAAAGCCCTGCCTTTAAGAACAAGCGATTTTGATTATTACCTGCCCCCGGAGCTGATAGCACAGGAACCACTTGAAAAACGGGACAGCTCCAGGATGCTGGTATTAATGCGAAATACCGGGGAAGTAAGGCACAGTTTTTTTGCCGACATCCCCCTTTTTTTAGAAAATGGAGACCTGCTTGTATTTAATGATACAAGGGTACTTCCCGCTCGACTCCGCGGCAGCAGGAAAGATACCGGGGGGGCAGTGGAGCTGCTGCTCGTCCGCCGCCTGGAAGAGTCGAAGTGGGAAGTATTGTGTTCTCCCGGGAAAAGGGTCCGGCCGGGAGCAGTGCTTACTTTTGGAGAAGTGCTGCTGGAGGCGGAAGTGCTCTCCAGTACACCGTCCGACAGCAGGATTGTCCGCTTCTTGTGTGCCGATGAGGATGTTTTAAAGCGGGTTGGCGAAGTCCCCCTGCCCCCTTACATTAAAAAAGATTTAGCGGACAGGGAGCGCTATCAAACAATATATGCCAGCAAGGAGGGGTCCAGTGCAGCGCCGACAGCAGGGCTGCATTTTAGTGACGCTGTTTTGGATCAGCTCCACAAAAAAAGCATCGAGTCGGTTTATATAACTCTACATATAGGGCCGGGAACGTTTCGCCCCGTTAAAGCGGAGTATGTGCAGGCTCATACCATGCACAGCGAGTATTATGAGCTTTCCAGCGAGGCAGCGGAAAGGATCAACAGAGTAAAGGAAAAAGGGGGCAGGGTTGTAGCCGTGGGGACATCCTGCTGCCGGACGCTGGAAACATTGAGCAGTGAGGACGGCAGGGTGAGCCCCGGTAGCGGGGAAACAGAGCTGTTTATTTACCCGGGCTACCGTTATAAGCTGGTCGATGCTCTGCTGACCAACTTTCACCTGCCCCGTTCTACCCTGCTGATGCTGGTCTGCGCTTTTGCCGGCACGGAGAATATCTTTAGGGCTTACCGGGAAGCTGTTCAAAGGCGCTACCGCTTTTACAGCTTCGGGGATTGTATGTTAATAATATAAAGCGGCGGCTGAAAGCTGCCTTCGCTCCATGGCAAGTTCGACTTCTTGCGGTAGCGATCGTCGCTTCGGCGGCGTCCAAAACTCGCTTTCGCTCAAACAGTTGGACGCCTTCATCCTCAGCTTCCTCGCGCTTTTGAATTACGAACTTGCGAATGTCCGCTTCGGCAGCATTTCATCCGCCGTGGTGCGGGGAGCGCCAAGGGGGTGCGCGGCAACTTAAAGCTGCGTCCATGGCAGCTCAGCTCAAGGCGGCGGCGGCCTGCCCGGCTAAACGCCCCTCCATGGGCGTAAGCCGGTGTGCTGCATCCTGCAGCACAGGCCACCTCTGCGCTTTCGCTTCGCTGAACCTTTTGGCTGCGCTGCACAGATTCAGCATACTGCAGCAGCTCGCCCCACATGGGCAGCAGGTGTGGGAGTAGTGATAAGCGGCCTAACGTCCTCCGCTTTCTCGCGCTTTTGAATTACGAACTTGCGAATGTCCGCTTCGGCAGCATTTCATCCGCCGTGGTGCGGGGAGCGCCCGGAGGGTGCGCGGCAACTTAAAGCTGCGTCCATGGCAGCTCAGCTCAAGGCGGAGGCGGCCTGCCCGGCTAAACGCCCCTCCATGGGCGTAAGCCGGTGTGCTGCATCCTGCAGCACAGGCCACCTCTGCGCTTTCGCTTCGCTGAACCTTTTAGCTGCGCTGTGTCAGCGCCAGCAGGTTCAGCGGCTTGCCGTCGGTCCGCGGCAGGCTGCCCGAAGTGGTAACTGTTGACAACGGTTACTTTTATGGTATAAATTATAAGTTAGCGGTGATGCCATGCCCATAAAATGGAACATAACAGCTAAAGATGGTCAGGCAAGGACAGGTGAGCTTCGCACACCGAGAGGTATCGTGGAAACGCCTGTCTTTATGCCGGTCGGCACCCAGGCTACCGTAAAATCGATGTCTCCCGAAGAGCTGCAGGAAATGGGCGTCAAAATAATTTTGAGCAATACCTACCACCTTTATTTACGTCCTGGTGTTGATATTATAGCCCGGGCCGGGGGACTGCACCGTTTCATGCACTGGGAACTTCCTATACTGACGGACAGCGGCGGCTTCCAGGTTTTTAGCCTGTCCTCCATGCGTGATGTTTCCGAGGAAGGAGTGACGTTTCGCTCTCATATTGACGGCTCTACGCACTTTTTTACTCCCGAAAAGGCCGTAGAGATACAAAACATACTCGGCGCTGAAATAATAATGCCCCTGGACCATGTTGTACCCTACCCGTGCAGTTATGAAGAAGCTCGTGACGCCATGGAAAGGAGTGTCCGCTGGGCCGGGCGCTGCAGGGAGAAACATCAAAAAACAGGCCGGCAGGCCCTTTTTGCCATTGTCCAAGGGGGGATATACCGGGACCTGAGAGAAGCGTGCTGCCGGGAGCTGGCGGCGGCCGATTACCCCGGCTATGCTGTCGGGGGGTTAAGTGTAGGCGAGCCCAAGGATATCATGTACCGGGTGCTGGAGACGACAGTCCCCTTGCTGCCCGAGGAGAAACCCCGCTACCTTATGGGAGTGGGCTCGCCCGATGCACTGCTGGAAGGTGTTGTAAGAGGGGTGGACCTTTTTGATTGTGTTTTGCCGACCCGCATTGCCCGCAACGGGAGGGTTATGGTAAAGGAAGGATACCTGACGCTGCGCAACGCCCAATATTCACGGGACGTACGCCCGGTTGATCCCGGGTGCCCGTGCTATACGTGCCGGAATTACAGCCGGGCATACATAAGGCACCTGCTCAAGGCTGACGAAATACTGGGGCTGCGGTTGACCACTTACCACAATCTCTATTTTCTTACCGATTTTATGTTCAGGATTCGTTCGGCCATCAGGGAACAGAGGTTTAAACATTTTTATAAAAGTTTCAAGGCCGGTTTCAGCACTGCCGGCCAGAACAACTAAAAAAAAAGGAGTGAAAAAAAGGATGCCAGAAGGAATAGTCGGGATACTGCCACTAATTTTGCTGTTTGGTATATTTTACCTCCTGCTTATCAGGCCGCAGCAGCAGCAGCAGAAAAAGAGAAAGGAAATGTTCTCAAGGATGAAAAAAGGCGACCGCATCGTCACCGTGGGTGGTATTTACGGTATAGTTAAAGAGATGAAAGATGACACAATAGTGGTGCGTATTGCCGATAACGTCAATGTCAAAATGGACAAAACCAGCGTCGGCCGGATTGTGGGGGAATGATGGCCAATTTGCCCATTATTTTAGGGCCGGGGGGAATAACTGTTTTAAAGGAGGCATATATAAAGCATAGGGACGGCATTTAAAGTGTTGACCCGTTAAAGACCAGGAGGTTGCCGCCATGCACAACAGGCGCTCTACGGCCCAGGGCGAAATAATGCTGCCTTATTATTTGCCCTACTTGATATTGAGGGGCTTGCTGGTTGCAATGGCCGCCACATTTGCTTTGCTGGTGTTATGCTCGGCGGTAATGTATTTCACGCCACTTTCAGAGGTCTTTGTCCCCTATCTTGTTTTTGGGATTACCCTGATCAGCATAATGCTCGGTTCTGTTTATGTCGGCAAAAGGGTAGATCAAAAAGGATGGCTCAGGGGAGGGATGACGGGCATATTTTATGTCCTTATTGTCATCTTTTTTAATTTGTTCCTGGTCCCGGGTATGGAGATAGGTGTGAATATCATTGGCAGGTTTCTGATGGGCTTCTCTTTTGGGGCGCTTGGCGGTATCCTGGGAATAAATTCATAAAATAAATCAAAATCTTCCCCAGAGGAGCAGAAGGCCGATTGCGATGAAGGCCGCGCCTGCTCCTTTTTGTATGTAGGCTATCGGAAGATAGCGGGCCAGTCCTGCGCCGATGAGCACGGCAAGCAGGGTCGTTACCAGGAGTGCTGCAGCTGCGCCCAGGAATACACCCCAAGCAGGTTTGTCCTGTGCAGCCAGCAGGAGTATGGAGAGCTGCGTTTTGTCCCCCAGCTCCGCCAGGAGCACCAGCAGGAAAGTTGTGGAAACGGCTTTCCAGTACAGCATTGTCTACAGGCATCACGCCGTTAATAGCGGGCGGTATGCCGGCCTCCTTTCGGGTTTAAAGTTAAAACCAGGCCAGTCCCTGTTCTTATATCTTTTTTATGCCACTATAGCAGCACATATTACCTCCAAGATCACTTTGCCCGCAGCCGGCAGCCCGCTGCCAGCAGCCCGCAGTTCGCTGCCGGGGTTGCTTAAATGCTCAAATAAATGTTGACAACGGGGGGATAATGTGTTAGCATATCTTAAAAGTTAAGAGGCAAATTCGATGCAGGGGAAGAGTAAGTAAGGGAAGTTTTCCAAGAGAGCCGGCGGCTGGTGGGAATCCGGTAAAATGTTCTCTTACCGAATGGGCCCCGTAGAAAAAGACCGAACACTGTACTGTCCCCGTTTCTCCTGTAGGGGTTGGTGCAGCCAAGTAGGCTCTTGCGGAAAGTCTTACCGTTAAAAAAGACGGGGTATCGGAGGCAGTATATTTAATATTGTGATTTCTCCCGTACTTTACAAAGAGTGAAAGTCGTACTTTTGCTGCGGCTTTAAGTGGGGTGGCACCGCGGAAGTAACCTTCCGTCCTTAATGGACGGAAGGTTTTTTAAGTTAATGGCGGAAAGCGAGGTGTACCGGGTGTTTAAACCGGGTGAAAAAGAGTTTTGCAGCCTGGCCGGGGAATACGATATCATACCCGTTTACAAGACAGCTCCTGCCGACCTGGAAACGCCTATTTCAATTTACTTAAAGCTGGCTGCTTTCCAGGGAGAAACGGGAGAGAGTTTCCTGCTGGAGAGCGGAGAGCTGGGGGAAAAATCAAGGTATTCCATAATCGGCGTTGAACCGTTCCGCAGCCTTTCTGCCGGCGGAGGAGAGACGCTTGTGCAGGGGGAGAAAGGTGAGCGATGGCGGGACGGTGGGGACCCTTTGAAGGTATTAAAGGACATCCTGGAGAGCGACAGGGTTTACCAGCCGCAAGAGCTTGCTCCTTTCCGGGGCGGGGCAGTCGGCTATATCTCATATGATGCTGTGGGGAAGTGGGAAAAAGTAACCGGGCTGCCGGATGAGAGCGCATGGCCGCTGTGCTATTTTTACTTCCCGGGAAAGATTATTATATACGACCACAGGAAGCACCTGATGACGGGGATTTACCTGGCCAGGATTAAGGATAAAAAGGACCCGGCCGCAGCATACAGCAGTGCCTGCGTGGAGCTGCAGTCTCTTTTTAAACGCTTAAACCGTCTTGACTGCGGGTGCCGGCATGATTTTTATCATAAGAACTGCTCCCGGGCTGCCGGTGCCGGAGATGGCGCGCTCAGTGAGGGAGTCCGCGGTGGCCTCCGCGAGAGTGTCCACGGGGGCATCTACGCCAGGGATGCCTATACCGCCGCTGTTGAGAAGGCCAGGGACTATATCAGGGCAGGGGATATTTTCCAGGTTGTCCTCTCAAGGCGGGCGCAGCAGAAAACCACGGCCCATCCTTTAACAGTTTACCGTGCCCTGCGCAGCCTGAACCCGTCACCGTACCAGTTTTTCCTGTCATTTCCCCATTTTCAACTGGTCGGTTCTTCTCCGGAGATGCTGGTGAGGCTTGAAAATGGATTTGCCTATACCAAGCCGATAGCGGGGACCAGGCCGCGGGGGATTGATGAAAAGGGGGATGCCAGCCTCGCCGCGGAGTTGAGCAGGGACGAAAAGGAAAGGGCCGAGCATATGATGCTTGTTGACCTGGGAAGGAACGATATCGGCAGGGTTTCCCGTTATGGGACTGTGGAGGTTACCAAGCTGCTGGAGGTGGAGTACTTTTCCCATGTTATGCACCTCGTTTCCGAGGTTAAAGGCGAGATCAGGCCGGGGCTTGATTTTGCGGACCTCTTGAGGGCTGTTTTTCCCGCGGGGACTGTTTCCGGTGCGCCGAAAGTAAGGGCCATGGAAATAATTGCCGAGCTGGAGCAGCTTCCCCGGGGGCCGTATGCCGGGGCTGTCGGATACGTTGGCTTTGACGGGGATATGGATACCTGTATTACCATAAGAACGGTACTGATGGAGGAGGGGGCTGCTTACGTGCAGGCGGGAGCGGGAATTGTGCTCGATTCGGATCCTTCCAGGGAGTACGAGGAAACCGAACATAAGATGGCCGGCTCACTGCGGGCTATCCAAATGGCAGGGGAGTGGGAAAATGATATTAATTATTGATAATTATGATTCTTTCACTTTTAACCTGGCCCAGAGCCTCGGCTCAATGGGCCTGGAGGTTGCGGTGCGGCGCAACGACGCTTTTACGTTTGAGGAGCTCGACCGGATGCCCCTGAAGGCGGTTGTTATTTCTCCGGGTCCGGGAGAGCCCCGCTCCGCCGGCCTGACGCTGGAGGCGGTCGGTCATTTCAAGGATAAGCTGCCGGTTCTCGGTATATGCCTGGGGCACCAGGCTGTGGGGGCTTACTTCGGTGGGAAGGTTACCAGGGCCTCCAACATCATGCACGGCAAAACATCGCTTGTTTACCACAACGGCGATGGTATTTTTGAAGGTATAAGTTCGCCTTTTGAGGCCATGCGCTATCATTCCCTGCTGCTGGAAAGGGAGACGCTGCCCTCTTCCCTGCAGGTGATAGCCTCCACGGAAGACGGTGAAGTGATGGCCCTGCGCCACGCCGTCTATACGGGCATGGTAGGGCTGCAGTTTCACCCGGAATCCCTCTTTACGCCGCACGGCAGCGTGCTTCTTTATAACTTCTGCCGCCATTACGGGCTCCTACCGTTGAAGAGCCTTCAAGGAGGTGAATGCCCCGAAGCGGTGCGGGGCTAAGCATGATCAGCGAGATACTGGAAAAGCTGGCCAGGGGGCAGGACCTGAGCGCCGAAGAGGCGGAAGGGGTCATGGAAAAAATAATGGCCGGGGAGCTGTTGGATTCTCAGGTGGCAGCCTACCTGATGGCACTGCGCTGCAAGGGTGAAACGGACGCCGAGATTTTGGGGAGCTGCCGGGCCATCCGCCGCCACAGTGTCAGGATATCTGTGGACAGGGAGCCGCTTGTGGATACGTGCGGGACCGGCGGTGACATGAAGGGGAGCTTCAACATATCGACTGTGAGTGCACTTGTGGCCGCCGGGGCGGGGGTGACGGTGGCCAAGCACGGGAATAGGGCCGTTTCGGGGCGGTGCGGCAGTGCGGACCTGCTGGAAGCGCTTGGTGTAAACGTCGAGCTGGCGCCGGGTGACCTGGAGCGCTGCCTGAACGATTTCGGCCTTGGATTCCTTTACGCCCCGCTGATGCATCCGGCCGTGGCGCGGGCCGTTCCGGCCAGAAAGGCCCTCGGTATCAGGACTATTTTCAATATCCTGGGGCCGCTTAACAACCCCGCAACGGCAGGGAGGCAGGTGCTGGGGGTTTACGAGGAGAAGCTTACAGATATAATGGCTGCCGTTCTTGCTTCGCTGGGGTCGGAGCACTCCCTGGTCGTATGCGGGGAAGATGGACTGGATGAGATATCGATCACCGCGCGCACAAAGATCACCGAACTGCAGAACGGGAAGCTGAGTACCACCTATATTTCACCGGAAGATTACGGTTTTTCGAGGGCCTCGCCGGAAACCCTGCTGTTGGACGGAGATGCTGACGCCGGCGCTCGTATCTGCCTGGGGATACTGCAGGGGGAGAGAGGTCCCCGCAGGGACGTGGTGCTCCTGAATGCCGCAGCGGCCATATACGTGTCCGGCCTGGCGGGAAGCATCGAGGAGGGCGTTGCCATGGCCGGGAGTTCTATAGACTCGGGAGCGGCTTACAGCAAGCTCCAGTCTCTGGTACTATATTCGAGGAAGGTGGCCGTATATGCTCAAGGAAATAGCGGCGAGTAAATGGAGCGAGGTTATCAGGCAGAAGAAAGAATACCCGCTGCCGTTGATCATGGAGCAGCTGCTCTCGGCTCCGCCCACTGTAAGCTTAAAGAGGGCTTTAAAGAAGAATTTATCCGCGGTGGCTGTAATTGCCGAGATAAAGAAGGCTTCTCCTTCCCAGGGGTTGTTCAGGTCGGGCGTGATAGAAAGCTGCCGCCTTAGCGACATTGCCCGTGCTTACGAAAGTGCGGGTGCTTCGGCAATATCGGTAATTACTGAGAAGAAGTATTTTGCCGGCTGCCCTTCACACCTCAGGTCCGTTAAAGAAGCGGTGGGCGTGCCGGTTTTGCGAAAAGACTTTATCGTTGACGAGTACCAGATTTATGAGTCCAGGGCCATGGGTGCCGATGCCGTGCTGCTGATAACTTCCCTGCTGGCCTCGGCGGAGCTGAAAAGATTCCTGGGGCTGCTCGAAGAGCTGGGAATGACCGCCGTGGTCGAAGCGGGCCGGGAGGAGGATATTTTTAAAGCTGCCCGGGCCGGGGCCGAGATAATCGGCGTGAACAACCGTGACCTCACCACCATGGAGGTGGACATTTGCAGGACGCTGCGCTGGGGGCCTTATGTGCCGCGCGACAGGGTCCTTATCTCGGAGAGCGGTATTTACTGCCATGAGCAGGTAAAATTGCTGAAGGAGCAGGCCGGCGTGGATGCCATCCTGGTGGGGAAAAGCCTCGTTACGAGCATTAACCCGGCTGAGAAGATAAAGGAGCTGCTGGGCAAAAATGTTTTCTGTTCGTGTTAAGATCTGCGGGATCGGCACTGTTGAGGAGGCCCTTGCGGCGGTGGAAGAGGGGGCGCATGCCCTCGGTTTCCTCTTCGCGCCCAGTCCCCGCCGCATCGCACCTGAGGAGGCGGCGCGGATAGTGGAAAGGATACCCCCTTTCATCGGCAGGGTTGGAGTGTTTGTCAATGAAAGGGAGGATGTTGTTAAGGAAACAGCCGCTTTTTGCGGGCTGGATACGCTGCAGTTTCACGGGGAAGAGACTAAAGAATACTGCCGGCGCTTTCGGCAGTACAAGGTTATCAAGGCATTTGCGGCGCATCCTTTTCTGCTGCCGGAAAGATGCGCCGAATATGGGACCAGCGCCATTTTGCTGGACACGGCCTATACCGGTAAAAAAGGCGGCGGTGGGGAGACCTTTGACTGGAATATGGCAGTCCCTTTCAGCAGAAGTGCCGTGCCGCTGATACTGGCCGGGGGGCTGAACGAGGGAAACATCTGCGAAGCCCTGCACCTGGTAAGGCCGTACGGGGTCGATGTCAGCAGCGGCGTGGAAACGAAAGGCTGCAAGGACAGGGCAAAGATACGTTCATTTATTAGCCAGGTGCGGCGCTGGGAAGAGAGCTTCAATGAAGAACTTCAATTCTGAACCGAGACAGGGGGAGTGATAGTTTTGCCGTACAGCACAGCAGCAGGCAGCGGTTCTTCAAGCGAAAAGATGGCCGGCGGCATGGCGGCACAAAAAATGCCCGATAAAAGGGGCTATTTCGGTCCTTTCGGGGGGCGGTTCGTGCCAGAAGTGCTTATGCCGGCCCTGCTGGAACTGGAAGATGCTTATTTCAGCATAAAAAAGGAGCGCTCTTTTCAAGTGGAATTGAAAGAGCACCTTTCCGATTATGCCGGGCGCCCCACCCCGCTTTACCGTGCCGGGAGGCTGGGAGAGCACCTGGGCCTTTCCCGGCTGTACCTGAAAAGGGAAGACCTGAGTCATACCGGTGCCCACAAGATAAACAATGCCCTGGGCCAGGGTATCCTGGCCAGGCACATGGGAAAGAAGAGGGTAATAGCCGAAACGGGAGCCGGCCAGCACGGCGTGGCCGTTGCCACCGCCGCCGCACTTCTGGGATTGGAGTGCACTGTATTTATGGGGGAAGAGGACATGGCCAGGCAGGAGCCGAACGTTTTCCGCATGAGGCTGCTGGGGGCAGAGGTCAGGCCGGTTACCGCCGGCAGACGAACGCTGAAGGAGGCCATTAACGAGGCCCTGCGGGAGTGGATCACCACCATTGAAAACACGCACTATATAATCGGTTCCACCGTTGGCCCCCATCCTTTCCCGGTGATGGTGAGGGATTTCCAGTCCGTAATCGGGCGGGAGGTAAAAAGGCAGGTGCGCAGCCGTGAGGGAACGCTGCCGGACTACCTGGTAGCCTGTGTAGGCGGCGGCAGCAACGCCCTGGGCCTTTTTTATCCCTTTGTCAGAAATGAGAGCGTGCGGCTCATAGGGGTAGAAGCGGGCGGCAAAGGCCTGCAGGGGACGGAACATTCTTCCACCCTGCAGATGGGCTCTCCGGGAGTCTTGCACGGGGCGCTCAGTTTTCTGCTGCAGGATGAATACGGGCAGGTTTCCCCGGTGCACTCTGTTTCCGCCGGCCTGGATTATCCCGGTGTCGGCCCGGAGCACAGCTATTTAAAGGGATGCGGGAGGGCCGAATATGTTTCCGTGAGCGACGATGAGGCCCTAAAAGCTTTCCGGCTGCTCTGCGAAAAAGAGGGCATCCTCCCGGCACTGGAAAGCGCCCATGCCATCGCTTACCTGCCGCAGCTGGCGGACAGGTTGAGCAGGGAAGAAAAATCGGACAGCATTATTGTCCTCAACCTCTCCGGGCGGGGTGACAAGGACCTCGGTATTATTACCAGGAACATGTAAAGAAGAGGGGGTGGTTTGCATGCAGAAGGCAGAAACGGAACTGCCAAAGGAAAACAGGCTCGAAAGGGAGCTCTCCAGGCTGCTGCTGAAGGAGGAAAAAGCCCTGGCCGCTTATCTAATGGGCGGCGACCCGGACTTGAAAGCTTCCCGGGAGCTGTGCCGTAGTGCCCTCGACGGGGGAGTGGATATACTGGAGATAGGGATACCTTTCAGCGACCCGCTCGCCGACGGTCCGGCCATACAGAAAGCGGCGCAGCGTTCTTTGAAAAACGGTACCAATGTATATGATATAATGGAAATGGTCGAGGATTTAAGGCGCTATGCAGATGTGCCGGTGCTGCTGATGACCTATTATAATACCGTGTATAAAATGGGGGCGGAGCGCTTTTTTAGCTGCGCTGAAAGAAGTGGTGCTGATGGCGTGATTGTGCCCGACCTTCCTTACGAGGAGCAGTCCGCGGTTAAGAAGCACGCCCACGACAACAACCAGGTTATTATCGACTTCCTGGCGCCCACCACCCCGGGAGAGCGCATCGCTAAAATAGTGCACGGTTCGAGAGGGTTTCTTTACTGTGTCTCCCTTACCGGTGTTACCGGGGTAAGAGAAAGCCTCTCCGGGCAGCTTGACGGGCTGGCCGTTTTAGCCAGGAAGTATACAGCCCTTCCGCTCCTGGCCGGGTTCGGGATATCGACGCCCCAGCAGGCCGTTGAAGCGGCCCGCCACACCGATGGCGTTATAGTGGGGAGCGCACTGGTGCGCGAAGTGGAAAGAAACAACGACGATAGCGGCGCCATGGCGGAAGCGATCAAGAGCACCGTCCGTTCTTTTAAGAGCGCTTTGAAAGGAAGGCCCTTAAGTCCTTGAAGCCAAGGTGAGTGAAGGCCCCATCTTTGTGCGACCGGGGCAGGATTTGGGAAGGTTGTGAAGAAGCTATCATAAAGTGGTGATCATCGATGGATTCCGGAAAAAGGCGTTTGGCAATACTGAACATGCTCAGGGAAGAGTCTCGGCCGGTTACCGGCATGGAGCTGTCAGCAAGATTTGGTGTCAGCCGCCAGGTTATTGTTCAGGATGTCGCCATTTTGAGGGCTTCGGGAGAACAGGTCCTGGCTACCCCGAGCGGCTACCTCATCCCGGAAGTGCAGCAGGAAAGCTGGACCCGTGCGGTCGTGGCCTGCCGGCACAACAAGGAGCAAATAGAAGATGAGCTGCTCATTATAGTTGATGGCGGTGCCAGGGCCCTCGATGTAATTGTAGAGCACCCTGTTTATGGAGAACTGCGCTGCAACCTGATGATAGCCAGCCGCAGGGACCTTTTTCATTTCATCGATAAGCTGCAGGAGACGGAGGCCCTTCCGCTGTCAGCACTTACAGACGGCATACACCTGCATACAATTGAAGCGCCGGATAGGCACATTCTGGAAGATGTTGTCAATAAGCTGGAGCGGGCCGGTTACCTGGTGCGCTAGATGGGATGAGATGAGGTAAAGCGGGGAGCGGGGAGCGGGGAGCGGGGAGCGGGGAGTGAAAAAAATGTACCGGCTACATTATGGAGGAATTGTTGCCGCTGCACTGGCCGAAGACCTGGGTAGCGGGGACCTCACAACGGACAGTATTTTTAGCGATGAAAGAGGGGAAGCGGCCATTGTTACCCGGGAGAGCGGCGTGGCCGCCGGGCTGGCGCTGGCCAGGGAGGTGTTTGCCCAGGTTGATGGGGAGATCCATTTTCAATCCATGGTTGAAGACGGTGACGAAATTGCCCCCGGCGACTGCCTGGCCATTTTGAGAGGGCCAGTTGGCGGCATTTTGAAGGGGGAGCGCGTTGCCCTAAATTTTTTGCAGAGGATGTCGGGGATAGCTACAGCTACCCGCCTGGCTGTAAAGAGCATTTCCGGGAGCGGGGCCCGTATAGTGGATACGCGAAAAACGACCCCCGGACTGAGGATACTGGAGAAATACGCCGTGCGGGTTGGGGGAGGGGAAAATCACCGCTTCAACCTCTCCGATATGGTTTTGATCAAGGATAACCACATCCGCGGGGCGGGATCCATCAGCGAGGCCGTGCGCCGGGTGAGGGGCCGCTTAAGCTTTGCTGTTAAGATCGAGGTGGAAACGTCCTCTCTTGAGGATGTCCGTGAAGCTGTAGATTGCGGTGTGGAGCTGATCATGCTCGACAACATGCCCGTGACGGAAATGGCTGAAGCGGTAAAGATAGTAAACGGTAAGAGCATTGTGGAGGCCTCCGGCGGGATCACCTTTGCCATGCTTCCCGAAGTAGCTGCTGCCGGAGTGGACCTTATATCACTGGGTTACCTAACCTACGGCAGCAGGGCCCTGGACCTCTCTCTGGAGCTTGCTGGTGATAAGTAATAGGGTAACTCCGTAACGCCCTACGGGCAGGGCTATTTTCTTTTTCTTGACGGTCAAAATAGATGGAGATAGAATGATGAATAGATGGATAAAGGAAACAATACTGCCAGAGCGGCAGGTTCAAATAAAATAATGAGCGGAAGGGAGTATTTTATCATGGCCCACGTTAGAATTGTTAAAAAAGGCAACCTGCAGGAACTGGCAAATATTGACTGCAGGGAGTGCCAGGCTTCCTGCCAGTCTGCGTGCAAGACATCCTCTACCGTCAGCAACCAGCTGTGCCGCCAGAAGCAGGAAGGGGATACAAAATAGTAATCAGCCCTTAAACGGCTCCGGAATTTTATTGTTTTAAAAGGCCGGTGGTATAGATGAGCACTGTTTTTCCAGCTCGAAGAAGATATGCCGACGTGCACATGTTCAGCTACAGGGGGCTTAATCTTGTTTACGATGTCAACAGCGGCTCCCTGCACGCGGTTGACGAGCTCGGCTGGGATGTTATCGATTTGTTCCGGCAGGGGAAAAAGGGTGAAGAAATAAAGGATATTTTGGGCCCAAAGTATTCCCCCGGCGATATTGATACAGCACTGCGGGAAGTGGACGAACTCCGGGAAGCCAGCCTTTTGCTGGCTCCTTCTCCTTTTAGGGAGCCGGACGGCCCCGTTTCTTACGCCGTTAAATCTCTTTCTCTTTTTGTAGCAGAAGACTGTAATTTAAGCTGCCGGTACTGCTTTGCCGCTGAAAACAGGGGCCGCCGCTATCGGCGCATGGATTGGGAAACAGCCCAAAAAGCGGTTGATTTCCTGCTGCGGCAGGAAGGGGGACGCCACGTGGAAATTGACTTTTTCGGGGGTGAACCCCTGCTGAATTTTCCCGTGGTTGAAAAAACGGTCAACTATGCCGCGGAAGAGACTGCCAAAAAGGGAAAAGAGATCAGCTTTACCCTTACCACCAATGCCTGTCTTCTCGATGACAGCATCGCCGCTTTTCTGAACCGGAAGGATATCAATGTTATATTAAGCCTCGACGGCAGGCCCGAGGTCCACGATTTTATGAGAAGGCGCCCCGGCGGGAGCGGTTCCCATGCAGAGGTGCTACAGAGGAGCATGGAGTTCCTGCAGAGCAGGGGACACACCAATTATTTTGTCAGGGGCACTTTTACCAGGTACAACCTGGATTTTTGCAGTGATGTAGCTTACCTGCTGGAGCTGGGTTTGAATGCGCTCTCACTTGAACCGGTTGTGGCCGGGGAAGATAGTGATTATGCCCTGCGGGAAGAAAACCTGGGACGCCTGGAAAGGGAATACGACCGCCTGGTGGAGCTGTACCTGGATAGAAAGAAAAAAAACAGGCCCTTTCAGTTCTACCACTTCATCCTTGACCTTGAAAGCGGCCCCTGCCTTTACAAGAGGCTGAGCGGGTGCGGTGCCGGGGTTGAATACCTCGCTGTAGCGTCCGA